>CALWGE010000039.1 GCA_944378225.1 uncultured Merdimonas sp.
TTACAAACCACTGCTGCTTGATCAGCGGCTCTACCGTAGTTCCGCAGCGGTCATGAGTTCCCACATTATGCGCATGGTCCTCTACCTTCACCAGAAGTCCCTGCTCCTCCAGCTCTTTTACCATGAGCTTCCGTGCCTCATAGCGATCCATGCCGGCATATTTGCCGCCGTTTTCATTGATGGTGGCGTCATCGTTCAGAATATTGATTTCCGGCAGATTGTGACGCTTTCCTACCTCAAAGTCATTGGGGTCATGGGCGGGAGTAATCTTTACCACGCCCGTTCCGAATTCCCGATCTACATAGGAATCTGCAATCACAGGAATCTCACGGCCTACCAGAGGCAGAATCACGGTCTTTCCTATAATATCCTGATACCGCTCGTCGTCCGGATTCACAGCCAGAGCCGTATCGCCCAGCATAGTCTCCGGTCTGGTAGTGGCGATCTCCACGAATTTGTCGCTTCCCTTGATCGGGTAATTAATATGCCAGAAATGACCTGCCTGTTCCTCATGCTCTACCTCCGCGTCAGAGATGGATGTTTTGCAGACCGGACACCAGTTAATGATTCTGGATCCCTTATAAATGTAACCCTTTTTATAGAGCCGCAGAAATACTTCCTGCACTGCTTTCGAACATCCCTCGTCCATCGTGAAACGCTCTCTGTCCCAGTCACAGGAAGATCCGATTTTCTTCAGCTGCTCTACAATGGTATGACCATACTCCTCACGCCACTGCCAGGTTCTTTTCAGAAATCCCTCCCGGCCCAGCTCGTTCTTGTCGATGCCTTCCTTCTTCAGCTGATTAATTACCTTAACCTCTGTAGAAATGGAAGCATGATCCGTACCCGGAACCCAGAGCGCGTTATATCCCTGCATTCTTTTATAACGAATCAGGATATCCTGAAGGGTGTTATCCAGAGCATGCCCCATGTGAAGCTTTCCTGTAATGTTTGGGGGCGGCATCACGATGGTAAAGGGTTTTCTGCTTCTGTCTGTTTCTGCATGGAAATATTTCTTTTCCATCCAGTCTTTGTAGATCCGATCCTCCATTCCTTTTGGATCGTAGGTCTTTGCCAGTTCTTTCATTCCATGATTCCTCCTCTGATAAAAAGACGCCCTTTCTTCCGAAAGGGCGTCATTTTGTTCTGCAAAATGCGCGGTACCACCTTGTTTCCTATACGGCGCGCAGACGCGTCCGTATATCTCATTCCCCGATAACGCTGGTCAGACGTGGACAGTTACTTTAGATTTTCTCCGTCCCGGCTCCAAAGCTACCTTCCGCAGTCAGCTCTTCTCCGGCAGCCTCTCAGCCATGGGCCGCCCTCTCTGTATGACGCCTTTCCTCTGCGTACTCCTCTTCTTCATCGCCTTTTCTATGCTTATGATGCCCTGAAACGGGCATTTTTCTCCATCAGCTGAGGGTAATATAGCAGGCTTTTCGCCGCTTGTCAAGTCTTCTGGATTGTATATTCATCATACAAGGTCCAGGAATCCATCACGTAGGCCCTCAGATGCAGCTCCGTATCCGTCACGTCTATCCTCAACGCCATGGGCTCCTGCGGCTGTCCCTGGAATACCAGATTTTCATTGGGTGCCGAATCATGATAAACACTTCCCGTAGCCGTACTGCAGGTTACATGCATGGTTCCCTCAGGATTCACCGCCACTCCTCCGGAGGAATAGTCATATCCTTCGTATCGCTCGCAGCGTCTGTTGGTAAACGCGGACCGGGAATAGGCAGCGTCATGTCCTGAAATCACCAGATCAATATCATTGTCTTCGCAGATGTAAGCCAGCGAATTGCGGATCCAGGCATCCAGTTTTTCCTGATACTTCTGTACCCCGCTGTACGCCGGATAATGCTGAATGATAACTCTCCATTTCGTATCCGGATGCTGGGCAACCACCTGCGGAACATACTGTTCATGAATATCTGTCTCCTGCTCTGTACAGCTGTTCAGAACGATAAACAGAACATCTCCCCGGATAAAATAGTAGTCCCCCGTCTGATCTCCGTTATTTGTTCCGTACTGTTCCGAACGGTTCGGTACATTAAAGTGTTCATAGAAATACGGGCCTGCCCCGTACCCCAGTTCTTCCACCATGTCTTCATTGGCCACATCATGGTTTCCCACCACGGGAGCGAGCGGAATCTTATACAACGCCAGATGGTCGAGAAAACCTGCGTACTGCTCCAGACTGCCGAACTGACCCACCTGATCTCCCGCATGAATCAGGAACTGAGCTTCCGGCACATAGTCTGTAAGACGTGTGACCGTCCTGTCCCAGTCATCCACTGTCACCTGCATTTCATTATACTGATCCTGTCCAATCTCTGCGTCAGAAGTCACCAGAAAAGTGAACCCCTCGTCCGTATTCACATCAGGGACTGTATAATGATACTCCGGAGACCAGCCTCCGGCGTCATTTCCCACTTTATACGCATAGGTCATGCCCGGTTCCAGACCTGTCACTGCAGCCTTATTTACATAATACCCCGGTGTGGTGACTGATGCCGTACACTGGGCATCCACCGTCTGCAAATCCCCCGTCTGAACCGTGTACCAGCTTACTTTTCCCGGATTCCCGTCGGGCGACATCCAGTTCAGGCGGATCTCATCCTCGGTGCCGCCTATCTCCAGTGACAAGTTCCGAATGGGGGTTGTATTCAGAAGAGGCATACTTTCATAATCTGTCACAAAAGAAGCTCTCTCCTGTTCCTGTCGGGCAGTCTCATCTGCTGCCTGCTGTTCTGCCTGCTGCGCTGCTTCCTGGGCCGTCTGCTCTGCTGCTTTCTGCGCTTCCTGTTCTGCTTTCAGAGCGGCTGCTTCCTCTGCCTCCTGCTCCGCCTGAAGCGCTGCCGCTTCCGCAGCCTTTCTGTCCTCGCTTCTCTCCTTCAGCACCCATGCTCCGGCAATGACCAGAAGCAGAAGAACCGCTGAAGTAATGAGCGTCCGTCCCCCTTTTATATTCTTCTTCATAATTATCTCCTCTTTCAGACACTGCCGGTTCCGGCCTGTCCATGTAATTCTCTGTGTCCTGTTTACAGATTTACTTTCAGAGTACCATTATATTCCTGCAAAAGCAACCTCATGAAAATTTATTAAGAAAATTTCAAGAATTCTCCGAAAATATTAAGAAATACACGGGAACATCATCTAAAAAGGGCATGGTCTTTCGAAACCATGCCCTTTCCCCATAAGATTCATCCTATGTTTTAAATACCTTGCCCCTGAAACTTACTGCTGTAATTATGCCTCATCCTCGATCATCCTGATGATAGCCGGCTTCTGCTGGAGTCCGGAAACTCGTTTGATTTCCTTTCCATCCTTCAGAAGAATCAATGTGGGATATCCTGCCACGCCGTACTCTTCCACCAGATCCGGACACTTATCAAAATCGATTTTCATAATGTTCACTTTATCACCGCAGGTCTTATCTACATCAGCCAGCACGAACGCCAGCATTTTGCAGGGACCGCAGGTTGTGGAATAAAAATCAGCCAGTACCAGGCCGCTGCCGGCTTCCTGACGGAATTCCTGTTCTGTTACTTCTCTTAACATAATCCTTCCCCTTTCTGTCTGTGTCTCTATACTTCCATATTTGCTATATACTTTGATACTTCCTGGGCTGCGATAGCTCCGTCCGCGCAGGCGGTAACCACCTGGCGCAGATGCTTCACAATGCAGTCGCCCGCCGCGAAAATTCCGGGAACTCTGGTACGCATCCGTTCATCTGCTTCCACATATCCTGCCGCGTTCAGAACTCCCAGGTTCTGAAAACATTCTGTGGCCGGAATCTGACCGATATACTCAAACACCTGCGCACAGTCTACAGAGCGTTCCTCTTCTGCCGCTTTATTCTTCAGACGCACGCCTCTCAGTCTGGTGTCACCGTAAAACTCCTCCACGTCCCAGCCCTCCAGAATTGTAACATTGTCCAGAGAACGCAGCTTATCACATGCAATGGGATCTGCCTTCAGATAAGAACGGACAGCCACAGTAACCGACTTTGCCAGTCCCGCCAGATAAATTGCCTCTTCTACTGCAGAATTTCCTCCGCCCAGAACAACTACGTCTTTGTCCTTGCTGGCTGCCCCGTCGCAGACCGCACAGAAGCTGATTCCGTTTCCGATATACAAATCCTCTCCGGTAACCCCCAGTGTCCGGGAATTTGTTCCCGTACACAGAAGTACCGCGCGGGCCGTATAGACAGTATCTTCTTCTTCACAGAAAATGGTCTTCGTTCCGTCAGCCTCCACACGAACCTCGCGGACCGTTTTGTAGTCAAAAGGTACATTCAGCTCCTGGGTATGCTGGAACATCTGGATAGCCAGCTCGGCTCCGCTGACAGTTCCCACTCCGGGATAATTCTGAATCTCGTTTGTATTGATAATCTTGCCGCCCGGCGCCAGTCTGTCCAGCATCAGTACAGACAGGTCAGCCCGCGCTGCGTAGATAGCGGCTGTCATGCCGGCCGGGCCGCCGCCGATAATCACCAAATCATAATCTGCCATTTCCACGCCTCCCCGCTTTAAAATCAGCAGTGAATCTGAATGCCTGTATCGTACTTTTTATCGTCTACAATCACACGTACCTGGAAATCACCTTTCAGTCCTGCCTTGTTCACGCTGAGTGTGATATTCCGCGGATCTTTTTCAATGAAAGTACCGCAGCACAGGGCGTTGAATTTATTTTTGGCTGTAGAGATAAAGTAGCCATGCTCTTCCTCTTCATTTTCCAGCATCAGCATAACCAGCTGACCGCCTTCGAAGATAGCCTTGAATGTGAAACGATCCTCTTCCTCAATCAGCTGTGCCTCATAGCGATAAGGCAGCAGCTCTCCGCAGGGCTCCATAGGAATCAGAGTATCAAACTCAGGCGTTACGCCCATCTCTCCCACGCGGATTCCCTCTCCCAGAGGAAGATTATCCTGGTCGTGGTACAGAGGCAGTTTCTCTGCACGGTAGAAGTTTCCTTCAATCTTCATTTCCATGATGACTTTTCCGTCCAGCCACTCAACCGTAATACTCTCTGCCCGCACATTCGGGTCATCCTTCATCAGAGCCGCCGGCTTATCAGAAGCATGCTCTCCGTAGTACTGGATACCGCCGGAATGCACAAGATAGTGATCCTCTGCATAATACTCCACATTTCCGATGTAAGAGGAGAAGAATTCCTCTCCGCGTTCCTTGCCGTACTGCCAGATCTGCTCAATCGTCATATCCTCCCGGTTGAGCCGATAGAGAACGCCTCTCGAAAAGCTGTCTCTGTTTCGAAGGAATTTCTCACGGATCTTGGATCGGTAATGGCCGTTATCAAAACACATCACATCTCCGTTGGGCGTTACCAGACAGGCGTGCTGCTCATAAGGCCAGTCAAAATCACCGTCTCCTACCGGCTTGAAGAAGTATTTCAGCTTCTCCTCCGGCCAGGTCTCCGGATCTCCGATAATCCAGTTTAACTCTCCCGTCTCATAATCAATGTTGATAAGTGTATCTGTATGACGGCCGGAAAGTGTAATGGAATGATTGTTTTTATCATACCAGAGCGCGTTATTATGGAACCAGTCGCGATCCGTATATCCGCCGGAAGGACCTTCTCCCGGTGTCAGGCAGTCTTTCAGATCCCATCTCTTCTTGATTTTTCCGGTTTCCCGATCCAGAAGCACTATAACGTCTTCGATGGTCACAAAGTCCGGATCTTCGGAAAGCACCAGAATATCTCCGTTCTCCATCTCCCACTGATCGTGATGATATCCGCCCGGGATAGAGTATTCCTTTACAATCTTTCCCGCCATGGTCATCTCATAGAGACCGGACATATAATAAGGCATCTGCAGTACACGCTCTGTACCGATCAGGAAATTCCCGTTTTTCAGACGCTTCATGTCAAATACTACCGGCACGGTCAGGTGCCATCTCACATCTCCCCGGTAGTCAAAACCTGTTGCCAGCGCGTTCAGGGAAGGCGTTACGAAAATGAGATCTCTTGAAGTATATTCCGGCTCTGTCTTTATATAATGAAGTTTCGGCACATCCTCGCTCAGGGGCTCTGTCCTGATCCGAAGTTCCTTTGTATGTCCCTCATAGGTTCTGAGCTCTACCCGGTTCTCACAGTCACCATACAGCCCCAGTACCGGAATCACATGTTCTTTTGCCCGCGGGAAGGTATGTACAATATTTCCCCGCTCTTCCTTTCCATATACAGTAACCGTAACAGCCGTCTCTTTTTCTGTTGTAAAGAGAACTACAGCCGCCAGCGGATTAATAAGATACGGATTCATCTTTATCAGTGGGTTATCAAAGGTATATTCCCCGCTTTTCCACTCTGCCAGCATCTGCTTTTCGGCTTCCGCCTGTCTCTTTATCAGGCTTTCGCTGAAGCTGTAAGTAATTTTATCTGACATAGTCAACTCCTCTCCGAGCGGCTTAAACCGGACCGCTCTGCATACCCATGAGCTTCTCCGCAATCCGGCTGTCTGTAATGAGACAGTCGATAAGCTTTCCTCTGAGAGCTCCGCAGATTGCATGGGTTTTATCTACGCCGCCCGCTGCCGCTATGACACGGGGGCCCTTTTTCAGCTTTTCAAATGAAATACCGATGATTTTATCGTTGATGGGATCCTGCAGCTTATTGCCGTCTCTGTCAAAGAAGTACCCGCAGATATAGCCCACAGCACCCTTTTTCATCAAATCCCGTTTTTTCTGTTCCGTCAGGTAACCCGCCCAGCTGTTCAGCGAGCGTTCCAGCGACACATCGGCAATCCCTGTAAGCACATAGTCTACCTGATTGATTGTCTCCAGAGCTTTTTGTATCAGCCGCTCTTTCATCAGCTCCCGCCGTACGATATCGCTGTTGATGTACATGGGAGCATACAGCATCGTGGCTGTGCCCTGAAAAGCCTGGGCCATCCTCTGCACCAGGGTGGTTACATCCAGTTCCTGGCTGTTGTAGGCATCTGTGGAATTACCTACCAGTTGTACTACCTGAATTTTTCTGGGAGAAGAGGGATCCAGCTGACGCACGGTCTGATACATGGTCCTTCCCCAGGAAAGACCAATGGTATCTCCGTCTTTAAGAATCTCGTCCAGATGGCTGGCGGCCATCTCCCCGATCCGCTTAATAGAAATGTCTGTGTTCTGATTGCTGTACAAATCGGTGACAACCAGAGCTTCCTGAAGACCGAATTTTCTCTTCAGCTCTGACTCCAGCCGCATGGAACGCTTCAATGGAAAATTAATATGAAATTCCACAATGCCTTCTTCCCGGGCAATCCGAAGGGCCCTGGACACCTTGGCTTTGGAAAAAAAGAGCATATTGGCGATGTCCAGCTGTGACATGCCTTCTATGTAATACATGCGCGCCACTTCTGCTATCACAGCCAGTTCCTCATCGCCAATCTGCCTCATATCTTTTCTCCTTTATCCTGTTTTCCTCACGGCACCCGGGCGGCGCCATGTTTCAAATGCTTCAGTCTGCAACTCCGCTTTCTTTCAGCTTTGTTTCCAGCTCCTTCTTGTTCATCAGATTCTTCAGTCCGATGACTTTCGTTCCTTCTTTTACATTGAAGCTGCTGACAAAGTTCTCGCCGACTACAATCAGGTCGTAGTCATGAGCTGTGGATTTCGCCTCGTCAATACTGGTATGGTGAATTGTGTGCTCTACGCCCATCTTCTTCAGCACATTTGAGCAGTTCATCTTCAGAAGCTGTGAGCTTCCCATTCCACATCCGCATGCAACCAATACTTTCAACATAGCCGTTTCCATCCTTTCTTTTCAATTAATCCTCGTCCATTCCGAGGCTGAAATAGTTCTCTTTATTCTTGCGGTACTGTATCTGCGGGATAATCAGCATACCAATGATACACAGAACTGCGCCCGGCACCATCAGATATTTGATTGCCACACCCATAACAGGCCACAGCGTCGCCCAGTCAAGGTTTCCTACATAACCGCCGAAGCTTCCCATCTGGAACAATCCGATAGCGAAGGCACTTCCCAGAACCTGCAGAAGACCTGAGCCTACACAGCAGGCAATCAGCGCTTTCATGCCGCCCTTCATGTTCGCATACAGACCGATGGTGGCATTGTCATAGAACAGCGGTACGAAACCGGGAATAATCATCAGCGGGGACTTGAATACAAGCAGACCCACGATTGCAATCAGCTGACCTACAGCTCCGAAAAGGAAGCCAAGTGTAACAGCGTTGGAATCTCCGAAGGAGTATGTAGCCGCACAGTCTACTGCCGGCAGAGAACCCTGCAGAATGGAACCGGAGATACCCTCAAAGGATTCCACCATCTCGCCTACGAACATACGGATACCTGTTTTCAGTACTACCAGAGATACCGCGAAGGATGCACAACGCTGGAAGATGTATACCGGGAAGGTCAGGCCCTTTGTATAATTGCCTGCATCCAGCTCCTTGAGCAGTTCGGGTCCGAGAATTACCATAATTGTTCCGAAGAACAGAAGCATAATCAGAGTTGTGGAAACCACATAGTCATCCAGAACCTTCATGGCTCCGCCAAGCTTGAGTTCTTTCTTTTCTTCCTTTTCGCCCTTATCTTTTCCCTTGAAGAATTTACCGAAGCGATAAGCAAACCATACGCCGAGCATCTGCTGATGTCCGATGGCAAAACCGGAACCATCTGTCAGCTCCTGCGTTGCCTCTACAGTCAGGTTTGAGAATACAGACCAGTAGGTTCCACAGAGAAGACCGATGAGAACGATTCCTCCCATGTTCCGGAGTTCCGGAATCAGGAAGAAGATAATCCAGGTTGCTACCGTAGACTGCTTTACCATAATGTGTCCTGTGGTAAACAGGGTACGAACCTTTGTATACTTACGGAAAAATACCAGAAGAATATTCCAGACAAAGGCAATCAGCAGTGTAATCATCGCAAAGGATGTGGTAACGCCGATGCTTTCCAGAGCGCTCTGGGCAGCGGTCAGACCGAAGTTCGGGTCGATAACAACCGCGTCAATAGCCCACTTCTGCTGAATACCATTCAACAGAGGCTGTACAGTGTTTTTCAGAGAGCCTGCGCCCAGCTGCAGAATCATATAACCGACTACCGTTTTGATAAATCCCGCAGCGACTTCATACCATTTCCGTTTCAGCAGCGCGTAGCCGACAACTACAATAAGACCGATAAAAATAGCTGGCTGTGCAAGAACATTGTTAAACAGCACATTCCAGATACTGGTTATTACATTCATATCTTTCCCCACTTTCTTGTGTTATCACTTACCGCACACTGGTGAACAGAAGCTGGCGGCCTGGCCTTTCTCCTGTATCTCCCGGTCCGTTCCCCGCTGCGGTTTTGTTATATTTTCTCTCACACGTGTTGGTTATATCATAGGAGATGGATGAAATTATGTCAATTATTTGCGTGTATTATGAAATTAATTTCACATCCTTCTCTCTCATTCGTGAAATTAGATTCAGATGTCAAAAATAGTTCTTGTTTTTTATGCATATTGCACAATACTTTTATAACATCTCATATAACAAAAAGAAACAGAAAGCAGCAGAATTTCCACATTCTGACTGATTCCTGTTTCTTTTTCCATTCTCAATCTGTTCTGTTCCGCAGACTTATCTTATGCCGGCAGATATTTTTTCAGAGCCTCCGCTCTGTCTGTTCTCTCCCAGGAAAGATCCAGATCCGTGCGGCCAAAATGACCATAAGCCGCCGTCTTCTTATAAATCGGCTTTCTCAGATCCAGCATACGGATGATTCCTGCCGGACGCAGATCAAAATTCTCCCGGACAATTTCCACCAGACGGCTGTCGGACAGTTTTCCTGTTCCAAAAGTCTCTACATTAATCGATGTGGGACGCGCTACGCCGATAGCGTAGGAAAGCTGAATTTCACACTTGTCCGCCAGTCCTGCCGCCACAATATTCTTTGCTACATAACGGGCCGCATACGCCGCGGAGCGATCCACCTTGGTGCAGTCCTTTCCGGAAAAAGCACCGCCGCCGTGACGGGCCATTCCGCCGTAGGTATCTACAATAATCTTGCGTCCGGTCAGTCCGCTGTCACCGTGCGGACCTCCTATCACGAAACGGCCGGTGGGGTTAATGAAGAACTTCGTGTTCTCGTCCACCATTTCTGCCGGAATCACCGCGTCAAATACATACTTCCGGATATCCTGATGAATCTGCTCCTGTGATACCTCCTCGCTGTGCTGTGTGGAAAGAACCACTGCATCCAGTCTGCAGGGTCTGCCGTTTTCATCATACTCTACTGTCACCTGAGACTTTCCGTCCGGACGGAGATAAGGGAGAGTTCCGTCCTTGCGCACCTTTGTAAGCTGACGTGTCAATTTATGAGCCAGAGCTATGGGATACGGCATCAGCTCCGGTGTTTCGTTCACAGCGTAACCAAACATCATACCCTGGTCTCCTGCCCCGATAGCCTCGATTTCATCGTCAGTCATCTGGTTCTCCTTAGCTTCCAGCGCCTTGTTCACGCCCATGGCAATATCTGCGGACTGCTCGTCAATCGCCGTGATAATTGCGCAGTTGTCTGCGTCAAATCCATACTTGCCTCTGTCATACCCGATTTCCCGAATCGTATCGCGGGCAATTTTCTGAATATCCACATAGCCCTTCGTCGTAATCTCACCCATTACGAGAACCATACCTGTCGTCGTAGCTGTTTCACAGGCTACACGGCTCATGGGATCCTGCTCAAGCAGAGCGTCCAGAATTGCATCTGAAATCTGGTCACAGATTTTATCCGGATGACCTTCGGTTACGGATTCTGAAGTAAATAAAAGTTTTTCCATTGTGTTTTCCTTTCCTGAGTACAAATCTTCTTTCGAAATTTTCTGCGCACTGCAGCTTGGGAACAGAAGCCTGCTTCCGCAGTGCAGGAGAGCACTGCAGCCCGAGAAGCGAAGCTTCCCGGGCTCACGGGCTTCGCCCTATGCAGGCAGTCCCCTTCAGCCTTCCCCATACAAGTATGGCTCAGGTTTCCGGCGCCTGTCTGCGCAGCGCTCATTGCCAACGTGTAAAAAAAGGTCCGCTGAAAGCGGACCTGTTATAAACTGATAACCAAATCCTCTTATTGTTCGATTATACTCGCTCAGGCTGGCACCTTCCGCTTCGCGGGGTTGCCGTGACTTCACAGATCCTATGTATCTCCATCACTCTGAATAAGAGAAAATTCTTACAATATTTAATTTGCCTATCATGTGGTCTACAATACACCAGTTCCAGACGTTTGTCAACCTACTCTCAGACGGAATTTCTGGAGCTCACGTTCGTCAGATACCTTCTCAATCTCAGCTCCCAGACTGCGAAGCTTTTCATCAAAACGCTCATATCCACGCTCAATATAATGAATATCGTCCACAATAGTGAATCCGTCTGCCGCCAGACCGGCAAGCACCAACGCTGCGCCGGCTCGCAGATCCGGACTGGATACCTGCGCTCCCGTAAAACGCTCCACACCTTCAATAATGGCCGTATTGCTCTCCACTTTGATATTCGCTCCCATTCGCGACAGTTCATCCACATATTTGAAACGATTTTCAAATATGCTCTCAGTAACAATACTGCTGCCTTTGGCCAGAGCCAGCGCGACGGTAATCTGGGGCTGCATATCTGTGGGGAAGCCGGGATAAGGCAGGGTCTTCACATTCGTGCATTTCAGTCCTTTTGAACTGACTACACGCACCGCGTCATCCAGCTCCTCGATTTCGCAGCCAATCTCCAGAAGCTTTGAAGTGGTCGCCTCCAGGTGCTTGGGAATCACGTTTTTCACAGTTACATCCCCTCTGGTGACAGCCGCGGCAAACATAAACGTACCCGCCTCAATCTGATCCGGGATAATCGGATATTCCGTACCATGGAGACTTTCCACACCGCGGATGCGGATAATATCCGTACCGGCGCCCTTAATGTTCGCTCCCATGCTGTTCAGGAAGTTAGCCATATCTACCACATGAGGCTCTTTGGCCGCATTCTCGATCACGGTATTTCCTTCCGCCATGGCTGCAGCCATCATGATATTAATGGTGGCGCCTACAGAAACCACGTCCAGATAAATGTGGCTTCCCTGAAGCTTTTTTGCTTCTGCCACGATAAAACCATACTCTATCTTTACCTCGGCGCCCAGGGCACGGAAGCCCTTCAGGTGCTGATCGATAGGCCGGCTTCCAATATTGCAGCCGCCCGGAAGCGGAACCTGCGCCCGCTTATACTTTCCAAGCAGAGCTCCCAGAAGGTAATAGGAAGCGCGAATCCGCTTGATGTATTCATAATCCACACTGAAATCCCCTATCTGGGACCCGTTTATCTTCACCGTATGCCGATCTATCCGTTCCACATACGCGCCAATCTTCTGCATCGCTTCCAGAAGGACATTAATATCCCGAACATCCGGAAGATTCTCCACCACTACTGTCTCATCCGACATAATCGCAGCCGCAAGAATAGCCAGCGCAGCATTCTTTGCTCCGCCGATCTCCACTTCACCTACCAGGGGGGTGCCGCCTTTAATCACATACTGCTCCATAATTTCTCCCAGCGCTTTTCTGACTCACTTTTTTATTATCTATTGTTAATACACATCTCTGCTGTCTATCTTGTCTGTTTCAGCCAAAACTATTCCCGTTTTAGCCTTAAACTAGTATAACACAATCTCTCTATTTGTAAATACCTCAGATTGGGATCAAAATGCCGAAAAACAGCGCAAAATCTCTGTTCATATTATACCATAACCTTGCGAACCTGTCATTTTACATTTTTCTTTCTGCAGAGGGTTTCTTCGTTTTTGAGACTTTTTTTCCTTCTTAAAAAGATCTATACTGATAACACAATATTTGTGAATATCAGAAAAGGAGAATTTCATGACACCTTTCTTTTTTATTGACTACGATAACACCATATTCAGCCACCGCACCTGGTCTGTACCGGAAAGCGCTCTCCGGGCTCTTGAATCTTTGAAGGCTGACGGATGCCGTGTCTTTCTGGCCAGCGGACGGGCCTTCCGCAGTTCCGAACTTCCTGAAGAGTTCCAGGGCCGCTTCGTTCCGGACGGCCTGGTCAGTGCCAACGGAGCCATCATCGAAGCAGAGGGAAAACTGATTTGGGAAGAGTTCTTTGAACCTGAGCTGCAGAAACGGATTCTGGATTATGTGACAGAAAAGGGATACTGTATTGTATCGGGCTGGAACGGCTTCTGGTGTACCACCAATCTGGAACGTTTTCTGAGACTGAATGTAAACCGGAACCGCAAAATCATTCCCCAGGGCGGCGACGCCTTCCGGATTCTCTACAAAGAAAAGCGTCCTTCCTTTTTCCTGGCCGATACCCCTGAGGCCATTGCAGACGTTCAGAATCATTTCCCGGAAGTGCGCCTGCTTTACATGGGAGATGAAATGGGCGGCGCTGACATTATTCCGGCTGCAGCCGGCAAGGAACACGGAGCCGCAAAAATTCTGGAATACTTTCATGCCTCCTGGGAGCATACCGTAGCCATCGGCGACAGCATGAACGATCTGGGACTGATCCGGGCTGCAGCCTTCGGTATCGCCATGGGAAACGCTATGGCAGAGGTCCGGGCCGCCGCCGATTATGTGACTGCCGACGTAGATCACGACGGCCTTTTCCTGGCAGTGGAACAGGCCAGAAAGTGGGCAGCGTCAGGAAATATTCAGGCTCCCTGAGCCCGCTTCCTCCCGCAGCCTCCGGAACAGTTCTCCACCTATAAGCACCACTGTCTCCTCATGCAGAAAGTCTGTAATATCTGCGTCAAACAGAACATTTGCCTGAGCAGGAAATTCCTCATCCCCATCCCAGAACAGCATCTGAAGCGGCATACAGTCAAAGGCATTTATCTGATAGCCTGCGTCGCCCTGCTTCAGAGGCTGTCCTCCCAGGGCCCGGCAGGCTCTATGCAGTTCTTCCAGATGTCCCTCAAAATCTCTGGCTGCATTTCCCAGCACTCCCCGTTTAAACGCCGCGTCAAAAGGCGCCGCCCTCTTTACTTCACGGAAGGGAACAAAGACGCCTGAAACCTTTGCATATGGCTTTGCATAGTAAAACAGATGATAAACTGCCATCACCGTGTCAAATCCCAGTTCCCGTTCGGGATCTGACTCCAGAAAAATCATACCGGTGCTCTGATCAATCCGATACTGCTGATGAAAATAAGTAATATAATGAGATTCCGCGTCACTTTTCAGATGAAACCGCTCTTTCAGCTCCTCTCTGTCCAGCTGGAGATATTTTTCTCGCCAGATATCGCACAGAGCCACGTAACGGTTCGCTTCTTTGTCCGGTGTGTCTGCATATTTCTCTCTCATGGTGTTGTACATCCTTTCTGTTCTCTTCTCTTTTTGTATTCCGAAACGTTTTTCATTTCTGACTGTGAAAAAGGATCGGCGCTTCCTGCAGACTTCTGTCCGTTACGCCGATCCCTGATATTTTTCTGTGCTTTTGTTTAAAAAACTCTTCCAAAACGCCGTTCACGTCTGCGGCAGCGTCTCTGATACATTTCGTTCAGAAGCATCACCATTACAAGATCCTCTGTCCAGTCCTTCCCGGAGGACTCCTGCATCATCACATCATCCTGATACAGTCTTTTGTCCAGCCGATCACAGATTCGCCGGCTTACACGGCGAAGCAGGAATCTGTCAGGATACTCGTCAAACATAAAGCTCCCTTCATATTCCAGCCGGTCGCATTCTTCTTCTACCAGCGGCTGAACCTGTCTAGCCATGGATGGATACAGGTCCTGAAACCTTCGCCGATCGCGCGTCTTTTCGTCCGCCCAAGGCAGATAAGGGTAAAACGGATATTGCTGATAAGTTCCGAAAAAGGATTCCGGGGACCGCTGTCCCTGCATGTATGGCTCGTCATAAGAATTCATAAAAAATCCTTTTTTTAGCAATATATGCAGCCGTTCCCTGTTTGCCACTCAGCTATTCCTTCACGCCCAGACGAACCAGGGCTCTTTTCAGTCTGGCTTCCGCAATTTTGTATTCCTGTTCCGTAAGACCGCCTGTAGCTATAGCCTTTTCCGCACGCTCCTTGGCCTCCCGGGCACGCTGTGCGTCAATATCCTCTACCCACTCCCAGGTCGTCGCCAGAACGCGGCAGTTTCCGTTCATTACGGAAAGCATACCGCCGATGCAGGCCGCCTCACGCCTTGTTCCATCCGGAAGCGCCACATAGGCACGGCCCATTCCCAGAGCCGTACAGAAATTGCAGTGTCCTGCCAGAATCTCCAGATCCCCTGTAATGCTTCTGCAGAAAATTCGCTCTGCCTCTCCGTCAAACTGCAGGCCGTCCGGCGTTCCGATACACAACGGAAATGTCTTCATAGACAGCCTCCTTTACTGCTTCTTCGCCTTCTCAAATACATCATCGATGGTTCCCGCAAACAGGAAGCAGCTCTCCGGAATATCGTCGCACTCTCCGTCCAGAATCATGCGGAAGCCGCGCAGTGTCTCCTTAAGCGGCACGTACTGTCCCGGCATGCCTGTGAACTGCTCTGCCACGGAAAAGCTCTGGGACAGGAAACGCTGTACCTTGCGGGCGCGGCTTACTGTCAGCTTGTCTTCCTCAGACAGTTCATCCATACCCATGATGGCAATGATATCCTGCAGCTCTTTATAACGCTGCAGCACACGCTGTACCGAACGGGCAATCTCATAATGCTCTGTTCCCACTACCTCCGGAGACAGGATACGGCTTGTGGAATCCAGCGGATCCACAGCAGGATAAATACCCTGACTGGAAATCTCACGGGACAGAACCGTCGTGGCATCCAGATGGGTAAAGGTGGTGGCAGGAGCCGGGTCTGTCAGGTCATCTGCCGGCACATAAACAGCCTGAACAGAAGTGATGGATCCCTTTCTCGTAGAAGTAATTCTCTCCTGCAGAGCGCCCATTTCTGTCGCCAGAGTAGGCTGATAACCTACCGCGGACGGCATACGTCCAAGCAGAGCCGATACCTCGGAACCTGCCTGGGTGAAACGGAAAATATTATCGATGAAGAGCAGCACATCCTGGTTCTTCACATCCCGGAAATACTCTGCCATGGTAAGTCCTGACAGGCCCACACGCATACGCGCTCCGGGGGGCTCGTTCATCTGCCCGTAAACCAGGGCCGTCTTGTCAATAACGCCGCTCTCCTGCATTTCATTGTAAAGGTCGTTGCCCTCACGGGTACGCTCTCCTACTCCTGTAAATACAGAAAGGCCGCCGTGAGCCGTAGCCACGTTATGAATCAGCTCCATAATCAGAACTGTCTTTCCTACGCCTGCTCCTCCGAACAGACCGATTTTTCCGCCCTTCGCGTAGGGACAAATCAGGTCCACGACCTTGATGCCTGTCTCCAGAATCTCCGTCGCAGGCATCTGCTCCTCATAAGGCGGAGCCTGACGATGGATCGGCCAGCGTTCTTCTGTTTTGGGCGCCGGCTTCTCATCCACCGGATCTCCCAGCAGGTTGAAAATACGGCCCAGACATTCCTCGCCAACGGGCACCGTAATGGGACTTCCCGTATCGACTGCCTTCGTTCCTCTGACCAGTCCGTCAGTGGAATTCATGGCGATGCAGCGGACGGTATTGTCGCCAATCTGCTGAGCCACCTCCGCCGTAAGCTTTACTCCATGATTATCAATCTCAATAGCACTCAGCAGTGCAGGCAGTTCATCGTGTGCAAAACGAATGTCCAGTACCGGACCGATAACCTGCACTACCTCGCCAATGTGTTTTTCACTCATTCTATGAATCTCCTTATTCTGATTCCATACCCTGAAGCATCAGATACCCTCTGCGCCTCCCACAATCTCTGTAATTTCCTGCGTGATGCTGGCCTGACGGGCGCGGTTGTAATACAGATTCAGGTTTTCAATCATTTCCTCTGCATTGTTGGTGGCCGCTTCCATAGCCGTTCTTCTGGCCGCCAGCTCGCTGACTCTGGATTCGCAGACGCCGCCGTAGATAAGGCCTGCCAGATACTCCGGAACAATCGCGTCGAAAACCTCTTCGGCGCCGGGCTCATAGAGAATCAGGTTCCGTATCTGCTTTTTTTCCTCCGGACTCTTTCTGTCCAGATCTGTCAGGGGCAGCATGGATATCACATCCGTCTGCTGTGACAGCATGGAAAGGAACCTGGTATAGCAGAGTTCAATATGTCCGAACTCCCTGTTTCTGAATTTTTTGCACAGCATCTTTGCCATCTCAAAGCAGTCCGACACGGACACGTCCGCAATCTGCGCATATTTTTCTGTCAGAATGGGGATTTCGCGGCGCCGGAAATATTCGGCCGCCTTCTTTCCCAGGGGCAGAACCACATAATCCTTTCCCGCCGCTTCTGCTTCCAGCGCCTTAAACAGGTTGCTGTTATAGCCGCCGGCCAGCCCGCGGTCACCCGCCAGTACCACGTAGCAGTATCTGGGGGAGTCTGCCTTTTTTGCGTATACGGAAGTAAAATCCGTATTGCCGTCTGCAATCTCCTCAAGCGTCTCATACAGTTCATGGAAATAAGGGCGGCAGGCGTCCGCGTATTCCTTCGCCCTGCGCAGTTTGGAGGATGCTACCAGTTCCATCGCCTTGGTAATCTGCATCGTACTCTGCACACTTTTTATGCGCAGCTTTACCGATTTCATATTTCCAGCCATGTGCTTCCTCCTTTATCGCTTACTTTTCAGGTCTTGTATTCAGAAAATTCTCCGTATAGGTCTCTATCGCAGCCTTCATCTTTTCTTCCGTCTCCGGCTCCAGTTTTCCGGTAGCGCGGATCTCCTGCATGGCAGCCGCGCCTTCCGCATCCGTATCCAGATACGTATAGAGTCCGGCCTCATAGGCTTTTACATCCTCCACAGCCACATCTGCAAGAATTCCCTTTGTAACTGCATAGAGAATCGCCACCTGCTTCTCCACAGGTACCGGCGCGTTCTGATCCTGCTTCAGGACTTCCACGATACGGGCGCCCTGCTCCAGACGCGCTTTCGTATCAGCATCCAGATCGGAACCGAACTGGGCGAAGCTCTGCAGCTCACGATACTGAGAATAAATCAGCTTCAGAGTACCGGCCACCTTCTTCATGGCCTTAATCTGAGCGTTTCCTCCTACTCGGGATACAGAGATACCCGGGTTTACCGCCGGCATAACGCCGGAGTGGAAGAGCTCTGTCTCCAGATAAATCTGTCCGTCCGTAATCGAAATGACGTTCGTCGGAATATAGGCAGACACGTCTCCGGCCTGGGTCTCGATAATCGGCAGCGCCGTCAGAGAACCGCCTCCGTGGGCGTCGTCCAGCTTGGCCGCACGCTCCAGAAGTCTGGAGTGCAGATAGAAGACATCGCCGGGATACGCCTCACGGCCGGGCGGACGGCGGATCAGCAGCGAGAGCGCACGGTAGGCCACCGCATGCTTGCTCAGATCATCATAAATAATCAGCACATGCTGTCCTTTGTACATAAAATACTCGCCCATGGCGCAGCCGGAATAAGGCGCGATGTACTGCAGCGGACTCGCCTCAGAAGCAGTCGCCGCCACCACAATTGTATAATCCATAGCGCCGTTTTTCGTCAGGTTCTCTACCAGGGAAGCAACCGTGGAACGCTTCTGTCCGATAGCCACATAAATACAGATAACATCCTTGCCTTTCTGGTTAATGATGGTATCTGCGGCAACCGTCGTCTTTCCGGTCTGACGGTCTCCAATGATCAGCTCACGCTGTCCCCGTCCAATCGGAATCATGGCGTCGATAGCCTTAATACCGGTCTGCAACGGCTCATAAACGGAACGTCTCTCACAGATACCGGGAGCCGGGCTCTCGATCGGGCGGAATTCCTCCGTCGCGATGGGGCCTGCTCCGTCGATAGGCTGTCCCAGCGCGTTAACCACGCGGCCGATCATAGCCTCTCCCACCGGAACGGATACAACCTTTCCGGTACGCTTTACGGTCTGACCTTCTCCGATATTCTCATCAGAACCGAACAGAACGATAGATACGCTGTTCTCCTCCAGGTTCTGCGCCATACCGAAGCTGCCATCCTCAAATTCCAGCAGCTCGCCTGCCATGCAGTTTACGAGGCCGCTGGCCCTTGCAATTCCATCACCCACCATCAGAATCGTACCCGTTTCATTCTGCTGAATGGCGTTTTCATAGTACTTAATCTGACTGCGGATGACTTTGGATATTTCTTCAGGTTTTAATTGCATGTTTCCATTCCCATCCTTTAAGTTCTAAACAAGGGTTTCCTCCAGCTTTCTGGAAATCCCTTCAAGACGGCTCTGTACCGTGCCGTCCAGCTGTTTTCCTTCCAGTTCCACACGCAGGCCTGCCAGGACGGATGGGTCCGTCTTCTGAATCAGCACAATCTTTTTGCCGCTGTTCTTCTCGAGCCTGCTCTTAAGCGCCTCTGCCTGAGATTCATTCAGGGGCACCGCGCTGGTCACTGAAGCTTCCGCGATTCCGTGATCCGCGTAATACCGCCGCTTAAATTCCTCACAGCAGCCCGCATACTCTGAGAGAAGATTTCTCTCACACAGTAATTTTATAAAATTCACCAGATACCGCTCCGCCTGGGACCCAAAGGCCTTTTCAATCAGGTCAAGCCGTTCTTCCCTGGGCACTGCCGGCTGAGCAAGAAGACTCACATACTCCGGATTCTCCCGGAACAGCTTCCTTATCTCCTGCATCTCCTCCAGCATGGTACCGGTGAGACCCTCCTCTGCGGCAAGGTCATAGAGACTGCCGCCGTAAAGCCCTGCAGCTTTCGTCATGACGCCTCACCTACATTTGAAATAAATTCGTCTATCAGTTTTGCGTGGTCTTCCTCGCTGATTTCCCGCTCGATGACCTTTCCGGCAATCTCCACGGCGATGCCGCCGATCTCATCCTTGATCTCGTTGACTGCCTTGCGCTTTTCCTGAGCAATATCGCTCTCGGCCTTTGACTTCAGCGCCGCAGCCTGGGCTGCCGCCTCCTTCAGAATTTCCTCGCTCTGAACGGCTGCCGTCTTCTGGGCTGTCTGAAGAATCTCACTCGCCTTCGCCTTTGCCTCCAGCATGTTCTGCTCATACTCTGCCTTCATCGCCTCAGCCTCTTCCTTTGCCCGGTCCGCATCCTGAATCTTCGCGTCCGCCAGGGCTCTTCTCTCCTCAATAATCTTATTGACGGGTTTAAAGAGGAAGCGCTTAATCAGGTACACCTGAATGAACAGGTTCGCAATCTGCGCTATAAAAGTCCACGGCACGATTCCGACCAAATCCTGTACTACGTTCATACCTGCAACCTCCTGTTCTGTATCCCTGCGCGCTTATTATCCCAGGAAATTCATAAACATTCCGGGAGCCACAAAGATCAGAAGCAGGCCGGTTACGAAACCGTAGATACCGGTTGTCTCTGCGATGGCACAGCCAAGCAGCATGGTCGGGGTTACCTCATTTCTGCACTCCGGCTGACGTCCGATAGCTTCCAGAGCCTTCGCAACCGCGTTACCTTCTCCGATACCAGGTCCGATTCCGGCGATCAGCGCCAGACCCGCTCCGATTGCACATCCTGCCAACGCGATACCTTTTGCAAGTAACTGAAATTCCATAATATAATCCTCCTGTAATTGTCTGTGTTATTCTGTTATTTTCTTTTTTACGTTTACATGTTTCCCTGTTTCCAGGCTTTTCCTACTCCTCCGCCGCATTGGCGATATACATGACAGTCAGCATGCAGAAAATAAACGCCTGCATAAAGCCTGAGAACCAGTCAAAATAAACGGACAGCACCGCGGGAATTCCCACGTCCAGAATCGGAATCTGTGAAAGCAGATCTCCGACCGCTCCCGGAATCAGTCCCAGAAGCGCTGAACTTGCCAGAGCAAGGGCTCCGTAAATCAGTCCGTTAATAACTACGCCGGAAAGAATATTTCCGAAATGACGGCAGGCCATGCTGACCGGCGTCGCAAGCTCCGAAAGAATATTAAAGGGCGTCATCACCGCAATGGGGGTCGTAAAGCCCTTCAGGTATCCTCCCAGACCGCCCGTCTTAATCTTCTGGGCTGTAATCATAATAAAGACCACCACCGCCCAGGCCGCCTCCGTGGACAGATCTGCCGTCGGGCTGCGAAGCCCGATGAGACTAATCAGATTTGACACCACGCTGGTGACAAACAGCGCCGCCACAAAGGGAATCAGCTTCCGGAATTTTTCTCCCGCATTTCCGATGACAAACTTATTCGCCATCTCTACCAGATACTCAGCGACAGCCTGGCGTTTTGATATCTTCTCCACCTTCAGGTCATGAGTCAGCCAGATACACAAACCTGTAATCAGCGCCATAACCAGCCAGCTGACCAGCATCGTTTCACTGATCTGAATGTCTCCCAGTACGGGAATGTCTGTAGGAATGGTAAAAAAGACCTTTGCTCCCGAAACATCCAGTTCCATATGTCTCACCTCCTGTTCTGATGCCGTACATCCTTATTCTTAAATCTATTTTTTGAATATTCCCAGTATTTTTATTCCTGCCGATGGGAACAGCAGGGGCAGAATACCTGCCACGAAATGGAAGCAGGGAGCCGCGATAGCCGCAATCACCCAGAGCATCTGAAACAGCATTCTCTGGGAATAGCTGGCCTTCATCCATATTCTGGCCTCGTCCTCCTTCGAGGCCGCAACCACTTTCTGAACGGTGAGTCCCATCCAGAGAAAATTGAAGACTGCCACAGCTCCTCCTCCGATTCCTCCGAGAAATACAGTATAATCCAGGGGAACCCTGTCCGGCATAACGGCATGAAGAACCGCGTATACCGCCCACATCAGAACCACTCCGACCGCCGTACTTAAGGCAACCTTTTTTGTCTCCTGCTTTACTGCGGGCTGAACCTCTTTCCATTTTCTGATCATGTTTTTTCTTTCCTTTCTCTCCTCTTTGTCCATGCTTTCATTCATGATTATTAAAGGAGATTCCTTTTTTCTTCTCTCTTCGCTTTTCTTTCTCCGTTACGGATACGTAAAGCTTCCAGGCAACCATTCCTGAACTTCCCAGACCGAAAAAGAAACCAGGAATATATACCCACGCGCCTGCTCCGGTTTTTGTCTGCAGCAGCCAGCAGATCCCCAGACACATCAGAAGAGGGGTAATAAAGGAAAGCCCGAATTGGGTCAGCAGAGTCAGATTTTTCATCAGGCTGGTCCATTCTTTCATATTTTTTCCTCCTGGTTATCCTTTGATCTTACACGTTCTAAAACTGCAAGTCAATATGGAAATCTGTCTCGATAAATAAGCTTCCATCATTTATATTCCGACATTTTATACGTCTTTTCCATATTTTTTCCTTTTATTTTTGTCGGTATCTGCTGACCAGACAGATAATCAGAAACAGAGGCGCCATCTGCGTGCTCATCAGAGAATAATCCATATTCAGAAGAATCAGCAGCGCGATCCAGGTTCCCGTCAGCAGAAAGCTTCTTCCCTTCACCAGTGTATAAACCACAATTCCCAGAAAAAGAAGCAGGAAGCAGATTCCCACCGGAATGGAAAAACGAAGTATCTGATTCAGGAATACGTTGTGGGCATTATTTACCATGAGCCCTGTGTCTGTCTCAATCATAGATGTTCCAAACCGCATCCCCCATCCTTCCGGATGATGGAGAATCGTCTTCCAGACAGCCTTCCAGATGGGAATCCGGTCTCCCAGGGTCCAGATATTACGCTCTGAGAGAATCTTCCATCCTACTGCTGCCCCTGCCGCGAGAAAAACCGCCGCCGCGGCAAAATGCCATTTTCGCGGGCGAAAGCTTTTCCAGTCGATCTGATCCGCCGCTGCTCCCAGCAGGATCAGAAATACACCGGCAATCCCCGTCCAGGAATGCGTCAGATACAGGCAGAACAGAAGCACCGCAAAACTCAGGCCAAAGATCACCCTATTGCGGAATTTCTTCCTGTAGGCGACAAACAGAGCCATAAACGTCACCAGCACAAGCGCATACTCACTCTTATGGCTGTAGAGCCAGTAATGGCGTGTCTCATAAAAATCTCCCGGCAGCTGATATAAAATAAACTGATTGTTACAGATCAGCAGATTCGTATAGCCCCGAAAATAATAGATAATACTGCATATACTGGAAATCACAATACAGCGCATCAGAAAACGGACGTTATTTCCGTCTTTTCCCTCCACGGGTACCTCAAATCCAATCAGCACGGCTGCCATCATAAAGGCCACCGTATTATTGATCTGCTCCCAGTACCAGTGCAGATATCTGTAATTAAAATACAGAGAAAACAGATTATAAACAAGCAGCAGTACCGCGAACACGATTCCCGCAGCTTTCAGCGGGAACAGTCTTTTCCGGTTCCGTATAATCTGCAGTACAAGATATACTGCGAACAGAAAATATGTACAGGAAAAACCCGCATAGTAAGAACTCATATACACATCCGTATGGGGACTGTAAAATGCCGGGAACAGCAGCATCAGCACAAACGCAGCCCGCAGAATCCAGGAATCTGCCTTTCCTTCCTTCCACCAGTTCATATAAAACTCCTCTCCATTCTTCCCTTCCCGCGCTGTCAGCAGCCGCGGAACAGGCAGAAACTCCAACTCTATTCGTTTATTATAGACCAGACACATAAAGTTTGACAAGCAATCCAGGATCTTTTATGATACAAGAAAAGACTATCCCCCGCGTTGAGGGAGTGCCGAAACCAGGAAAACAGGGAGAATACCATGTCCAACATCAGTCAAAAGCAGCGGCTTATTCAAAATTATACTTTACTGGCAGTGGAATGCCTGTGCATTATTCTATCCTTTGTGCTTGCCGTTCTGACCCGAGGCGTGGAACACAGTTATCGTACTTATTCCGATACATACGTTACCACCATTGCCTCCATCCTGTTCTTCCATGTACTGTCCTATTACCTGTTCGACTGGAATACCGGTATTTTCAAGCGAGGCTATTACGTAGAACTGATCGCCGTATGCAAATACAATCTTGTACTGGCTTTTTTCCTCAGCTTCTTCCTCTATGCGGCCAAGCTGTCTGAAGATTTTTCACGCCTGGTATACGTCTATTTCTTCCTATACAATATTCTGCTGACTTATATCGGCCATCTGCTGCTTAAGCAGTATTTTACAAGAATCTATCGGAAAAGTTCCGGCAGCAACAAGATGTTTCTCATTGCCACTTCAGAAACTGCGTCCCGGGTACTGGAAAAACTGAATAGCGCACCGGAATGGAGTTTTGAAGTAACCGGAATTGCATTAATGGACAAACGACAGAAACCAGATGGGCTTCTGATGGGTCAGGTTCCCGTACTCGCGGGACGGGAGGATCTGTATGAGCAGCTGAAAATCCAGATAGTCGATGAAGTATTTATCCATCTGCCCGACTGTTCCAAACAAGAGCTGGAAGATCTGATTATCAAATTTGAAAGCATGGGGATTACTGTCCATGTTAATATCGACTACTTCAACAATGTCATCGCTCACAAAACCACGGAATCCTTCGCAGGTTTCACTGTGCTTTCCTATGAAGCCAGCGCCTTCGACTACCGCCGCCTTTTCATCAAACGGATTATCGATATTATCGGTTCCCTTGTGGGACTTTGCATCACAGCAGTGCTGACGCCCTTCATCGCTCTGGCCATCAGACTGGACTCCCCGGGACCCGTCTTTTTTTCGCAGAAACGAGTGGGTAAAAACGGACGCTATTTCCGTCTCTATAAATTCCGTTCCATGTACACAGACGCGGAAGAACGCAAAAAAGAACTGATGGATCAGAATGAAATGGACGGCCCCATGTTTAAGGTGGAACACGATCCCCGGATTACCCGGGTCGGCGCATTCCTGCGAAAAACCAGCCTTGATGAACTGCCCCAGTTTTTTAACATCCTGATCGGAAACATGAGCCTTGTGGGCACACGGCCGCCCACAGTAGACGAATTCAAACAATATGATCTGTACTACCGCCGCCGTCTGAGTATCAAACCCGGACTCACCGGTCTCTGGCAGATCAGCGGCAGAAGCGACATCACTGACTTTCAGGAAGTGGTCAAACTCGATCTCCAGTACATTGATAACTGGTCTCTGACCTCCGACATCCGCATCCTTCTGCTCACTGTCTGGGTCGTAATCATGAAAAAAGGAGCGCGTTAGGCGCTCCTTTCAGACTGTAGACAAAGTCCCGAGCAAATGCTCGGGCTTTTCTATCTCTAGCACCGCATTCATGGTATAATAAAT
>CALWGE010000040.1 GCA_944378225.1 uncultured Merdimonas sp.
CCAGCTGCATCGCACAGTCTTTCTTACTCATCTTCATCTTCCTTCCCCGCTAGAATCCGGAATACGCACATCAAGCGGTCCCCCACTTCTCTGGCTGCGGATGCTGATGCAGCCAGACATACATCCTTACAGACGTCTCGGCTAGACAGACCAGCGCACAGATAGTGCTCTGCGAATCCCTGCAGGACCTGCTCGTCTGTCAGATCATCATAGGCAAGCCCATGCAGATATTCCTGCTTGCTCATAGCACCACCCCCAGTATCAAAAATATTCCCAGGATGGATAGTGCACTCAGTGTGCCAATAAACTGTCCTGCCAGCGTCTCTTCAAAAAAATACTCGATCCTTCCCACGGCTTGTCCTTTCCGGCCCCGCTCACGCGGTGGCCTTTCTGTACCCGATAGCCTTTAAGGCCTGGTCGTTCAGCTTCTGCCAGATTTCTTTCTGGCGTTCTTTCGGCAACTCATCCATGCGGTATGCTTTTCCATCAATATGAATGATGTTGACTATATTCACAGGATCACTCCTTTCTTTATCATCCTATGATGCATTGTTTGTACATCTTTACAGTGCGCGCTGTAATGGAGCTATCGGGATTCGAACCCGAGACCTTCCGCTTATGAGGCGGCTGCTCTTCCTCTGGGCTACAGCTCCTAAGCCCCGAAGGGCTTGTCCTTCCTTTTTCTTCCTCTCTGTGATAAACTCTATGTACAGGCCCCTGGCCGGGCCAAGTATATAGAAAGGAGCTTAGTATGTCATCAAAAATAAAAATCGATTTTGACGAAAAGGCATTAAAAGATCTTGTCATGAAACAGGCTCGAAACGCGGCACAAGAAACCTCATTCGAAATCGAGTGTCCTCATTGCCAAACACCTTTTTCTGCAAGTCCAGGGCTTAATACTTGTCCTCATTGTCATAATTCCGTTGACTTAACCCTCGATATCGACTTCTAATTCTTTAATTTTTCCAGCCAGTTCATCTGCCAATGAGCTGGCTTTCTCTATCGTGACAATGATTTCTTTTAACTGTTTCATAACTTCATCCGTGCGTATTTCTGCCTTCAACGTTAATTTTGTTTCCACCCTACACCACCTCCTTCCCGCTCTCCTCTTCTCCCTGTTCTTTTGCATCCTGCCTTTCCCCGCTGAATCCCAGCAATCCACATACCATTCCAAATACACGGTTCTGTCCGGCTTCGTCCAGATACGGTACCATGATGTAGATGTTTTTCAGCGGATCTTTTGTCAGTTTGATATCATTTACACTCATACTTTCACCTTCTTCCTTTTTTTCCTCTCCGTGATATACTTTCTTTACAGGCCCCGCCAAGGCCGAGTATAAAAGAAAGGAGAATACTTTATGCACGGACATTTTTCAAATCTTAAGTCTCTTATGACTCGTGGTATGTTCCAGGCAATCAAATCGCATAAAGAAGTTTTTAAGAATAATCCTAATATTCCCGTTGCTTTGGCCCACCTGAGCCTTGCAGGTTCCTATTTTTCTGCGGCAGAATCTTTGTATTATTCCCGGCTGGACTTTTACCAAGATCCTGATTTGCCTGATATTTTTCTGCGCTTCGCCGTTTTCTGCGATGAACTATTAAAAAACGTAGAAACAGACCATTCACATCAATGGACAGATATTGAATTTCAAAAATTACGTGAGACGTTTATGTCTTCGGCGTTTGCCTTTGAAGATGAAAGGCTTTTTTCTTGATGATAAGCATCTGCTCCTCATCCCCCTTTTTATCTCCATGATTTCAGCCTGTATCTGATGCAACATCGCTGTCTGATACTTGATCTCCTTCGCAATATAAGAATTCGGATCTATGCTCACCTGGTTCTTTTCTGTTTCTTTTGCCTTTTCAGCCTCCGCTCTCTCGCGCGCCATAAATTTTTCTATTTCATCGTATACGTTCACCTCACACCACCTCCTTTTCTGGATCCGCTGGGATTGATGATTTTAAATCATCTTCATTTGCAAAAAAAATTCTCTCTTTCTGTTCTAATGTCTCAATTTCCAAAATGTCGCACAATGCTGTCACTTCACTGGTCTTAAATTCTTTTTTATTCTCTACTTTAAGCTGAAATCCATATGCCGAAAGACCCATTCTTTCTGCCACGTACTTCATTTTCAATCCTCTTTTATCAATTATGCTTCTCAATAATTTTGTATTAGTCAATGTTTATCACCTCCTTGATGATTTTAAATCATCTATTTGTACTATACCACTTCGTTTCCTTTAAGTCAACTATTTTTTTATTTTTTTTCAAAAATAATTGATTTTAAATAAACTTTATGATATAGTGATCTTAAATAACAAGGAAAGAAGGTGTACCTTTGGCAGAGATTGGCCGCCGGATACGCGCACGTCGAGAAGAACTTGGCATAACCCAGGAAGAACTCGCCACAAAACTTGGTTATAAAAATAAGTCTTCTATCGCTAAAATAGAGACAGGAACTAATGATATCGTCCAAAGCAAAGTAGTAGAATTTGCTCGCGTTTTAAACACTTCTGTTGCTTATTTAATGGGATGGGAAGAAAAGAAAAACCCTAATACTAACAAGACTTTGTCCAATGTTTTTTCATTGGAGTTAAAACGTTTTCCCATGCTCGGAGAAATAGCTTGCGGTATTCCTAAATATGCCAACGAAGATCGGGAAAGCTATGTGATGTCTGGAACTGATATAAAAGCTGATTTTTGTCTGAAAGCTGTAGGAGACAGTATGACAGGTGCCAGAATTTTTGATGGCGATATAGTATTCATCCGGAAACAAGACATAGTCGAAAATGGTGAAATTGCTGCTGTTGTAGTAAACAGTGACAGCGATGTAACCTTGAAAAGACTCTATTATTACCAGGACAAAGGTCTTCTTATACTTAAGGCTAACAATCCTGCATATGAAGACCTGATTTTTCAGAATGAAGAACTGGATGAAGTGCATATTCTTGGGAAGGCTATTGCTTTCCAAAGCGATATAAAATAGTAGGGAGGACATTTAACACCATGAGAGATGGCAAAGGAAAAAGTCTAATTGAGTTTTTGGATGATTACTGTGTTGTGGATATCGAAACAACTGGCCTTGATTACGATTTTTGTCAAATAATAGAGATATCATCTTTAAAAGTTCGTAATAATCAAGTGGTAGACAGATTTTCTGCGCTAGTTAATCCAGGAAAATGTCGAGTATATGATTTCAAGAAAAATGAATTTGTTTTAGAGCAAAACTATATTCCTTCTTTTGTCCAAGAACTGACAGGAATAACAGATGAAATGGTGGAAAACGAGCCAACGATAGATTCTGTTATTAAAGATTTTTATAATTTCATAGGAAACGATGTACTTGTAGGGCACAATATAGTGTCCTTCGATTCAAATTTCTTATTCGATGCACTAAAAAAATGTACTAATGAAATATTGTCAAACAATCTTGTAGATACAATGCGCATTTCCAGATGGATTTTTCCTAACTTAAAACACAGGAGGCTCGAAGACCTCGCACAATATTATAAAATACCTGTAATCAAATCTCATCGAGGCCTGTCTGATTGTGAAACTACTTTTTGTGTATATAATCAATTAAAGGAATCCTGCCTTGAGAAAAATGAAAATCTTGATTCCTTTTACAGTTATGTCAAATCACATCTAAATAAGTCTATTTTTGCAGTAAGATCCAAAGATATTGTTACTGATAAGACAAGTTTTGATATTTCCAATCCAATATATGACTCTGTATGCGTATTTACTGGTACCTTAGAAAAGATGACGCGTCGTGAAGCTATGCAAATTGTAAAAGATTTAGGTGGTGAAAACGGAGATTCTGTTACTAAGAAAACAAACTTCCTCATTTTGGGAAATAATGACTTTTGTAAAACAATAAAGAATGGAAAAAGTTCAAAACAGAAAAAAGCTGAAAAGTTGATATTGGAAGGCAATGATATAAAAATCATTTCCGAAAACGTCTTCTATGAAATGGCCAAAATTTAATCAAATATATTGGAAATATCAGATCTGATTATAATGTACCCTGAAAGAATGTGATTTTATGCCGTTACCCAGAGAAAACCTTTATACCTCAGAAGGCTACTGGAATCTTCCGGAAGGCCAACGCGCCGAATTGATTAACGGTCAGCTCTATGACATGGCGCCGCCGATCCGGGTTCATCAGGAGCTTGTCAGTGCTTTTGTTTATTCCATCCGCAGTCATATTCAGAAAAATGGCGGAGATTGCAAAATTTATCCCGCACCTTTCGCCGTGAACCTGGATGCGGAGGATAAAAACTGGGTGGAGCCGAATATCTCTGTCATCTGCAATAAAAATAAGCTGACGGACCGCGGCTGCTCCGGCTCGCCAGACTGAATCTTGGAAATCGTCTCTCCCTCCACCTGCGCACTTGACTACTCCGTGAAAAATACTCTGTATCTTCAGTCTGGTGTCCGTGAATAATGGATAAAATCAATGAAAAAGTGAAAAAATTATATGTTTTTGAATAACTTTTTTGGTTTTTGGTATAAAACTATCGACTACGTGCATAATATCCTCTATAATGAACAGACGAAGAGAGTGTATGCTCTTTTCAACATCGCCTTAAGGGCATAAAAGAAGATATAAGTTCATTATTGGGAAGGCCTCGTAGCAATACGAGGCCTTTTACGTTGATTTGAAAGAAAATAAAAAACCGGCCCCCTGCGCCAACAGAGAGCCTACCCGCATCCGAAGATGCTATGTGGATTTTTAGAACAAGTCTATTATATCATCTTCGTGAGCAGCCGCGCAATCGAAACGCATGTTCGCTGGCTGTTATTTTTGTACCCATTTTTCCGTTGCGACGTCGCAACCAGAAATCTATCCAATATATCGAACATAGAATCAATCAGGAAGGTGATATAATGAATTCAGAGATTAAAACAGGCGCTATTTACATTCGTGTCAGCACCGATATGCAGATGGAGCAGTCTCCGGAATCCCAGCTGATAGAGATCCAGCGCTACGCTGCGCAGCATAACATCCTGATTCCGAAAGACTATATTTTCATGGAGCAGGAAGGCCGCTCCGGCCGCAAAGCGGGCAATCGCCTGCAGTTCCAGAATATGATTGCCACGGCCAAGAGTACGCCAAAGCCTTTTGACTGCATCCTCGTTTGGAAATTCAGCCGTTTCGCCCGGAATCAGGACGAAAGCACATTTTACAAGTCGATGTTACGGAAGAAGCTTGGGATTGACGTGATCTCCGTCAGTGAGCCCATTATGGATGGGATGTACGGCCGTCTGATTGAAATGATCATAGAATGGCAGGATGAATTTTATTCCTACAATCTGGGCGTGGAGGTCCGCCGGAGCATGGCCGTGAAGGCCCAGAAAGGGTACTACAACGGCAAAGTCCCTCTGGGCTACACCAAAGCTCCCGGGCAGCTCCCGGTCGTGGATGAAGCCGGGGCGCATATTGTCCGGACAATTTTCGACCATTTCACATCCGGAAGAGACAAGAATTACATCGTTCGACTTTTGAATGACAAAGGATACCGCACGCAGACCGGGAAGAAATTCGACGCAGACGGTGTGACATACATTCTGGAGAACCCGTTTTACATCGGGAAGATTCGCTGGAACCGCCGTCTATCCAGTGCCAGCAATGTCCTGAAGGGCGAATCCGAGTGGATTATTGCTGACAGCCACCACCCAGCGATTATATCCGAGGAGCAGTTTGAGGCTGCGCAGGAGCGCATCCGGGCCGTTCGGGCATCCAGAGAAAAATATGCACACCCTGTGTCTCACGGCAAGCATTGGCTGTCCGGTATGGTCAAGTGCTCTGTCTGCGGGAAGTCCCTATCCTTCAAAGCCGGCCGGTGTAATTCCTTCCAGTGCCTGGGATATCGCATGGGCCTGCATAAAGAATCCCAGAGCATTTCTGAACGGAAGCTTACTGCTGCCGTCCTGCAGTCCCTCCAGAAAGTGCGTGACACAGGCAAAGCATCCTTTACTCTTATCCAGTCTCATGTCGATGACAAGGATGCTGAAAGGAGTATTTATGAGGAAGAGCTACGCGGAATTGACGCAAAAGAAAAGCGAATCCGAGATGCCTATATGGCAGGCGTAGATACACTGGAAGAATATAAAGCAAACCGATCAATGCTTGACAGGCGCCGGGCTGAGCTTGGTGATCGTCTATCTGAGCTACAGAAGAATATTCCTACACCGGAAGCCTATAAAAAGCAATTTCTTGGCACTGTAACTACGGTTCTTGATATCTTGGAAAGCGACGCCGACTACTGCACGAAAGGAGAAGCCCTGCGTGGAATTGTGCAGAAGATCGTCTTTTTCAAGGAATCTCAGACACTGGAATTTCACTATTTTCTCAGTATTTAAGCCTTTTTATTTGTATGGTCTTATTTACTATCATGGCGGAAGCAACCCCGGCGCGACCTATCAGGGCCGCAGAGAAAGCGATGATGCCCTGCGCCTGGCCATGGCGGTAGGGCGGATACTGGAAGAAAACGGCTATGACGTAATTTACACAAGAACCTCGGATGTCAGTCAGTCCGTAGGCCAGAAAGCGGCCATTGCCAATGAAGAGGGTGCAGATCTGTTCGTCTCCATTCACAGAAACGCAGCGGAATATCCGGGAAAATACAATGGAATTCAGACTTTAATTTACGATGATTCCGGTATAAAAAAAGAAATCGCCGAAAACATCAATGCCAATCTGGAACGCCTGGGTTTCCGGAACGCAGGCGTCTCCATCCGTCCCAATCTGGTAGTGCTCAACAGCACACAGATGCCTGCCCTTCTGGTGGAAGCAGGCTTTATTGACAGCGATAAGGATAATCAGCTTTTTGATTCCCGTTTTCAGGCTATCGCTCAGGGAATTGCGGACGGCATCATGGACACTCTGGAAAATCAGAACATATCAGGAGGAGGAAATATGAACGGAAATTCAACAGGAAATGGTATGGGCGGCGGACAGAACTGTCCCGTATGCCCCTCTATGCCGGAGGGCGGCAGTCAGGAAGAACTCTACCGGGTGCAGGCAGGCGCCTTCCGCGACAGACAGAATGCCGACAATCTCTTAAGTCTTCTGGAAAATGACGGCTTTCCCGCCTATATTATCTATCAGGATGGCCTGTACAAGGTACAGGTGGGCGCATACGCCAGACTCAGCAATGCCATCGCCATGGAAAGAGAAGTACGCCAGAAAGGATACAATACTTATATTACCACCTGAAAATTCCGCTCATATGTCCGGAAAATGAACCGGAGGAGATGGTTAAAACCATCTCCTCCTCTTTTGTTTTCGCTCTATTTGAGTGCTTCTCCGTAATTACGGATAATAACTTCTTTTCCTCTCCGCTTTTTGGGATCTGAGTTAATTGCCCGCCGTACATCAATTTCTTCGATAACAAAACCATCATACAGTTCCCGGATAAGTTCTGTGTTATGATTCGTCAGCATGCAGTACACTCCTTCGTCTGTGAGACGGCGGAACAATCCTGCCAGACGGCGATGCTCTTCTTCTGCAAACCCTTCCTTCGTATAGGAATCAAAGGAAGAAGGGTTCAGAGGCGCGTAAGGACTGTCAAAGTAGACAAAGTCTCCTTTTTTAATATCTTTTACAGCCGCTTCAAAATCCTGACAGGTAAGGGTGACCGATTTCAGGAAAGCTGATATCTGCTTGATATTTTCCATGTCCATGGAACGTACCAGCTGTTTCTGATTCCAGGGGACATTAAATTCACCCTGCGTATTCACCCGATACAGCCCGTTGAAGCAATGCTTGTTCAGATAAATAAAGAGAGCCGCCATCTCCGGATCATAATCTGACAGCCTCAGTTTTTCATTGTAGCGGCTGCGCATCTCATAGTAATATTCTTTCGTGCAGGTAACCTTATCCATAGACTCCAGAAGCACCAGCAGAGTATCCAGGTGATCCCGGATCTCCGTATAAGTGTGTATCAGCTCCCGGTTAATATCATTTAAAAAGGCACGCTCCGGCCCAAGATAAAAAACCAGAGCTCCTCCGCCTACAAAAGGTTCATAATATGTTCCATATTCATCCGGCATACGGATCGTAAGCTGTTCCAGCATCTGCCTTTTTCCGCCTGCCCATTTTACAAAAGGAACCATTCCTGATGTATTCATCATTTCTCCCCGTTCTTTCTAAAACTTTCTTATTTCATCCTCATCCCCTGCATCCTTCTGGATAGAGCGGATGACCACATCGTAACCGCCGTTTCCTACCTTTACGTAAACCCGGTCTCCTGCTTTGTGTCCCAGGATCGCTTTCCCCAGAGGGGACTCAATACTGATACGTCCTTCCATAGAATTACCGCGAATCGAAGTGACCAGCTTCACCCAATCAGTTTCATCCTCATCTTCGTAGTAAAGTTCTACCCGGGTATTCAGGCCAATCTCATCAGCCTGCGAATCATCCTCAATAATCTGCGCTGTACGCAGCATCCTTTCCAGATAGCGGATTCGGCTTTCATTCTGATTCTTTTCCCGTTTGGCCGCGTAATATTCGAAGTTCTCGCTCAGATCTCCCTGTGCGCGGGCCTCTTTCACAGCCTCTATGGCTTCCTTACGTACCACAAGCTTCCTGTGTTCTATTTCCTGCTCAATTTTCTCCACATCATGCTTTGTCAGCTGTTCACGCATTCCAATCCCTCTTTTCCATCTCTGCGCTTTCATTCTTTCTGCTCAGAGCTCTGACAGAAATACCGTTTACCTGAACAGAATCATCAGCCGGAATGACCAGACACTGCCGTCCGTCCACAATACGGGTTTCCACCAGATCGAGCCGTTCCGGATTGACCTGAATCACCACATCCGGTGTCTTGATTTCAAATTTTCTGGAATTCAGAACATTGGACGCCAGAAACTCTGTCTGAGCTCCGGCCGTCTCCTCATATCTCTCTTCCAGCTCTTCAAATTTTCCCGCATCCACGCCGCTGCCAGCCAGAAGCTGCTTTACTTCAGCCTTGTCCAGGACCAGGGGCTCCGATTCATCCTTTCTTTCCTCCACCAGTTCCTGCAGTTTCTCATGAATGTTTCGAACTGCGTCATAATCGCAGTCCTCGCCCAGAGTTTCCTCTATCATGACATTAAAGGTCTCTTTCTGATCTCCTGCAGAAAGGGGTGTGCTGCACCCGAAAAGTCCCTGTACAAAATTTTTCCGCAGTTCCTCAGGGTTTTTGGAATAGTACAGCATGCTGTGCAGATCTGTACTTCTGTCCTGAAAGGCCGGAAACAGAAAGCCAGCCACAGGAAGCTCTACCAGCCAGTCTCTCACACGGGAGCCAAAGCGATCATTCTCCGCATCATAGCTCAGACCGGCTTTGGACAGGTTTACCGGACATATGGAACAGAGCAGATATTCATAGACTTCATCTGAAGCGTCAAACATCTCTTCATTGTCTGAAGCTTTTCCAGGTATATCATAAGCTCCATGCACCAGAAGAATGAGGTAGTTTTCTCCATATTCAAAACTTTCAATCACCTTATCATAAAACTCTTCCAGAAGTTCGTCATCCTTCAGCTGGCTGTCCCGCAGGCGCAGCAGAAATTCCTGTGCTCCGCCCTCCATCTCTGTATCCAGCGGGAATTCCAGATTAATAAGATTTTTCCCTACCGTTCCGGACAGACTTTTCCGGAATATTTCAAAATATTTAAAACATTCTTCCTCGGACTGAGAAAGAAACGCTTCTTTCATCTCGCTTTTTTTATTTTTCTCGCCGTCCACATAACAGGCGCAGAGCCTGGTAAGCGCGCAGTTTTCCGGCGTCAGCTGCTTTTTAATCTCAGATATTTCTTTTTTGTTCATCTAAGTTGTCTCCTCCTCATTTCCCCTGCGGATCTCTTCTATCAGCCGCTTCGTTTCGCCGGAAAGCTGTTCAAACAGATAATTCTTTCCTCCCGGTTCTGTTCTGGAAATAGTTTCCCGAAGCTGCTCCTTTGTCAGCTGCACCAGTTCATGCAGTCCTGCTGCAGACAGTCTGGCTGCACCCTGTCCCAGAATAATCACCTGTTCCAGAGCGTCTGATGTGGCTACGGTGACTCTGTGCTTTCTGCCTATCTCATGAACCGTCTTTTCAATATACTGATCTGCCGTCTCTGCCTCTTTTGTGTACACCATATGAATATTGTGATATTTAAAAATTTCTCCCCTGTTGCCTTCTACCCGGTATGCGTCAAACACCAGAATCAGCGTACAGCCCAAAGCCCCCTGCAAATCACAGAGAATATCCTGGAGACGCCCTCTGGCTGATTCCAGATTAACCTCGGAAAGCTCTTTCAGCTCATCCCAGGCAAAAATAATATTGTAACCGTCCACAAGAAGATATTCTTTTTCTCCTTTGCGGCTTTTGATTTTCCTTATGGGCTCTTCTGCAGGTTCCGGCTGAAATACCCGCTCCTTTCGCCCGACTCCCTGACGATCCCGCCGGATAGGGCCGTAGGTTCTCACAAAAATTTCTTCCAGTTCCTTTGGGTCTGCCGCCCCCAGAGATGCTCTGCTCTGTCTGGCCGTTACAAGTCCTGCATGCTCCTGCTCCTTCTTTGGCTGCAGAGCGCTGTCCACATGCATATAGGAAGTCACCTGATTCCAGGGCACATAAAATCCTGCCCCATGAGCACAGAAAACGGATCCTGTGGGATTGGCTGCATCCAGTTCCGAATCATACCCGGAAACCGCTATCACTTCTGCTGCATCTGCACAGGGATAATAACCGCCCAGAGTACAGGAGAATCGCCCTTCTCCCTTCGTATATGCTGTAACCTCTGAACCGTAATCCTGCATCCTGGAAACGGGAGCAGAACCTGTAAGCAGCATCAGTCTTCCTTCCTGTACCGGTTCCGAAAAACTTCCTCCCATTTTCTGGATGTCTGTCATAGCCCGTCCTATTCTGTCAGGCGGAACTTCCAGACGAAATTCATAGAAGGGTTCCAGCAGCACAGACTCAGCCTGCTTCAGTCCCTGGCGTACAGCCCGGTAGGTGGCCTGGCGGAAATCTCCGCCTTCCGTATGCTTTGGATGAGACTTACCTGCCACCAGTGAAATTTTCATATCTGTAATATCTGCTCCCATCAATACACCCGGATGGCTCCTCTCCTGCAGATGAGTCAGAATAAGTCTCTGCCAGTTCCGATCCAGCACATCCTCACTGCAGCGGCTTTCAAACACCAGCCCGCTGCCCGGGGCTCCCGGCTCCAGCAGCAGATGTACCTCTGCATAATGGCGCAGGGGTTCAAAATGTCCTACACCTTCTACGGTAGTTGTAATCGTTTCCTTATATACAATGCTTCCCGGTCCGAAATCTACAGAAAGACCAAATCTTCCTTCCATCAGGCTTTTGAGAATTTCCAGCTGTACCTCCCCCATAACCCGGACGTGAATTTCAGAAAGTTCTTCCTGCCAGACCACATGAAGTTCCGGCAGTTCCTCCTCCAGAAGCCGGAGCTTTAAGAGCAGTTCATGGATATTGCAGCCCTCCGGTGGAAGAAGCTGATAAGTCAGCACCGGTTCCAGTTCCGGAGCCGGACCGTTTTCCTCAAAACCAAGCCCTTCCCCGGCACGCGTTCTCGACAAACCTGTCACTGCACAGATGTCGCCAGGCAGGGCTTCTTCCAGCGGCTGAAAGCTTCCCCCTGAATAAAGGCGCAGCTGATCCGCCTTTTCCTCCCAGACCTCTCCATCAGATATTCCTGTCAGGAGCTGACGTGCCTTCAGGCTTCCTCCTGTCACCTTAAGAAAACTCAGACGATTTCCCTGCGCATCTCTTCCTATCTTATAAACCCGGGCCCCGAATGTATCCGAATATTCCGGATATACCAGAAAACGTCCCAGTCCTTTCAGAAATTCATCTATCCCCTCATCTTTCAGCGCAGAGCCAAAATAGCAGGGAAAAACCTGCCTCTGAGCAATTTTACGTGCAATCTCTCCGTCAGTCAGTTCCCCATTTTCCAGAAAACTCTCCAGCAGCTCTTCATCGCAGACAGCCAGTTCATCCCATAATTCATTTTCCCGGCGTTCTGCCGAAAAATCCACGCATCTCTCATCCAGCTCTCTTCGCAGTTCTGTCATAAGAACCTGCCGGTCTGTACCCGGCTGATCCATCTTATTTACAAACAGAAATACAGGTATCCCCTGTTCCAAAAGCAGTCTCCACAGGGTACGCACATGCCCCTGAACTCCATCCGCCCCGCTGATTACCAGGATACAATAATCCTGTACCCATAAAGTTCTTTCCATCTCTGCTGAAAAATCCACGTGACCAGGCGTATCCAGCAAAACTGCCCGCACCGGTTCTCCGTCTCCTCCGGGAAACAAAAGACGGGCCTGACTGGAAAAGATCGTGATCCCACGGGAGCGCTCCAGCTCATGGCTGTCCATATGAGCGTCTCCATGGTCCACACGTCCGGCTTTGCGGATACTTCCGCATTTATAGAGAAGGGACTCTGCCAGGGTAGTCTTACCGGAATCCACATGAGCAATAATTCCCAATGTAATCCGGCGTGAAGAAGTTTTTATCTTGTCACAAAAAGATGCGCGATCCATTCAAATTCCTCTTTCTTATTTTGATACAGTCTCTATCATAACACAGAGACAAGAATAAGTCGACAAAACCTTCAAATTTCTGTTTTTGTGATTTTGTTACTGAAATTTTTCTTTCTATCTGTTATGATAAACATGCGTAAAATTTTAATAACCGAGGTGACAGACGACTATGAAAGGTAAAATAAGAAAAAACACAATTCCTTTTCTTTTGCTACTCATTCTGAGCCTGCTTCTGGCCGCCTGCTCTTCCGGACAGGATTCCGGGAATTCCGCAGCATCTGACACGACAGACAGCAGCGTATCCGATGCTGATTCTTCTGAAGACACTCCTGCGGCCGAAAATGAGCCTATACCCCTTGGAACCTTTTCCATGGAAGATATTAACGGAGAAACTTATACGGAAGCTATGTTTCAGGACTATGAGCTGACATTCGTAAATGTCTTTGCTACCTGGTGTTCCCCTTGTATTGCAGAAATTCCTGATCTGGAACAGCTCCATCAGGATATGGCCGACCAGGGCGTAAACGTAGTCGGTATCGTTCTGGACACTGCTGACGGGAAAGGCGGAACCGATCCGGAAGCCCTGGAAACCGCCCAGCTTCTGGCAGAAGAAACCGGAGCCTCCTATCCCTTCCTGGTTCCGGACGCAGGACTGATGAACGGCCTTCTGACAGGAATCCAGGCTGTTCCTACCTCTTTCTTCGTGGACAGCGAAGGTAATCTGGTAGGCAATGTATACACAGGAAGCCGCTCGCTCGAGGACTGGACAGAAATCGTAAATCAGGAACTGGAAGCTCTGGAGGCAGCACAATGAGCCGCCCCACAGGTTTCCCTCAGGTTCTTTTTTCCAGACGCACAGGCCTTGCTCTTACAGCAGCGGGCCTGTGTTTTATGGGATATGGAATCTTCCGGGGTGAAATGAGCGTAGTATTTGACAAAGCTGTAAGCATCTGCATGGAGTGTATTGGAATTGGCTGAACAGAAAAAACATAATAACAGAAAAGAAAAACAGCAGAACGAATGGCCGCGGCACGGTATCCAGTTTTTCTGGGCTCTCATTACCAACAGTTATCTGGTCGGCTTCCTTAAGGGAAAAATCTACGAAGGAAAGCTGAAAAACCTGTGTGTTCCCGGACTGAACTGCTACTCCTGCCCCGGCGCTCTGGGTTCCTGCCCCATCGGCTCCCTGCAGGCAGTCATCGGGAGCAGAAATTACCAGTGGACCTTCTATGTATCCGGATTCCTTATTTTTGTGGGAGCGCTTGTGGGCCGCTTTGTCTGCGGTTTTCTCTGTCCTTTCGGACTGATTCAGGATCTCCTTCATAAAATTCCGTTTCCCCGGAAAATCCGGACCTTTCACGGAGACCGCATTCTCAGAAAGCTGAAGTACGTGATTCTGCTTCTGTTTGTCATTCTGCTTCCTATGGTTCTTACAGATATCCTGGGACAGGGTTCTCCCTATTTCTGTAAACTAATCTGCCCGGCCGGAACTATGGAAGGCGGTGTTCCCATGGTTCTTCTGAATCCGGTTATGCGCAGCGCCATTGGATGGCTTTATGCCTGGAAAAACGTGCTGCTGATTGCAGTCCTTGTACTGTCCGTCATTATTTACCGTCCTTTCTGCAAATATATCTGCCCTCTGGGCGCAGTTTATTCGGTTTTCAATCCGTTATCGGTATTCCGCTACCGGACAGATAAACAGAAATGTATCAGCTGCGGCGCCTGCGCCAGAGCCTGCAAAATGAACTGTAACCCGGTCGAAAACGCCAACGACCCGGAATGCATTCGCTGCGGTCTTTGCAGAAAATCCTGTCCCACAGGGGCCATTACCTGTGGATGGAAAGAACAAAAAGAAAAAACAAAAAAACAGTCCTAACTTTAAAGGCAGACGTATCTCATCCACATCAGGATATAACGTCTGCCTTTTTTTCACAAAAATTTTTTCTTACAGATCCATTGCATATCCGGCTTTCTCCAGATCCTTACGGTATACAAAAATTTCATACTGATACATCTGATCTGCAGAAATTCCCAGACTTCCCATATTACCGCGAAGCGTTCCCCTTCCTGTCCATTGTGCAGAATGATTCTTCACTTTGTGCTTATAAGGAATTCCCGCCGTGTCCAGGCAATCCCGTATTTCATGGAACCGCTTCATATCCGTACCAATCCATAAGCTTTCTGAATTAAAAAATGTAAACATAAAATCTCCCCTCTCTATCAGACTGATGGTTTGTCTGGATACTCCTGCCATGGAAGTTTGACAATTTTTCTTGTCAAATACAGCATATCATTGACAATTTTATTTGCCAACAGTTTTTTACAAATAAAATGGTCCTCACTGCCCCTCACAGCTTTCCTGAGAACAGAACGATAAGTTTTATCCGGACGCAAAAACAGAGCTGCCGTTCCGAAAGATGATTTTTCATCTTTCGGAACGGCAGCTCCTCTCTATTTACCAGAAATAATCTGTTTCTTTCACCAGACCCGATTAAATTCCGGCAGCTTTCAGAAGCTCCGGCACCTTGGACTCCCAGCCCAGCGCCATGATATGTACGCCCTGGCAGTACGGCTTACACTCCTTAATAATACGGGCAGCAATCTCTACGCCTGTGATGCCTGCTTTTGCCTTCTCCGGATCTTTCTTAAGCTCCTCGATCATTTCATCCGGCACATGGATACCGGCTACATTATTGTTCATGAATCTTACCATTCCGGCAGATTTCGGAATAATGATTCCTACCTGAACCGGCTTGCCGAACTGTTTTGCCTTCTCCATGAATTTGATGAACTTCTCCGGCTCAAACACAGCCTGTGTCTGGAAATATTCAGCGCCTGCAGCTACCTTTCTCTCCATCTTTGCCAGCTGCGCATCCACGGAATCGCTGCAGGGAGATACTACTGCACCCTTCGCAAATTTCGGAGGTTCTCCAACCAGCTTATTTCCTCCCAGATCTTCTCCTTCTTCCAGCTTGCTTACTGTATGAAGAAGAGATACAGAATCCAGATCAAAGACCGGCTTTGCCTGCGGATGATCTCCCATCTTTGTATGGTCGCCTGTCAGGCAGAGAATATTCTCGATACCAAACATTGCCGCGCTTAAGAGATCAGACTCCAGAGCGATACGGTTTCTGTCACGGCAGGCCAGCTGGAAGATAGGGTTCAGTCCCTCATCCTTCAATGCCTTACACATAGCAAGAGAGCCAAGACGCATAACAGAAGACTGATTGTCCGTCACATTGACTGCATGTACACCTTTCAGATACGTCTTTGCCTCTTCCAGCAGATGCTCTACATGAAATCCTTTTGGCGGTCCTACTTCTGCAGAAACGACAAATTCACCACGTTCAAATAACTCTGTAATCTTCATTATACATTGCTCCTAATCATTATTATTTTCTGTGTTTTTAAATTTCATCATCTGTAGCAAAGTTTCGAATCTGAGTCGGACATTTTAACACATCCAGACGTCCCAGCTGTGCCAGACGTCTGTAGATGCGTTCCCAGCCGCACTCCATTGTATTGTCTACTTCGCACATTCCATCCTTGGATCCACCGCACTGGCCGTTTACCAGACTCTTGGAGCAGGCTGTAATCGGACAGATGCCTCCGGTCAGGTTCAGATAACACTCTCCGCACTGATCACATTTATACTCCAGCGGAGTCACACCCTGGAATCCCGGGAGCGGATAGGTATCGCAGCCTGCATACACCTTTTTATCTTCCAGATAATTTGCGATGGTCTGTACGCCTACGCCGCAGGAAAATACAAGTACTGCATCAGCAGCCTTGATTTCTTCCATATGATTCTGAAGACGCAGCTCCATATTCTCCGGATTACAGATATAATCTGTAGTAATGGTTCCGGTTACGCATCCGGCATCAGCAAGCTCTTTCTGGAATTCTCTGGCTTCTTTTCCCGGAAAATGAACTTCCTTGCAGCCTTCGCAGTTGATGATGAAGACTTTTTTTCCTTCCACCAGCGGCATCAGGGCTTCTCTGGCTTTTAATTCGGTAATTAACATCTTACTTCATCCCCCTTACTGCATTTTTTCCGGCTTTAATCTTGGTAACCAGCGGAATCTTGGAAGAACAGATATATTCACAGCATCTGCACTCGATACAATCCATGACATTCTTATCTTTCATTCCCTGCCAGTTTTCCTCATCCGCATATTTTGCAAAATACAGCGGTGACAGTTCCATCGGACAGACATCTACGCAGCGACCGCACTTGATACACGGCTGCTCCTTCGTATGATCCGTCTCTACGGCAATGATTCCATTGGATCCCTTCATAATCGGCACATTCACATCAGACAGAACAAATCCCATCATAGGACCGCCGGCCTTAATGGTGATATCATCTCCAACCAGTCCGCCGCAGTAGTCGATAAGATCCTTTGTGTTCGTACCAATCTTTACAATGAAGTTTCCAGGATTTTTCAGTCTTTCTCCTGTAACGGTAACCACACGCTCTACCAGAGGCATACCCGTCTGAATCGCATCGGAGATAGCCTTGGTCGTGCTGATGTTGCTCACAACGCAGCCTACATCTGCAGGGAGACCGCCGCTGGGAACCTTTCTTCCCGTCACACGCTTGATCAGCATTTTCTCAGCGCCCTGAGGATATTTTGTCTTTGCCTCAACCACTTCAATGTTTTCCATATCCGCAGTCTTTGCTTTCATAAGCTCAATGGCATCCGGCTTGTTATCCTCAATGACAATGACGCCTTTCTCAGCACCTACTGCCTTGATGATCGCCTTCAGTCCAAAAATTACATCATCTGCAAACTCCAGAAGCACTCTGTGATCCGCAGTCAGAAGCGGCTCACACTCGCAGCCGTTCAGAAGAATCGTATCCACCGGTTTTGCAGGTTTTAACTTCACAGAGGTGGGGAAGCCTGCGCCGCCCATACCTACAATTCCTGCCTCTTTTACGATTTCCACAATCTCATCCGGAGTCAGCTCTTCCAGAGACTTGTGAGGCTTCACGGATTCATCCAGAGTATTCTTTCCGTCAGACTTAATCACTACCGACAGGCAGGTTCCTCTTGTGGCATGTCCATGTTCTTCAATGGCCACAACCGTTCCGCTTACGCTGGAATGAATGGGACTGCTGATAAAGGCTGCCGCCTCACCGATTTTCTGTCCCACTTTCACTGTGTCTCCTACCTGAACCACAGGATTTGCGGGAGCTCCTGCATGCATGGAGAGCGGGATTACTACCGTTTCAGGATCAGGGAATCTCTTCAGAGCCAGATGCTCTGTGAACTCCTTGCGCTCTGAAGGATGAACACCTCCATAATAGCCATCCAGACGGTTCTCCCGAACAGATTTTACATAGTCATTTACAAATTTGAAGTTTACTTTGGAATAGTCGCGCAGCTGTACCGGCTGATTCAGAAATTCCTCCAGACGTCCCTGTTTTTCAAGTCTGCGGTAGATCTTTTCCCATGCACAGTCTTTGCTGCCGTCTACTTCACACTTTCCATCCTTTGCTCCTCCGCACTGACCATTTACCAGGCTCTTGGAACAATCCACAATGGGACAGATTCCACCGGTAACATTCAGGTAGCACTGTGCGCACGCATCACATTTGCGCTCTGTAAGCGCCATACCGTGATATCCTCTGTAATTCAGTGAATTACTGGCTGCATATACAGGTTTTCCTGCCAGATCTGCCACAGTCTGGATTCCGAGACCGCAGGAAATCACAATAATATTCTCTGTTCCCTCAGGAATCATATCCTGCAGTTTCTTCTCCGTCTGAACCTGATTGCACAGGAAATCTACCCTTGCGCTGCCTGTGACTGTCTTGCCATTTTCCACAGCAAGTTTTTCGAACTCGGCGCATTCCGGTTCGTCTACTGTCTCAAATTCCTTAAAACATTTGTTACAGGCAATAATAAAGAGGTTATCCTTGCCATTCAGCAGAGACTCCAGTTCCTCTTTGTCTTTCAGCCTGTATTTGGTATAGTTCTCCAATTGCTCACCTTCCTTATATGTTGATTCGCGAGCCTTTTCCCTATCCGTTTTTAACTTATTTCAGCCTTTGCACAATGAAAAAAACATGATATGGCCCTGCAATCGCTATCTATTTAAGAATAGCACAAATCCTCTCCGTGATCCAGTCCAAACATGTTAATATATCAAAGGTTTTAACAATTTTTTGCTTCTGCTCCGACGTGCAGACCGCACAGATGCTCCATCAGAGGCCTGATTATCCATTTGGTAATCTGTTTGGATACCATACCGACCAGAAGAGCTGCCGCAATTGTGTCAAGAATATTCGTTTCAGTCCCCGAAACTTATTTTCAGAAATTCTTCAATCTTGTCAAACGGAATTCTGTCTGTTCTGTCATACAAATCAATGTGTTCCGCATCTTTCACCACATGCATTTCTTTTGGATAAAGGGCTTTCTCATAAGCATTCTCACTGAAAAATCTGGAATGGGCCCGATCACCGACAATGAACAGTATCGGCCGGGGAGAGATTTCATCCAGGTGAGAAAGCAAATCAAAATTGAGAAACGGAATATTGCTGGTAGTCGTAAATCCTCCCCTTGCCCTTTCGTGGTGCCCTCGCCTAACTGCATAAAACCGGAACCATTCCGCATCCGGTTCCTGCATACCTTCCGGCACTTCATCCAGAGGCGTTTCGGGGAAGAACGGGAGATACTCCGGCATATATCCGTTCTCCGCGTCTTTCCATCGCTGCTCAGACAACATCTTTTTTGTCTGCAGAATCTGCTCAGGAGTCTGCCCTTCCCTTGCCGCTGCAGTCATATCATACATGCTGGCTGTAACAACTGCCTGAATCCGGGTGTCTGCCTGTGCGGCAGCCAAAGCGAATCCTCCGCTTCCGCAGATTCCCAGTACGGCAATTTTTTCTCTGTCCACAAAAGACTGCAGTCCCAGATAATCCACGCCTGCGCTGAAATTTTCTGTAAAAAGATCGGGAGAAGAAACATGGCGGGGCTCCCCTCCGCTCTCTCCCATATAACAGGGATCAAATGTCAGAACCACGAACCCCCTCAGAGCCAGTTCATTCGCATAGACACAAGGCCCCTGCTCCTTAACTCCGCCATAAGGCGCTCCTACAATTACAGCCCCGTGAGTCTTTGTCCGATCCAACTCTTTTGCTGTATACAAATCCCCTGCAATCATCAGTCCATAACGGTTAGGATAACGCACATGAGTTCTCTCCACCGCTTCATTTAATTTACAAATATAATCGCTCATATATTTTCCTTTCTTTCAGTTGTCCGCCTGTCATTCTTGCTGTTATACGTTAACTAGGATTCTTCCAGAGAAAAAACGGCAGAAATATTCCCGTTTCCCAGAGCCTCTTCCCAACCGCTGAGATCATCTATCTTTCCGAGGCGTGTATAGGACCAGGAATTTGATCCGTAAAATATTACTATCTGATTTCCCTGATACAGTACAATATCTCCGGCTTTTGTTGTTATCCGGGTATCACTGGCAGGCAGACTCCGATCAAGTGATCCGACTTTTTCAAAACCCCCGTAATCTCTCATATCTACAGTAATCGGCCCGTCTTCAAGCATCTCTTTCAGTGCCTTCGCCCCGGAATTTTCTGCAAAGGTCCCCAAAAAAACTGAATTTCCTACAGTAACATAAAATGCGTTCTGCCCTTTCTGTTCTGCGAACTGTTTATAAATAATTTCACATTTCGATTCTTTATCACTCCGGATAATCTCTTCTGAACAGGGAAGTGTAATGTGTCCGGAACGGGGATTTTTTATACTGATTACCGGTGTGAGAATCACAGCCTCAACATCGCTTTTTTCAAAAGCAAGATCTGTGCCTTCCATTCTGCAGTCAATCAGGCGAAGTCCCCGGCAATAACATAACGGCTGCGTTCCTATGATAGTGCAGTTCTCAAAAGTAACATTTTCACAGTACCAGGCGAGATACTCTCCTTTCACCACGCTGTTTCGCACTACAACATTTTTTGCATGCCAGAACGCATCTTTAGTGTCAAACCGACAATTTTCAAATACTGCATTTTCAATATACTGAAAGGAATACTTTCCTTTGAAGGTTACGTCTTTAAAATTCAGATCGCTGGAACGCATCATAAAATATTCACTCTCTGCTGTACAGTGTTCCATAGTAATTCCCCTGACAGACCAGCCGAATTCCGGTGAAATGATATCACAGTCCCGTACAGTAACCTGGCTGCACTCCCGAAGCGCTTTAATCCCATGCAGTCTGCTATCCGTAATTTCTATCTGTTCAGAATACCACAATGCTGCCCGGCAAAATTCTGTCATCTCGCTGCCGCGAATCACCAGTCCATGGTCATGCCAGAAAGGATAACGCAGATTGAAAAAACAGTTTCTTACTTCTATATCTGCCCCCTCTTTAAAGGCACTCTCTCCATCTGCTGGTCCGTCAAAAGAACAGCCGACAGCCAGGATCTCCTTTTCCCCGTAAAGCGCCCGTTCTTCATCAAAGGTCTGATTTTCTATCGTTTTCATAAAACTATTCCTCCTCTTTTCTGATCTGATATACCAGGTAATCCAGACAGCCTATTTGTTTTTCTTTCTTATGAATGTATTCCAGAAGATCTGCCCGCCTTTCTGACAGAAGCTTTATCTGTTCTTTCATCTTTCCGTGTTCCCGGCATGCAAGATATTGCTCTATCATCTCCGCTTCAAAACCGGCTGCTTTCAGATTCAGGATCAGATCCTGTGTCGTCATTTTATTTTGCATAACAACCTCTCTTTTCTTTCTGACACCTTATATGATATGTCAGCCTTGTTTAAATAGCAAATACTTATATATAATCCGTTCACATAGTTGAAACCTATAGCTTTTTCATGCTATACTGCTTCAAAGGAGATGATTTTGTGGAATTACGCGTACTGCATTATTTTTTAACTGTGGCACGGGAGCAAAGCATTTCTGCCGCTGCAGAATCTCTGCACCTCTCCCAGCCCACACTTTCCACACAGCTTAAGGCCCTGGAACAGGAACTGGGAAAACAGCTTTTAATCCGCGGCACCAAAGGTGCGCGCAGAGTATTTCTCACAGACGAGGGAATGATTTTACGAAAACGCGCCGAAGAGATTCTCGAGCTTGTAAGAATAACAGAAAATGAAATTTCAATTTCAGACGAAGCTGTCGCCGGAGATGTCTATATCGGCGCCGGAGAATCCGACATGATTCGTATTTTTGCCAGAGCAGCCAAAAATCTGCACGAAAAACATCCTGATATTCATTATCACATTCTGAGCGGAAACGCAGCATTTGTCCAGGAATATCTGGACAGAGGACTGATCGATTTCGGTGTCGTCTACAGTCCCGTAGATACCAGCATCTACAACTCCATCAAGGTTCCTGTCCGTGACACCTGGGGTGTACTGATGCGCAAGGACTCTCCTCTTTCATCCATGGAATCTGTTCAGCCCCAGGATCTTTGGGATAAGCCTCTGATTATTTCCGCTCAAAAGACAGATGCATGGCCCCTGGCCAAATGGTTTGGACGTGATCTTGCAAAACTCAATATTATCGCCACCTACAACCTGGTCTATAATGCTTCTCTGCTGGTAGAGGAAGGGTTGGGGTACGCACTGTGCTTTGATAAGCTGATCAATGTAAGCGGTGACAGCAGTCTGTGTTTCCGTCCTCTTTTTCCTGAAATTAAATCGGAAGCCTCCGTCATCTGGAAGCGTTATCAGATTTTTTCCAAAGCATCGGAATGCTTTCTAAATGAATTAAAAGACTCTCTGTCCGCCCCCTCCCTGTCTGATGACTGACAAGGACCGGTAAAGTTCAGGACTTCCCTGACAGGAAAAATAAAAACACTGAAAGCGGGACGCTGCTCAGCAGTCCCGCTTTCCCCATGTATCCGGACGCTCCCAGAAAGCGTCATTTCTTCCTCCGTAATATTCCCACAGTGCCTGATCCATGGCCTGCATGACATTCAGCGCTTCGCGGCCTGTCACCGCCATATGCTCCTTTCCCCGCAGAGCATTCACCACTTCCTGCACCATAGCCTGTTCCTGCCAGGCTTCCTCTTCAAACCGGATGGTTTCCACCCCTTCTTTCGTCTCAAAAATAAGCGTTCTCTCTCCGTGGATGGAAAAGGATACCTGCCCTTCCGTCCCACGAATCACTGCCTCATCACACTTATGAGCGCTGTCCAGCATATAATCTGCCGTTCCCAGAACTCCCTGTTCTGTACGAAAGGCCATCACCACCGTATCCTCTGTCTGTTCCCGTCCTCCTGCATTTCCGGCATAGCCCTGTATTTCCTGAAATCCGCCCAGAAGATACTGAAGAATATCCAGGGAATGCGGTGCTATGTCATAGAATTTTCCTCCGCCTGACAACTCCGGAATGTGATGCCAGGCAGACTGTTCATATTTCCGTTCCACAGACAGTCGGACTGATACCGGCTTTCCGATGACACCCTCCTGAAGTTTCTCCTTCAGAAAACGAAACCGGGGATGCGCCCGATAGTAATGTGCCACAAAAAGGGGAAGAGCTTTCTGTTCAAACGCTTCTGTTATCTGAATGGCTTCCCGAAAGCTTCTGGCAAAAGGTTTTTCAAGATAAACCGGTTTTCCTGCTTCACAGCAGGCCAGGGCATGTTCCAGATGCAATCCTGGCGGTGTGGCAATATAGACAGCGTCTACTTCCGGATCTGTCAACAGCTCCTCTGCAGAATTGTACCACCGTTTCGCCCCCAGCTCCTTCGCTGTCTGCTCCGCATGTCTGCCGGTCCTGCTGCATACAGCTGCGACACTGCTTCCATCCGCCAGTACAAAAGCCTTTCCGCTCTTTTTCTTTACCACATTTCCGCATCCTATAATCCCCCAGCGTACCTGCTGCATCATTCTTCTATTTTCCTCCGTTATCCTCAGGGTTTTATTTCTTTATCAGATTGTAACATTCCCTGCAGGAAGTTGGCAAGGGATGTTACGGAACGCAAAAATGTTCCCGCCCATTTTCGTGTTGTAACCACTCCTTTTCCTGTTGTATAATTTCTCATGAATGAATTCCGGAAATATGTCCGGAAAAGAAAGAAGGAAAAGTGTTATGAATCGCTTTTTTAAGCTGTGTGAAAATGGAACGACAATCCCCACAGAGATCACGGCAGGTCTGACTACTTTTTTTACCATGGCTTATATCATCGCCATTAATCCTGCTATTCTCAGTGAAGCCGGCATGGAATGGGGCGCCGTTTTTCTCGCTACCATTATTGCCTCCATCATCGGTACTCTCGTGATGGGACTGATCGCAAACGTTCCCTATGCCCAGGCTCCCGGCATGGGACTGAATGCATTTTTCGTCTATACGGTCTGTTTTGGTCTGGGCTTTACCTGGCAGCAGGCCCTGTCCATTGTCTTTCTCTGCGGTCTGCTGAATCTCCTGATTACAGTGACAAAGCTTCGGAAACACATTATCAAATGTATTCCCAAAAGCCTGCAGAACGCCATCGGCGGAGGTATCGGCCTTTTCATCGCCTATATCGGGCTCCTGAATGTGGGCGTGATCCGGTTCGACTCCGGTGTTCCGGCTCTGGCTGTATTTAAAGAGCCTTCGCTCTGGCTCTTTCTAATCGGACTTGTTCTGACTCTTGTTCTGCTGATCTGTCATGTGCCGGGGGCTATCCTCATTGGAATCATCGTCTCCTCCCTCATCGGAATTCTCATGGGAATCACCTCTGCTGCCAATACTGTGTCATTCCGGGAAGCCTGCGCTGCCCTGCCTGCAACCTTTGGTGTCATCTTTACCTCTGCCGGCCTTCCCTCTCTGTTTTCTGATCTGACAAAGCTTCCCTCCGTGCTGATTACGATCCTGGCATTCAGTATTTCAGATACCTTCGATACCATCGGTGCCTTTATTGGAACAGGTATCAAAAGCGGTATCTTCGATGCCGAAGATGAAAAACTCATGGAAACCAGCTCAGGATTTAAGTCCAAAATGGATAAGGCACTGTTCGCCGATGCAGCAGCCACTTCTATCGGCGCAGTATTCGGCACTTCCAATACTACCACCTATCTGGAAAGCGCTGCCGGCATCGCCGCAGGAGGAAGAAC
>CALWGE010000041.1 GCA_944378225.1 uncultured Merdimonas sp.
CAGGAAGAGGAGGGAGCGGAGGCTTGCAGATTCTGGAATGGCAGAAAGAAGAAATGCCCAAGAAACTTGGAGTTTCCATCGAACTGAAAAAGATTTTAGTGCGCAACAGAGAGAAAAAGAGAGAGGGGATTGACAGTTCCCTTCTGACGGACAACTGGAAGGAAATTCTGGAAGATCCGGAGATACAGATTGTGATAGAGGTAATGGGAGGCATAGAGCCTGCACGTACCTGTATTCTTGAGGCGCTTCGGGCAGGAAAGAATGTAGTGACTGCGAATAAGGATTTGCTGGCGGAATATGGACAGGAACTGCTGGATACGGCACAGAAAGCAGGCAGAGATCTGATGTTTGAAGCTGCTGTGGCAGGAGGAATTCCGATTATCCGGCCTATGAAACAGTGTCTTGCGGCTAATCATATTACAGAAGTAATGGGAATCGTGAACGGCACGACAAATTATATTCTGACACGTATGACAGCAGAAGGCATGGAATTTTCGGAGGCGTTGGCGAAAGCTACGGAACTGGGATATGCAGAGGCGGATCCGACCGCAGATATAGAGGGCCATGATGCGGCCCGAAAGGTAGCTATTCTGGCATCTATTGCCTTTAATTCCCGGGTAACTTTTTCAGATGTTTACACGGAGGGAATTACGCGGATTACAGCTGCAGATATCAGATATGCAGAAGAACTGGATATGGTGATTAAGCTTCTGGGAGTGGCAAGAAATACAAAGGAAGGTATTGAAGTAGGAGTGTATCCTATGCTCATACCGTCCACGCATCCTTTGGCTTCGGTTAATGATGCTTTTAACGCAGTTTTTGTCCATGGAGATGCGGTGGATGATGCCATGTTCCTGGGAAGAGGGGCAGGTCAGCTCCCCACGGGCAGCGCTGTGACAGGGGATGTTTTTGAAATTGCAAGGAATATACAGGCCGGCAGCACAGGGAAGATCAGCTGCACCTGTTATAAGAGCCTTCCGGTAAAACCGGCGGAAGAGATGAGAAACCGGTATTTTCTCAGACTGAAAGCAGAAGACAGGCCGGGTGTTCTGGCAGGTATTGCGTCTGTATTTGGAAATAATAATGTAAGTATTTCTCAGGTGATTCAGAAAAGTGCTTCGGAAGGAGCAGCAGAACTGGTAGTGATTACTGACAAAGTGGTGGAGCGTCATTTCAGAGATTCTCTTCTCGTGATAAAAGAACTGTCGATGGTAAAAGAAATTTCTTCTGTGATTCGCGTATATGGCTGAAAGGAGAAAAAGTTGGAAGATAAAAATCTGACATTGCTGGATCATGCCATTATATTTGCCACAAAGGCTCATTCCGGTACGACACGAAAGGGGACGAATGTTCCCTATATTGTGCATCCGATCGAAGCGGCAGCGATTGTTTCGGCCATGACGGATGATGAGGAAGTAATTGCTGCGGCAGTTCTTCATGACGTGCTGGAGGATACAGAGGCTACAAGAGAGGATCTTCTGGCCCGGTTTGGAAGAAGGATTACGGATCTTGTGGTTAATGAAAGCGAGGATAAGCGAAAAAATCTGCCGGCAGCGCTTACCTGGAAAACACGTAAGCAGGAGACGATTACATTTTTGGAAACCCGTGCAGATATGGATGCAAAGATGCTTGCTCTGGCAGATAAGCTGTCGAATCTCCGGGCGATACACCGGGATGAGTGTATTATCGGTGAGAAGGTATGGGAGCGCTTTAATGAAAAGGACAAGCAGATGCATGGATGGATGTACCGATCCATTGCCAAAGCTCTGAGTGAGCTGTCGGATCATCCGATGTATCAGGAATACGACCGCCTTGTGAAACTGGTATTTGGTTCAGAAACAAATGAAGCTTGACAAATCGCTGAAAAAAAGATAATCTGCTTAGAAGGAAAAAACACAAAAGGCGAGGAGGAATATTATGAAACCGTACCGTGAAATGAGTAAGGAAGAACTGCTGGCGCTGAAAGCGGAACTGGATGCAAAGTATCGCGAGGTAAAAGCTCTGGATCTGCACCTGGATATGTCAAGAGGAAAGCCCAGTGCTGAACAGCTGAACCTTTCAATGGAAATGATGGATGTGCTGAACAGCAGCTCAAACCTGAAGGATTCCGAGGGCGTGGACTGCCGGAATTATGGTGTTCTGGACGGAGTAAAGGAAGCGAAGGAACTTCTTGGTGAAATGTCAGAGGTTTCTCCGGATAAGATTATTATTTTCGGAAACTCCAGTCTGAACGTCATGTATGATATGGTGTCCAAATCTATGACTCACGGAGTAATGGGAAGCACTCCCTGGTGCAAGCTGGACAAGGTGAAATTCCTCTGCCCTGTACCGGGTTACGATCGCCATTTTGCTATTACTGAATATTTTGGAATTGAGATGATTAACATTCCGATGACGCAGGACGGACCGGATATGGATATGGTAGAAGAACTGGTAAGTTCTGATCCGGCTGTTAAAGGTATCTGGTGTGTACCGAAGTATTCCAATCCTCAGGGAATTACCTATTCAGATGAGACAGTACGTCGCTTTGCCAGACTGAAACCGGCAGCAGAAGATTTCCGTATTTACTGGGATAATGCTTACTGTGTTCATCACCTTTATGATGATGATCAGGACTTCCTGATTGAGATTCTTGGCGAGTGCGAGAAAGCAGGAAATCCGGATATTGTATATAAGTTCTGTTCCACTTCAAAGATCAGCTTCCCGGGCTCCGGTGTGGCTTGTATAGCGGCTTCTCCGGATAACCTGAAAGATATCAAAAGACAGCTGACGATTCAGACAATCGGGCATGATAAAGTAAATCAGCTGCGTCATGTACGTTTCTTCAAGAATCTGGATGGTATTCATGAGCATATGCGTAAGCATGCTGCAATCATGCGTCCGAAGTTTGAGGCAGTGCTTGATACTCTGGATAAAGAACTGGGCGGCCTGGAGATTGGAAACTGGGTTCGTCCTAAGGGCGGCTATTTTATCTCTTTTGATTCTATGGATGGATGCGCGAAGGCTATCGTGGCAAAATGTAAGGAGGCCGGCGTGGTACTGACTGGAGCAGGAGCAACCTTCCCCTATGGAAAGGACCCGAAAGACAGCAATATCCGTATTGCGCCTTCCTATCCCACAAAAGAGGAACTGGCACAGGCAACAGATCTTTTTGTACTTTGCGTAAAATTGGCAAGTGTGGAGAAACTGCTGGAGACAAAATAAACTGCAGAAAAGTAAAGTTATATCTGGTTATAGAACAGACTACGGGGTTCTCGGATTCCGCAGTCTGTTTTTTGCATAAAAAGAGAGCCATTGCTCTGCAGATGATTACTCAACTGTATTGCAATGACTCATTTTGCGGGTAAATCCTTTTTGGATGTTGTTCAGATTCAGCCCGCAATCAGAAAATATAAGATAACCAGAATACCCAGAACAATCCGGTACCATCCAAAAGCTTTAAAATCATTCTTTTTGATGTAATTCATCAAAAATCTGATAGCCAGAACAGATACAATGAAAGCTGTCAGCATGCCGACCAGAAGAATTGCAATTTCCGTACCGGTAAAAGCAAAGCCAAACTTTACAAGTTTCAGAAGGCTGGCTCCGAACATAACCGGAATTGCCAGAAAGAAGCTGAATTCGGCAGCTATGTAACGGGAAGTTCCCAGAAGCGTAGCTCCCAGAATTGTGGCGCCGGAACGGGAAGTCCCCGGAATCAGAGCAAGAACCTGGAATACGCCGATAAGCAGTGCTGTCCGATATGTCAGCTGATCAAAAGAAGTGATGACAGGAGTTCGACTTTTGTTTCTGTTTTCAATCACAATAAAAAGAATACCATAAATAATCAGTGTGGCGGCAACTGTCTGGTAATTATAGAAGACAGCGTCGATCTGGTCATCAAACGGAAGACCGATAAGAGCAGCAGGCAGGACTGCGGCCAGTACCTTGAACCAGAGCGACCAGGTGTCTTTTTTAATCCAGCCTTTAGCCGGAGTAGTGAAAGGCCACAGCTTCTGGAAATAGAGCACTACAACAGCCAGGATGGCTCCCAGCTGAATTACAACAAGAAACATCTCCATAAATTCATCGCGTACATTCAGATGGATAAACTCATCCACCAGGATCATGTGGCCTGTGCTGCTGATAGGAAGCCATTCTGTCAATCCTTCCACAATACCGAGCAGCAGGACCTTGAGCCATTCCAAAATATTCATATAATAAAATCCTCATTTCCCGGTCTTCCGTTTCTGCACAGTTTTATAGGGCAGAAAAAGAAGCCGTTATTCAGAGTTTCAGTATACCACACTCGGTAGTGATGTCAATGTCGAACAAAAAGGAATTTTATTCAGCGTTTATGAATAAAAAACGAAAATTTATGCAGGTTTCGCCGGATTCTATGCACTTTGTCTCTTGCATTTTTCTGAAATGATGATAAAATGTAGCAGAGCGAAATTTATCAGGGTCCTTATTTGAAGCAGGATTCACTGACAGTTTCACTTATTCTATATTTTTATGGGAGGAAAAATTATGAAAAAATTAGTTGCTGTATTACTGGCAGGCGTAATGTGCTTTTCCATGGCAGCCTGCGGTTCTGGCGCAGCCGATGAAGCAGCCAGCTCAGACGCAGAAACAGCCGTAGAAGAGACCACTGAGGAAACAGAGGCAACCGAGGACACAGCTGCAGCAGAGACTGCAGGAGAGATCACCACTGTAACGGAAGGTGTACTTACCATGGGTACCAATGCAGCGTTCCCGCCGTATGAGTACTATGAAGGCGAGGAGATCGTAGGAATTGACGCTGAGATTGCTCAGGCACTTGCTGAGAAGCTTGGTCTGACACTGGAAATCGTGGATATGGATTTCAACTCCATCATTACGGCTGTTCAGAGCGGTAAAATTGATGTGGGTATTGCCGGAATGACGGTAGATCCGGACAGACTGGAGAACGTGGATTTTACAGATTCCTATGCAACCGGCGTACAGGTTGTCATCGTTCCGGAGGATTCTGAGATTGCCTCTGTAGATGATCTGGAAGGTAAGCTGATCGGCGTTCAGGAAGGAACGACCGGACATACTTACTGTATGGATGATTACGGTGATGAGAATGTTATTCCCTATACGAATGGCGCTACTGCAGTACAGGCACTTCTGGATGGAAAGGTAGACTGTGTTGTTATCGACCAGCAGCCGGCTCTCAGCTTTGTAGAGGCAAATGAGGGACTGAAGATTCTGGAGACAGAATATACCGTAGAGGATTATGCGATTGCTGTATCCAAGGAAAATCCTGCTCTTTGCGAGGCGCTTAACACAGCCCTCAATGAGCTGATTGACGATGGTACCGTTCAGGGAATTCTGGACAAGTACATTACTGCGGAATAATTTCAGGAGCATCAGCGAGGGTGTTCAAAGCAAGATTTGAACACCCTCGTTTTATAACGCCGACGGCGTTGGTGTACAGAAGATAAGCGCAGAGATTTGTCTTTTGTACACTGGCGCTGTTACGAAAGGGGGACTTGCGGCGTGGGAGAATTTATCGAAGAATTGAAGCTGGGTATTTACCAGACCTTTATTTTGGATCATAATTACCAGTATTTTATCAAGGGAATCGGCATCACGCTTCTGGTGACTGTGTTCGCGCTGGTTCTTGGACTGGTGCTGGGAATTATTGTCGCTATCATCCGGTCAGCGCATGATCAGCAGCCGGAAAAGAAAAAGGGTGTTGTGCTGAGGATTCTGAACTGGATCTGCAAAGTATATCTGACGGTGATTCGCGGTACGCCCATGCTGGTACAGCTTTTGATCATGTGGTTTGTAATCTGGGCCACTGCCCGTTCCACGGATGCAAATATGATTCGCTGTGCGATTCTGTCTTTTGGTATCAACTCAGGCGCTTACGTGGCAGAGATTATCCGTTCCGGAATCATGTCTATTGATAAGGGACAGATGGAGGCCGGACGTTCCCTGGGTTTGAACTATGCAGCAACCATGCGCTTTATCATCATCCCGCAGGCATTTAAGAATGTTCTGCCTGCTCTGGGAAATGAGCTGATAACACTGCTGAAAGAAACTTCTGTGGTAACGGTTATCGGATTGAAAGACCTGACAAAGGGCGCTATGATAATTCAGTCAAAGACCTATCAGGCTTTCGTTCCTTACATCGCCATTGCATTGATTTATCTTACTATGGTACTTTTCCTGACCTGGGTACTGGGCAGGCTGGAAAGGAGGATGAGACAGAGTGATTTACGTTAAAGGACTGACAAAATCATTCGGAGATAATCTTGTAATCTCTAATATTGATATGCATATTCGGCCGGGGGAGAAAGTAGTTATTGTAGGACCTTCCGGTTCCGGAAAATCAACGTTTCTTCGCTGTCTGAATCTGATGGAGCAGCCTACAGGCGGTTCCATTACCTTTGACGGTCAGGAAATTACAGCGCCCGGCGTGGATGTGAACCTGGTCCGGCGGCGTATGGGAATGGTATTCCAGCATTTTAATCTGTTTGCGAATCTGACAGTGAAAAAGAATATTATGCTGGCGCCGGTACAGCTGAAGCTGAAGACGAAGGAAGAAGCGGAAGCAGAAGCCATGCGTCTTCTGAAACTGGTAAATCTGGAGGAGAAGGCAGATGCATATCCGGCACAGCTTTCCGGCGGACAGAAGCAGAGAATTGCCATTGTACGTTCACTGGCTATGAATCCGGAAGTAATGCTTTTTGATGAACCGACTTCAGCGTTGGATCCGGAGATGGTAGGTGAAGTTCTGGAGCTGATGAAACGTCTGGCTGATGAAGGAATGACCATGGTAGTCGTTACACATGAGATGGGATTTGCCAGAGAGGTAGGTACCCGTGTGGTATTTATGGATGAAGGTGTGATCAAAGAGGAGAACGCTCCGCAGGAATTTTTTGAGAATCCGAAGGATCCGAGACTTCAGGATTTTCTGTCCAAGGTATTGTAAGAAAGAGAATTCTTGATTTCTTTCTTGTTTGGTAAGAAATTCTTAATGTACTTTATATATTTTTTAGAGGGAGGACATAGATTAGTCACAATTTACTGATATATTATATATGTAGCAAGAACACATATCAGTATTTCATTCATAACACTCGGGGGCTTCCGGGAGGAGGTCCCCACTCCCTCAGAAAAATACAGGAGTCTGCTGAAGCAGGCTCCTTTTTATGTGCGGTTCAGAAGGCAGAAGATATGGATGAGATATGGACAACTTTCAAATTTTTTATTATACTGAAAAGAATCGATAGGCTGCGAGGTGCTAATAATCGGCATCGCAAAGCTTTCAGATATGTGTGTCTGATGATTTAAAAAATGTGAGGAGCGGGAAAGTATGACAAAAGAGAAACGCGCTTTGGAAATTATAGACAGACTTAAAAAGGAATATCCGGATGCAGACTGTACGCTTGATTACGATCAGGCCTGGAAACTTCTGGTGAGCGTGCGGCTGGCAGCTCAGTGCACTGATGCCAGAGTCAATATTGTGGTGGAGAAGCTGTATGACAAGTATCCGGATGTTCAGGCGCTTGCAGAAGCTTCTGTGGAGGAAATAGAAGCAATTGTAAAACCATGCGGACTGGGTCACAGTAAGGCGCGGGATATCAGTGCCTGTATGAGAATTCTGAGGGATCAATATGGAGGAAAGGTACCGGATGATTTCGATGCGCTGCTGAAGCTGCCTGGTGTGGGGCGTAAGAGCGCAAACCTGATTATGGGCGATGTATTCGGAAAGCCGGCGATCGTAACAGATACCCATTGTATTCGGCTAACCAACCGTATGGGGCTGGTAGATAATATAAAGGATCCGAAAAAGGTAGAGATGGCATTGTGGAAAATTATCCCTCCTGAAGAAGGGAGCGACTTCTGCCATCGACTGGTTTATCATGGACGTGATGTCTGTACAGCGAGAACGAAGCCACATTGTGAACGCTGCTGTCTGTCGGACATCTGTGAGAAAAACGGAGTAGAGGGCTGAAAGGAGAATAGAATGGAAAGTGCTGTTGTAACGTTAAAAAAAGGCGGCGGCCGCTCTTTGAAAGCAGGGGGAGCCTGGATATATGATAATGAGATAGAGTCTGTGATGGGAAGCTTTTCTGACGGAGACCTGGTTCAGGTACGGGATTTTGACGGATACGGGCTCGGAATCGGATTTATTAACCGTCATTCCAAAATCCGTGTGCGGATGATGAGCCGGAATCCGGCACAGTCGATCGACAGAGAGTTTCTCAGAAGAAGAGTGCGCGATGCATGGGAATACCGGAAAAAAACTGTTGATACGGAAAGCTGCCGTGTGATTTTTGGAGAGGCAGATTTTCTCCCCGGAATTGTGGCAGATAAGTTTTCAGATGTTCTGGTTATTCAGTCTCTGGCACTGGGAATGGATCGGTTCAAGGAAGTGATCGTGGAAGAACTGAAATCAGCTCTTCAGGAAGATGGTATTACAGTCCGCGGAGTGTATGAAAGAAGCGATGCGAAGGAGCGGGAAAAAGAAGGAATGGAACGTATCAAAGGTTTTATAGGAGAGCCCTTTGATACAAATGTGGAGATTACAGAAAACGGAGTCCGGTATCTGGTGGATGTAAAGGATGGTCAGAAGACTGGATTTTTCCTGGATCAGAAGTATAATCGTCTGGCTGTGCAGAAACTCTGCAGAAATGCCCGCGTCCTCGACTGCTTTACGCACACGGGCTCGTTTGCCCTGAATGCGGGCCTGGCAGGGGCCCGGGAAGTACTGGGAGTGGATGCTTCGGAACTTGGAGTACATCAGGCGGAACTGAACGCACAGCTTAATGGTCTGGAGGACAGAGTCCGGTTTCAGACAGCTGATGTCTTTGATCTTCTCCCGGAACTGGAGAAAAAGGGAGAGCTGTTTGATGTAGTGATTCTGGATCCGCCAGCCTTTACCAAATCCCGCAGTTCTGTCAGGAATGCAGTGAAGGGATATCGGGAGATTAATATGCGCGGGATGAAACTGGTGAAAGACGGCGGTTTTCTGGCTACCTGTTCCTGTTCCCATTTCATGACATACGAATTGTTTACACAGACGCTTCAGCAGGCTGCCAGAAGTGTTCACAAGAGACTGCGCCAGGTAGAGTACAGAACACAGGCACCGGATCATCCTATTCTCTGGGCAGCTGATGAGTCCTATTATCTGAAGTTTTACATTTTCCAGGTTTGTGAGGAAAGATGAGATGAAGCTTCCTGAAGAATTTGAAGAACGAATGAAAAAGCTCCTGGGGGATGAATATCCGGCTTTTGCGGCAAGTTATGACAGTGCGCTTTATCAGGGGCTGCGTGTCAATACATGCAAAATTACCGTGGAGGAGTTTACACGTATCAGTCCGTTCAGTCTGCGGGCTGTACCCTGGACGCAGGAAGGGTTCTATTACAGCGCTGCAGACCGACCGGGGAAGCATCCCTGGCATGAGGCCGGACTTTATTATATTCAGGAGCCCAGCGCCATGGCCACAGGAGCATTGGCCGGTGCTGTTCCAGGAGAGAGGGTGCTTGATCTCTGCGCCGCACCCGGCGGAAAGACTACTCATCTGGCAGCGTCCATGAAGGGAGAAGGGCTTCTTGTTTCCAATGAAATTCATCCGGCCAGATCCAAAATCCTTTCTTCCAATGTGGAACGCATGGGAATTTCAAATGCAGTGGTGACCAACGAGACACCGGAGCGGCTCGCAGAAAAATTTCCAGCCTTTTTTGACAGAATTGTGGTGGATGCTCCCTGTTCCGGAGAAGGAATGTTCCGGAAGGAAGAACAGGCGCTTTTACAATGGAACCCGGAAAATGTAAAAATATGCGCTGAAAGACAAAGAGGAATCCTGGAACAGGCAGCCCGTATGCTGCGGCCCGGCGGTGTACTGATTTATTCTACCTGTACCTTTGCCCCGGAGGAGGATGAGGGAAGCATCGCTGCATTCCTCTGTGCTCATCCGGAATTTTCTGTAAAGAAAACGACAGTACGGGAGGGGCTGGATGCAGGCAGACCTGAATGGGCAGAATATTGGAGTGGTCCGGCTGAAAAAACTTTTTCAGCTGAAATTTTGGATCAGCTGAAAGATACTTTCCGTCTTTGGCCTCACCGTTTGGAAGGGGAGGGTCATTACGTGGCTCTGCTTCAGAAAGCGGGTGGAATTTGCCCGGATGGTGCGGCGGACACAGACAGTTTGGCAGAGAGTGCTCCGGAAAGAGAGTCGTACAGTAAAAGGGCGAGAAAAGAAGAAAAAAGAAGGAACGGTCAGGGCAGGAAGACGGCTTCTGCGGCAGCAGAGCAGGAAGCGCTGCGGCTTTATCAGGATTTCGCCCGGGAACATCTCCGGCATGCGCCGGATGGAATTCCGGTTCTTTTCGGAGAGCAGCTGTTTCTTCTTCCCTGTACGCTGAAACTGGATGGACTGAAAGTTCTTCGCGCCGGCCTCCATCTGGGAATGGTGAGAAAGGGACGGTTTGAGCCTGCTCATGCGCTGGCGCTGGCTCTTAAAGCGGAAGATGCAGTCAGAACCTGTTCTTATGAAGCAAATTCCGGAGAAATCCGTGCGTATCTGCGAGGCGAAAGTCTGGAGATGGGAAACGATCCGCAGACATGCAGTGAAAAAGGCTGGGCATTGGTGCTGGCAGACGGTTTTCCGCTGGGATGGGGAAAACTGTCAGGAGGACTTCTGAAAAATCATTATCCGAAAGGACTGCGTATCTCCGGGTGAGATTTGGAAAAGCATAAAATATCGTAAAAGCCCGTAAAAACCGGGCTGGTATGCAAAGAAACTCTTTACCAGACTGAAAAAATGTATTATTATAAAAGGGTTGAGAAAAAAGAACCCTGAGCAATCCTGATTTTCAGAGAAATTCTTTGGACACAGGACAGGGATGAGTGAAAATATGAGAGGAGAACTGTAACAATGTCAGAAAAAACTGTTGCGGAGAGAAGTCTCGAGCTTCATGAGAAGTGCAAAGGAAAACTTGAGATCAAGTCCAGAGTTCCGGTAAAGACAAAGGAAGATTTGTCTCTGGCTTATACACCGGGAGTAGCTGCTCCCTGTCTGGAGATTCAGAAAGATGTCAGCAAGTCTTATGTATATACAAACCGCTGGAATACCTGTCTGGTTGTAACTGACGGAACGGCTGTCCTTGGTCTTGGGGATATCGGACCGGAAGCAGGTATGCCGGTTATGGAAGGAAAATGCGTTCTGTTTAAGGAATTTGGAAATGTAGATGCATTCCCTCTTTGCGTAAAGAGCAAGGATGTGGATGAAATTGTAAATACTATTTATCTGATTTCCGGCAGCTGCGGCGGTGTAAACCTGGAGGATATTTCCGCTCCCCGTTGTTTTGAGATCGAGAAAAAGCTGAAAGAAAAATGCGATATTCCGATTTTCCATGATGATCAGCACGGAACTGCAGTTATTACTCTGGCAGGACTGACCAATGCTCTTCGTCTGGTAGGAAAGAAGAAAGAGGATGTTAAGGTGGCTGTTAACGGTGCAGGAGCAGCAGCTATCTCTATTACAAAACTTTTGATTGCTGCAGGCATCAAGAATGTGACTCTTTGTGACCGTACAGGCGCTATCTATGAAGGCCGTGAAAAGGGCATGAATCCTATCAAGGAAGAGATGGCAAAGATTACGAACCGTGAAAAGATTCATGGAAGCCTGGAAGATATTGTAAAAGGCGCAGACGTATTTATCGGCGTAAGTGCTCCGGGCAGCCTGACTACCGACATGGTTAAGACTATGGCTAAGGACGCAATTATCTTTGCATGTGCAAACCCGACACCGGAGATTTATCCGGATGATGCAAAGGCAGGCGGAGCAAGAGTCATTGCTACAGGACGCAGTGATTTCCCGAACCAGATTAACAATGTACTTGCATTCCCGGGAATCTTCCGCGGAGCATTTGATGTGCGTGCAAAAGATATTAATGATGAAATGAAGATGGCTGCTGCTGAGGCGCTGGCAAATCTGATTTCTGAGGACGAGCTGTCCGAAGACTATATCATTCCCGCTGCCTTCGATCCCCGTGTGGGAAAAGCTGTGGCTGAGGCTGTGGCTGAGGCTGCAAGAAAATCCGGCGTAGCCCGTATCTAGTCTGAATATGCCCCTGATGCAGAGTGTATCTGAATTCTGCATCAGGGGTTTTTGTGCATATTCGATAAAATAGTAAAAGAACACAGGAAAAATATTGACATAAATGACGGAAGATGGCACAATAAAAGCAGACAAGATGCTTCATGCAGTCCGGAAGCTATTGTAAAAATGTTATTTTCGCGGAGGTATTCTTATGAACGAGTATGCATTGATTCGCGACATCTTGGAGAAAAGCAGCTATACTGTGGCTATGTGCGGAACGGACATGATGAAAGAGTCAGGGATGCCAAGTCTCCGTGCTCCGGAAATCGCCTACCAGGTAGAAAAGGAATACGGATATTCTCCGGAGGAAATCTTTTCTTCTGTATTCTATACCAATCGTACGGAAGTGTTTTTCGATTATTACAGAAAGTATATGCTGATGCCTCCTCTGAAACCAAGCGAGGGCTTTTATGCGCTGGCAGAATTGGAAAAGAGGGGAAAACTGCAGTGCACGATTGCCAATAATGTGCATAATCTTCCAGGGCGGGCAGGCTGCAGGAAAATTCTGAATCTCCATGGAACGATATATGATAATGAGTGTCCGCGGTGCGGAAAAGCATATTCTATGGAATATGTCCGTGATTCCAGAAAAGTTCCGCTCTGTGGGCAATGTATGGCGGCAATTCGTCCGAAGGTACTGCTTTTCGGAGAGCAGGTAGACAATCAGATGATGACGAATGCTGTGAGTGAGGTCGCAAAGGCGGAGGTACTTCTGCTTCTTGGTACTTCGATTAATTCCGGTCTGTGTGACGGATATGTACAGTATTTTCAGGGAAGTACAATGATTATCATCAATGCGGCAGAGCATTTCATGGACGAAAAAGCGGATATAGTGATTCGTGAGGAAGTTAAGACAGCTCTTCCGAAGATCGTCTGGCAGGACGGGAAACGGCCAGAGAATACAGAAGACAGGGATATGACAGGAAAGGACGGGACAGAAGGATGAAACTGCTGGAAGACAAGATACTGCAGGAAGGGGAAGTGCTGGGAGAGGATATTCTGAAGGTGGACAGCTTTATCAGCCACCAGGTGGATGCGGCTCTCATGGAGGAAATCGGAAACGACATGGCGGAACATTTCCGCAGTCAGGGAGCGACCAAGGTGTTTACAATAGAATCCTCGGGAATTGCACCTGCACTTTTTACAGCCAGAGCGTTGGGAGTGCCTCTGGTGATTCTTAAAAAGCAGAATTCAGAGAAACTTGGAACGGAGGTATGGCAGACAGAGGTAGTATCTTATACCAAGGATACATCGTATTGTCTGACGCTTGCCAAAAATTATATTTCAGATTCTGATCATGTATTGATTGTAGATGATTTTCTGGCAAACGGTGAGGCGGCAACCGGAGCAGTCCGTCTGATCCGCAAAGCGCATGCCACAGTGGCCGGTATTGGCGTATTGATTGAAAAAAGTTTTCGACCGGGACGTGAAAAACTGGAAAGTCAGGGAATTCCGGTATATGCTCAGGCCAGAATTAAGGCTTTTGAGGGCGGGAAGGTGGTATTTTGAGCGGAGAACGAAAAAGAATCGTCCGCTCGGCTGACGATGTGCTTTGGAAGCTTGAAAGGAAAGATGTCGTCCGGCTTATGATAGCGGTGGCAGGTATGTTTATCTATGCTGTAGGCATTAATACTTTTATTGTACCTGCAGATTTGTACAGCGGCGGCGTCATGGGAATCAGCCAGATTCTCCGTACACTGCTGATACGATACACAGATTTCAGAATGGGCGGCACAGATATTGCCGGTATAATCAATTTTCTTTTGAACGTGCCGTTGTTTTTTCTTGCGTATTTTTCTATAGGGCGAGGCTTTTTTATCAGAACCATTGTCTGTATTTTCAGTCAGACACTGTTCCTGACTCTGATTCCGATTCCGCCGGTGCCGCTTGTGGAGGATACGATTACAGCCAGTCTGATGGGCGGTATTCTGGCAGGTGCCGGTATGGGAATATCCCTGCGCGGCGGCGGAAGCAGCGGCGGAGCAGACATTTTGGGAATGTATATTACAAAGCATCGTCAGGATTTCAGCGTAGGACGGTTGAATCTGGCCATTAATTTCTGTATTTATCTGGCCTGTGCCCTGCTTTTCGATATTAAGGTGGTTATTTACTGTATCATTTACAGTGCGGCAAGTTCTCTGATGGTGGATCGCACCCATACGCAGAATATCAGTACAGAGGTGTTTATTTTCACAAAGGAAGATCCACAGAGAGTTATGGCTTACATCCTGAAGGATCTGGTACGCGGTGCGACTTACTGGGATGCCAGAGGCGGATATACCAATCAGGAAACGAATATTATTTTTACGGTAGTATCCAAGCAGGAGCTGTCTGCCCTGAAGCACAAGCTGCGTCAGGTGGATCCGGCAGCGTTTCTGGTAAGTAAGGAAAATGTGGGTATTGAAGGAAAGTTTGAAAAGCACCTGTCGTAAAAGTCAGGTGCTTTTTCTATTGACAAAAGCAATGGTATTGGGTAAAATGAACGTTGTTCATATTGAGGTGATGGAATGAATACTGTTGTAACATCAAAAGAAGAAATTTTGAAAACCAGCAGGGAACTGATTCGGCAGCAAGGCTGGTCTGCTGTTAACATCCGTTCTGTTGCGGCAGCTTGTGGAGTGTCCGTGGGGTCTATTTATAATTATTTTGATTCCAAAGCAGAACTGGTGGGGGCCACAGTAGAAAGTGTCTGGTGTGAGATTTTCCACCGTCCGGAAAATGAAATGATATTCCAGGATACACAGGCTTGTATTATCTGGATGTATGAACGGATGGAATATGGATGCAGACAGTATCCGGGCTTTTTTACTCTGCATTCCCTGGGATTCATGCGGGAGGACAAATCGGATGGAAAGCGGCTGATGCAGCAGACATGGCAGCATATTCTGAACGGACTGTGTGCCGTATTGAAAAGGGATACCAGAATTCGGAAGGATGCCTTTACCGATCAGTTTACAGCGGAAAAATTTGCGGATGTTTTGTTTTCTCTGATGCTTTCCGCTTTGCTTCGGCAGGATTACGATCCTGCTGCGGTACTGGAGATTGTCAGCAGAACTGTTTATTAGAATTTCCGCAGTATAGTGAGAATTTTTATCCCGGCAGTACTGCCTGGATATTCTGCAATGAAGCAGGAATGTAAATAATGCAAATGAAGGAGAATTTAAAATGAAACGTTATATCAATACGGCTCTGTTGTACGCCGTTCTTGCGATGGTCGGCGGTGTTTTTTATCGGGAATTTACAAAATTCAGCGGATTTACCGGCAGAACAGCCCTTGGAGTGGTGCATACCCACTACTTTCTTCTGGGTATGGTATTTTTTCTTCTGCTGCTTTTACTGGAAAAGAATTTTTCTTTTACGGATGCTAAAACCTGTAAGATACTGGCAGTTTATCATATAGGCCTGAATCTGACTGCTGTTATGCTGATGGTACGGGGTGTGACACAGGTGCCGGGAACTGCGCTTTCCTCCGGCATGAGTGCGGCGATCTCCGGCATTGCCGGAATCGGACATATCCTGCTGGGCGTCAGTCTGGTGCTGGTTCTGGTGCAGATAAAGCGTAGTGTATCACGGTAGAATTTTATAATCGGGAGCCGTTGTCCAACAGGTGAAAAATCACCAATGGAGGCAACGGCTCCCTTTGTTTTCAGGATGCATGGACATTCAGGCTGCGGGAGGATATACTGTTTTAAGTATTTGAAAAAAATTTAGTAAAAGCTGAAGACATCCGAAAACCACCGTCGTTATAACAGATGTACAGGGAAACAGAAAAGGAAAAGACAGAAAGTTATCAGAGAAGTTTATGAGGAGGGGAGGCGGATGAGATTAACAGGGATGAGAAACTGGAAGAACTGATAGATTGCTATCAGAGTCTTGTGTTCTCGATCTGCTTCAAAATGACTGGCGATTATTTTGCAGCGGAGGATCTGGCCCAGGAAACGTTTTTGTCCGCTTATGAAAAATATGCTTCCTTCGATGGCCGTCATGAGAAGGCCTGGATTTGCAGAATAGCGACCAATAAATGCCTGGATTACCTGAAAGCAGCAGGAAGGCGCAGTGTTCCCACGGAAGAGGAGTGGTTTTCCTGGCAGGAAGATACAGGACAGTCGCCGGAGGAAAGCTGCCTGGAGAAGGAGGTCAGGGACGGGCTGTATAAAGCCTGCAGGGAACTGAAACCGCCCTATGACGAGATAGCGCTGGACTATTATTATTATGAGATGGATGTGGGCGAGATTGCAAAGAAACGGGAACGCAATATAAAGACAGTGCAGACACAGATTTACAGAGCGCGGGGAATGCTCCGCAGAAAATATGGAAAGAAGGAGGACAGGAGCGCATGAGAACAGACAGGATGACAGAAGAGGAACTGGCTGCTTATACGGAAAAGCTGATTTGGCAGACAGAATCGGAAGGACTGATTCCGGCGCCCGTTCATATGAAGCAGGAGATTCTGGAGCGCTCCCGAAGTCTCGATTATCAGATCAGGGTGCAGACGCGGCAGATTCCGAAGAAACTTCAATTCTTCTATTACAGCCTGAAAGTAGGTGCTGCCGTCATGATGGCACTGTTTCTGGTAATGATGGTTCCAAGAGAGATGCCGGATATGAGCGGTGCAGAGGCAATTGCGGTGCAGCAGGAAGAGTCTCTGGGAAACAAAGTGAACCGGGGAATGCAGACTGTAAACAGGATGCTTGATGGTGTAAATTTTTATCTGAATGGAAATTTTCTGATGGAGGATTAGAGATATGACAAAGAAAAAAAGCGGATTCTGGACTTTTATTTTCTCTCTGCTTCCGGGAGCAGCGGAGATGTATATGGGATTTATGAAAATGGGTGTAAGCCTGATGGGATTGTTTTTCGGATTGTTTATGCTGGGGGGCTTCTTCGGGCAGAGTATTTTTATACTGGCAGATGTGGTAGTATGGTTTTATGCCTTCTTCCACGCACACAATCTGAGAGCTATGGACGATGAGGATTTCTATATGCTGGAAGATGATTATCTTCTGCATCTGGATGGATCCGGAAAGGAATTCTGGGACAGGATGGTAGTGTCCCGCTACCGCAAGCTGGCTGCTGTGGCATTGATTATCATTGGTATTTCGATTCTGTGGAACAATTTGCTGGATCTGCTCCACTGGCTGCTGCCGGGATTTATGCAGGATGTAATCTATATGATCAGTTACAGGATTCCGCAGACAGTCCTTGGCATTGCAATTATCGTGGCAGGTGTATGGATGATCCGCGGAAAGAAGCGGGAGCTCCTTGACGGGGAAGAAAAGGGGGAAAAAGAAGATGGAAGAGAAACCGACAATCAGGACGCATAGAGTGGGAACTGTGACCTTTGGGCTGATTCTCATTGTTATGGGAGCATTATTTCTGCTCAAAATGATTTTTCCTGTACTTGATTATGAGCTGATATTCCGGCTCTGGCCGCTGATTTTTATATCTCTGGGAATTGAGGTTCTGATCGGCAGCCGGAGGGCTGAGGACAGATTGACCTATGATGGAGCTGCAGTTTTTCTTCTGATACTTCTGGTGTTTTTTGCCATGGGGATGGCAGGCTTTGATCTGGTTTTCACCCATGCAGAAGAGATGCGTATATTATATTAGGCAGACGGAAACATGAAAGGGAAACAGAAAACGGAATTTCCCTGTTGCCTGATGCCGGTGCTCCGGCGCATATTCCGGAATATGTTTTTATATGGAAAAAGCCTGCGGCCCGAATTTTCGGGCCGCAGGCTTTTTGCGCTGTTCAGCTGCTTCGTTTCCGAACGGATATGTCCTGAAACTGAAAATGATCAGGCCGGTGGCGGGACTGGGTGTATTCGAACTGGATACCGTCATCATTAAAAGTCTGACTGGTGATGACGGCCATACAGTTGTAGTCATTCATGTCCAGATAGGTTTCATCGATTTGAGTTACCCGTTCTACTGTCATGGTTCGTTTGCTGGTAGTAATGGAAAGTCCCAGCGTCTTCTCCAGATATTCATAGACGGAATGCTCTGCGATTTCAGGTGTCAGTCCGGGAACAAGTTCCTTCAGAAAATAATTATGATCCAGAATGAGCGGAACACCGTTCAGATAGCGGAGGCGCTGGACATAATACAGAGGCGCTCCTTTGGAAAATCCAGTTTTTCCGGAAATCTTTTCACCTGCTTCCAGTTCTGTAAACTGGAGAACTTTTGTATATGGCGTCTGGTGATTGCGGATGGCAGATTCCAGAAAGGATTCGATTCCGCCAACAGTAAAGGCAGTCTGCTCTACAGGCAGATAAATATTGCGCACGCCTTTTCCCTGCATGGACTGGACGTAGCCGTCAGAGGCCAGCTCAGACAAAGCCCGGCGGACAGTGTTTCTGGAGCAGCCATATTCCTGAATCAGTGTATGCTCAGAGGGCAGCAGTGCCTGATAAGGGAAGACTTCGGATTCTATTTTCTCTTTCAGATCTCTGTAAATATGGTCATAGATAGCTTTTGGCATAGGGTGTCCTTCTTTCTTCTGTCCTGATATGATAAAAACTCCGCAATGTTGCATCGTGAGCTTCAAAGGCAGCTGTCGTTGTTTCTATTATACATAAAAAGGCTCACATGTTCAAACAAATTTTTTACATAAGGCATTGACATGTTTAAACAAGTGTGCTATTCTTTAGATGTTTAAACAAGTTAACCGGGAAGGAAAGAGAGGAAAAACTTATGGGTAAGTACAGAGATGATGTAGAGCAGCTTTTAAAGCTGGTCGGTGGGAAAGAAAACATTCAGGCAGTTTCGCACTGTATCACACGGATGCGTTTCGTGCTGGCGGATCCGAAGAAGGCGGATGGCAAGGCTATTGAGAATATTCCCAGTGTAAAGGGAACATTTACACAGGCCGGCCAGTATCAGGTCATTATCGGAAATGATGTGTCAGAATTTTATAATGAGTTTACTGCTTTTGCAGGGATTGAAGGAGTCAGCAAAGAGGCTGTGAAAGCGGCAGCCAAATCAGGACAGAATCCGCTTCAGAGAATTATGGGAGCTTTAGGCGAAATTTTTGCACCTCTGATTCCGGCTCTGATCTGCGGCGGTCTGATTCTGGGATTCCGTAATGTGATTGGCGAAATTAATTTTTTTGCAGACGGCACACAGAGTCTGGCGGACATTTCCCAGTTTTGGGAAGGCATGTACCAGTTCCTCTGGCTGATCGGAGAAGCTGTTTTCCATCTGCTTCCGGTAGGTATTGTATGGTCTATTACAAAGAAGATGGGAACCACACAGATTCTTGGTATTGTTCTTGGTCTGACTCTCGTCTCACCTCAGCTTCTGAATGGATTTTCTGTGGCCTCCACACCGGCAGCTGAGATTCCGGTATGGAATTTTGGATTTGCCCAGGTGCAGATGATAGGATATCAGGGGCAGGTAATCTCAGCCATGCTGGCAGGATTTGTTCTGGTATTCCTGGAGAAATTTTTCCGGAAATACTGTCCTGAGGTAGTGAGTATGATTGTCGTGCCGTTCTGCTCTCTGGTTCCGGCTGTGATTATTGCGCATACTGTGGTAGGACCTATCGGATGGAAGATAGGCGACGCTTTGGCAACTGTAGTGTATAATGGACTTTTCTCCGGTTTTGGATGGCTGTTTGCCGGTGTGTTTGGACTTCTGTATGCTCCCCTGGTTATGACAGGACTTCATCATATGACAAATGCTATTGATTCTCAGCTTGTGAATGCTTACGGCGGTACCATTCTCTGGCCGATGATTGCCCTTTCCAATATAGCGCAGGGTTCCAGTGTTCTGGCCATGACTGTGCTGCAGAGGAAAAATGAGCGTGCTCAGCAGGTGAATGTTCCGGCCTGTGTTTCCTGTTATCTGGGTGTTACAGAGCCCGCTCTTTTCGGTGTAAACCTGAAATACGGATTTCCTCTGGTGTGCGGTATGATTGGTTCCTGTGCCGCGGCGATGGTATCTGTAGGTTTTGGTGTGCAGGCGTTCAGCATTGGCGTAGGCGGTCTCCCCGGAATTCTGTCTATTAAAACAGAGTTTTATCTGCCTTTCCTGGCAGCTATGGCAATTGCAGTTGCAGTTCCCTTTATTCTGACATTGATTGTGGGAAGCAGAAAACTGAAGGCAGAGGACAGGGAAACTGAGACGGGAATTGAAACAGTGGATGAAGGCTTAAAAAATGAAGGAAGCCTGACAGGAGAACTGAAGGCTGTGCTGAGCGGACAGGTAATTCCGATTGAAGAGGTGGAAGACACCGTATTTTCTCAGAAAATCATGGGAGATGGTGTGGCTGTAAAGCCGGAAGACACTCTGGTAAAAGCGCCGGCTGATGCGGTGGTATCTGTAGTCATGAAGGAAAGTGCCCATGCCTGCGGACTGACACTGGCAAATGGTCTGGAGATACTGATTCATGTCGGTATTGATACGGTGGATATGAACGGGGACGGCTTTCAGCTTTTTGTGGAAGAAGGCCAGAAGGTGCGCATGGGTGATCCGCTGATTCAGTTTGATCCTGAGAAGATTCGGGCAGCAGGCCATACGGCGACAACTATGATGATTGTAACGGGAGAGGGGAATGCCAGAAATGTAACAATGCATTCTGGTATGAAAGGAACAGCTGCAGAAACTGCAGTGATTACGTATGAATAAAAGGGAGGACAGGAATAATGGCACAGGATTTTAAGAAGAGCACAGTTTATCAGATTTATCCCAAATCCTTTTGTGACAGCAACAGAGACGGTCTGGGAGACCTCCGGGGCGTTATCGGAAGGCTGGATTATCTTCAGAGGCTGGGCGTGGATTATCTGTGGATGACTCCCTTTTTTGTGTCGCCGCAGAATGACAATGGATATGATGTGGAGGACTATTACAACATCGATCCGCGGTACGGTACAATGGAAGATTTGGAAGAGCTGATTGCAGAAGCGAAAAAGCGTGGTATCCGGCTGATGTTCGATATGGTATTCAACCATGTGTCCAGCCGTCATGAGTGGTTTCGCAAGGCAATGGCAGGAGATCCCTATTACAAGGATTTCTTCTTTTTCCGCAAAGGAAAGGAGAACGGAGAAGCCCCTACAAACTGGGAGAGCAAGTTTGGAGGAAGCGCCTGGGAATATGTAGAGAAGTTTGACGAGTATTACCTGCACCTGTTCCATGTAACACAGCCGGATCTGAACTGGGACAATGAAAATGTGAGAAAAGAGCTTCAGAAGGTCATTCGCTTCTGGATGGGCAAAGGGGTAGGCGGTTTTCGTTTTGATGTAGTGAACCTGATCAGCAAGAGCAGATTTGAGGATGATGAGACAGGAGACGGGCGGAAATTTTATACGGACGGTCCAAATGTTCATAAATATCTTCATGAGCTTAATAAAGCCACCTTTGGCACAGATGCGGAGATTATCACGGTAGGAGAGATGTCCAGCACCTCCATTGAAAACTGTTACTCTTATGCAGGAGCAGACACGGAAGAACTTTCCATGGTGTTCAGCTTTCATCATCTGAAGGTGGATTTCATGGGAAATGAGAAATGGGTTCTGGTACCTGCGGATTTTGGGAAGCTGAAAGATATTCTCTTTACCTGGCAGACAAAGATGGAAGAGCATAATGCATGGAACGCTGTATTCTGGTGTAATCATGATCAGCCCCGAGTCGTTTCACGCTTTGGAGATGAAGGAGTTTTCTGGAAGGAATCGGCCAAGATGCTGGCAACGGTTATACACTGTATGCGGGGTACACCCTATATTTACCAGGGTGAGGAAATTGGCATGACAAATACAGATTTTACAGAGGTTGGTCAGTTCAAGGATGTGGAAAGCCTGAATTATTACCAGATTCTTCAGGATAAGGGGCTTTCAGCTTCGGATGCGCTGCGGATTATTCAGATACATTCCCGGGACAATGGACGTACGCCCATGCAGTGGGACGACAGCAGATATGCAGGCTTTATGGATGATAACTCCGGGAACTCCCCCTGGATTGGAGTAAATTCCAATCATACCCGTATCAATGCAGCAGCGCAGGAAAAGGATGAGACTTCCATTTTTCATCATTATCGGAAACTTGTACAGTTCCGCAAGGATCTGGATGTCATTGCATATGGATCTTTTGAACCATTGGCACAGAAACATCCGTCCGTTCTGGCGTATAAGAGAACGTATAAAAATCAGGATCTGCTGGTAATCAATAATTTTTATGGAAAATCCTGTACCTGGAAATCAGATATTGATTTGAAAGGATATCGCTGTATTCTGAGCAATTATGCAGAGGAAAATCCGGCAGCGGACGGCGTATGGAAACTGCGTCCCTATGAGTCTGCAGTATGGTATAAAGAGACAGAATAAATATAAAGGAGCTGTCGCATCAATGATTAGAAAATCATAGGTGCGGCAGCATCTTTTTGCCGTTTTTTAAGGCGAAATATTC
>CALWGE010000042.1 GCA_944378225.1 uncultured Merdimonas sp.
GCAGAATTCGCAATTTTTGTATTATTGCGCATATTGATCACGGAAAATCTACTCTGGCAGATCGGATTATAGAGATGACAGGACTTCTGACAAGCCGGGAGATGCAGGCGCAGGTCCTTGATAATATGGATTTGGAGAGAGAACGCGGTATTACCATAAAGGCTCAGGCGGTACGTACCGTCTATAAGGCAAAGGATGGAGAAGAGTATATTTTTAACCTGATTGATACGCCGGGACACGTGGATTTTAACTATGAAGTATCCCGTAGTCTGGCGGCCTGTGACGGAGCGGTTCTTGTGGTGGATGCCGCTCAGGGAATTGAGGCTCAGACTCTGGCGAATGTATATCTGGCGCTGGACCATGATCTGGACGTGATTCCGGTGATTAACAAGGTGGATTTGCCAAGTGCGGAACCCCAGAGGGTTATCGATGAAATTGAGGATGTTATCGGGCTTGAAGCTCAGGATGCGCCCCAGATTTCAGCGAAAACCGGTTTGAATGTGGAACAGGTTCTGGAAGCTATTGTAGAGAAGATTCCTGCTCCGGGCGGAGATTCGGAGGCGCCTTTGCAGGCTCTGATATTTGATTCTCTTTATGATTCCTATAAAGGTGTGATTGTATTCTGCAGGATTATGGAGGGAACTGTGAAAAAGGGAACCCCTATCCGCATGATGGCTACGGGAGCAGAGGCAGATGTGGTGGAAGTGGGTTATTTCGGCGCAGGACAGTTTATTCCGGCAGAGGAATTATCCGCCGGAATGGTAGGTTATATTACGGCAAGTATCAAAAACGTACAGGATACCCGGGTGGGAGACACCATCACGGATCGGAGCAGACCCTGTGAAAAGGCTCTGCCCGGCTATAAGAAAGTACTTCCCATGGTTTACTGTGGCATGTACCCGGCAGACGGTGCAAAATATCCGGACCTGCGGGATGCACTGGAAAAACTTCAGCTGAACGACGCATCTCTTCAGTTCGAGCCGGAGACTTCGATTGCGCTGGGATTTGGTTTCCGTTGTGGATTCCTGGGACTGCTTCATCTGGAAATTGTACAGGAACGTCTGGAGAGGGAATATAATCTGGATCTGGTAACGACAGCGCCGGGAGTTATTTATAAGGTTTATAAGACAAATGGCGAGGTAATCGAGCTTACGAATCCTTCCAATCTTCCGGATCCGGCGGAGATTGAGCATATGGAGGAGCCTTTTGTCAGCGCTGAGATCATGGTGACGACAGAGTTTATCGGGCCGATTATGGAACTCTGCCAGGAGAGGCGCGGCATTTACCTGGGCATGGAGTATATGGAAGAGACAAGGGCTCTGCTTAAATATGATCTTCCTCTGAATGAAATCATTTATGACTTTTTTGATGCTCTGAAGTCCAGATCACGCGGATATGCGTCCTTTGACTATGAGATGAAGGGATATGAGCCGGCGGATCTGGTGAAGCTGGATATACTCATTAACAAAGAAGAGGTGGATGCTCTTTCCTTTATCGTACACAGCAGTACGGCCTATGAGAGAGGACGTAAAATGTGCGAGAAACTGAAAGAGGAGATTCCGCGTCATCTTTTTGAAATTCCGATTCAGGCGGCTATTGGCAGCAAGATTATCGCCAGAGAGACTGTAAAGGCAGTACGCAAGGACGTTCTGGCCAAATGTTATGGAGGCGATATCACCCGAAAGAAGAAACTTCTGGAGAAACAGAAGGAAGGAAAGAAACGGATGCGTCAGATCGGAAATGTAGAGATCCCTCAGAAAGCCTTTATGAGTGTGCTTAAGCTGGATGACAGGTAAGAAAGCATGACTGAGAGAGAAGAACAGGATTGTGCAGACTTCCCGGGTGGTAAAGCAGCGAATGCTGCGAGCCTTTCCGGGAAGCCTTTGGGAATTTATATACATATTCCGTTCTGCGCGCGCAAATGTGCCTATTGCGACTTCCTTTCAGCACCGGCCACTGAAGAGACGATGAGACTTTATGCAGACAGTCTCAAAAGGGAAATGAGGGAAGCAGCTGAAATATTACGGCAGGAATACGTTGTATCTACTGTCTTTTTCGGAGGCGGGACGCCTTCTATCCTGCCTGAATCTGTACTTTCGGGAATTCTGGAAGAGCTTTTCTGTCTGATGCCGGTGAAAACGGATGCGGAAATTACAGTAGAATGCAATCCGGGCACGCTGACGGAAACAAAACTGAAGGCTTATCGGGCATCCGGGGTAAACCGTCTGAGTATCGGACTCCAATCGGCGGATAACAGAGAACTTCAGCTTCTGGGCAGAATTCATACTTTTGAAGAATTTGCAGAAAATTATGAACTGGCCCGTGAGACAGGATTTCAGAATCTGAATGTGGATCTGATGTCAGCGCTCCCGGGACAGACCCGGGAAGGGTGGATGGAGACGCTGTATAAGGTGACAGAACTTGAGCCGGAGCATATTTCAGCCTACAGCCTGATAATTGAAGAGGGGACCCCTTTTTATGAAAAGTATAAGGAGGGCGGTCCCGGATATGCTGCACTTCCGGATGAAGATACGGACAGGCTGATGTATGAGGATACAAAAAAAATTCTGGAAGCCAGGGGGTATCAGAGGTATGAGATTTCCAATTATGCCAGACCTGGTTTTGCGTGCAGACATAATCTTTCCTATTGGGAACGAACGGCATATAAAGGATTTGGTCTGGGTGCAGCGTCTTTGCTTGGAAACCGAAGATACAGGAACGGAGACAGTCTTTCAGAATATCTGGCCGGAAATTTTTCCTATGACAGTGTGACTGTGCTGAGCAGAAAAGAGGAGCTGGAGGAGACTATGTTTTTGGGGCTCCGCAAAATGGAAGGCGTGTCTCTGACAGAGCAGATGGAGCAGCTGTACGGGGAATTAATTGTAAAGCTGTGCAGACAGGGAGTTCTTGAAAGGCAGAACAGCCGGATTTTTCTGACAGACCGGGGAATTGATGTGAGTAACCGTGTATTGTCAGAATTTCTTCTGGATGAGGAGATATAAGAGGAGGAACGGGAGATGATTAAGGAAGTCATTTTTGATATTGATGATACGTTATATGATTATGAGATTGGACATGCTCAGGGCATGAAAAAAATGAGAGAATATGCGCAAAGAGAGCTGGGGATACCGGAAGAGGGATTCCAGAAATCTTATGCTGAAATCAATAAAGAAATCACAGCAGCGCTGGGGCGTGATAATGCTTCTATTCACAGCCGGAGCATCCGGATTCAGAATCTGCTGGAGCGATGGGAAAAGCCGCTGTTTCCCCATCTGAAAGAACTGTATCATCTGTACTGGTATGGACTTCTGGACGCAAGCTGTGCAGAGCCGGGAAGCCTTGAGGCTATGAAAGAACTCAGTGAGATGGGAATCTCGATTGGAATAGGTACAGATATGACAACCAGGATGCAGTATGAGAAACTGGAGAAATTCGGTTTTGCTCCTTATGTGAAGCATATTGTCACAAGTCAGGAAGCGGGATATGAGAAGCCGCATCCGGTATTTATGGAGCTTTGTATTCGCAAGGCAGGATGCGCTCCGGAAGAATGTGTCTTTGTAGGCGATACCTTTAAAAAGGATGTTCTGGGAGCTTTGGATGCGGGCATGCAGGCAGTCTGGTATAACGCAAAAGGAAAGTCTTTACCGGAAGATGTGGATTTGACGGGAAGAGCTTACGGAGAGATTCATCATTTTGATGAACTCGTTCCGTATATCAAATCTCTGTGTGAAAGGTAAAACAGGAAATACAAGGAGCAAGATGCAGATGATAGATGAACTGAAGTTTTTGGAAGAGCAGCAGGTGAATCCGGGGCTGCTGAAGGAAGTAGAACAGTTCCGGAAAGAATACCCGGTACCGGAAGATGTACAAAACCGCGTAACAAAGCCGCAGGTACCCTATTACGGAAGGGAAATACTGGAAATGGCTATTGCGGCCCTTCTGCAGGGAGAAAATGTACTTCTCAGTGGTTCCAAGGCTACCGGAAAAAATATTCTGGCTGAAAATCTGGCATGGATTTTCGGAAGACCATCCTACAATATGTCGTTTAATGTAAATACAGACAGCAGTTCTCTGATTGGTACAGATACCTTTATTCAGAATGAAATCAGGCTCCGAAAAGGTCCTGTATACCAGTGCGCAGAGAATGGAGGCTTTGGCATCTTTGATGAAATTAACATGGCCAAAAATGATGCAGTATCCGTCCTGCACGCCACGCTGGACTATCGGCGGATCATTGATGTTCCCGGATATGACCGAATCCGGCTTCATCCGGCCACACGTTTCATCGGAACAATGAACTATGGATACGCAGGTACAAGGGAATTGAATGAAGCTCTGGTTTCCCGTTTCCTGGTAATTGATATGCCGGCGCTTCAGGAAGAAACATTACTGCTGATTCTGCGCTCTGCTTTTCCGGATGCGAAAGAGGAAGGACTTCTGACTTTTGCAGGACTTTTTCTTGATCTGCAGCTGAAGGCATCTAACAGTGAGATTTCCACCAAGCCGCTGGATTTGCGCGGTCTGATTGGAGCACTGAAGACGGTGCGCTGCGGCCTCAGCCCCCGAAAAGCAGTCACAATGGGAATTACAAACAAGAGTTTCGATATATTTGAAAAAGAAATCGTTGGCGATATTGTAATGACCAGAATTCCTGAGGACTGGACAGCGGAGAAAATATTTTAAATATGGAACGAGAAAAACGGAATGAACAAGAAGAGATATGGACGGAACCGGATGAGTTTGAAGATTATCGCTATGAGATTGAAAACCGGGTTCGAAATCTGTGCTGGACAGTCAGCGGGGATTACAGTCTGAATCTGAAGCTGGATACTGTTTCCTATACGAAATCACCGTATATTTCTCTGTACGATGCGGTAAAGCAGGGCGCTTTTTCCAGGTATTTTGATCGGGATGCCTTTGGACTTTATCTGATTAAAAAGCTGTATATGGGAGCAGATGAGCAGCCATTGACAAATCTGGCACAGATGGCTGTGGACAGCGCTGTATACAGAAAGATAAGCGAAGAACGTCCGGGAGTGCTGGAAATTCGAAAGAAAGCGTTTTCGGATACGCTGGACTATGACTTTTCCAGGCTTGCCTCTATGTATATCGGACAAATAAAGATTTCCATGATGCAGGAGGCGGTCCGCGGTCAGGTCACTGTGCAGTCGCGAATGCGAAAGGCTATGGAACTGTTCAAAAGTCTGGAAGGCACCCATGATGTGATGGATATCATCCGAACTGTGGATGAACTGTACAACTGGCTGGTTGATCCGTATTTTGAACGGAATCACGGTTCTCTGGAGAAAGTTCTGTCTGTAACACTGGAAGAACTGAAGGAATTCAGCTGGAAAGAATATCTGGAAGAAGAGGCGAGAGAAGACGATCTGGTTCAGGTTATGAACCGGATTGAACAGGCAGTCACGCAGACGGCTGAGTCAGAAACTGCTCAGGAGAAGAAAGAGCGCCGGATGAAAAAAGTCCTGGTAGACGCAGAAGCAGCTTCGAAAATGTATTCCTATATTGAGTTAAATTACGGGCGTTCTTATCTGACTCCGGGAGAACAGGCGCGGATAAACCGCAGTATCTGCAGGGGAGCTCATGCAGACTGCAGCATGTATTTTACAGACGGGATTCTTTCGGGAATGGTAAAAAGAAATTATCAGTATGAGTATGCAAAGCGTGCGAGAGCAGACAATCTGCGGACTTATGGCCATAATACGAGAATTGCCAGAAGAAACATCGAGCAGCTTTCCGATATGCTGCGCCGTTCGCTGGTTGTGCGTGGGGAAAGAGAATCTGTCCGCTCGGAATATGGAACGATTGTTCCTTCCAGACTCTGGAAGCTGGGGCGCAGCCGCGACAGGAAACTGTTTGATCGGGATATTAAAAAAGACAGCTCGGAATTTGTGGTACATGTGCTGATTGATGCCAGCGGTTCTCAGAAAGGTCGTCAAAGTCTGGTGGCTCTTCAGGGATTTATTATCAGCGAGGCATTAAGCATTGTGGGTATTCCCCACAGAGTTATGGGATTTTGTACGTTCTGGGATTATACTGTCATGCAGCGGTTTCGGGATTATGATGATCCCCGGGAAGCGAATAAAAAAATATTTGAATTTTTTGCCTCCTCAAACAATCGTGATGGATTGGCTATTCGGGCTGCGGCAGCCAGCCTGCGGGAAAGACCGGAGGAAAATAAGGTTCTGATTGTTTTGAGCGACGGTCGTCCCAACGATATTATTGTGAATCGTCCCGGAAGCAGAAATCCGGCACCTTATGCAGGAGATTACGCAGTAAGAGATACCGCTACAGAGGTGCGCAAAGTCCGTGCGGAGGGGATTTCGGTTCTGGGAGTCTTTGCCGGAGAGGAACAGGATCTCATGGCAGAACGACGTATTTTTGGTCGTGACTTTGCTTACATTCGCAATATTATGAATTTTTCCGGCGTTGTCGGACTCTATCTGAGAAGACAGCTGGATGATACACCTTAGATAAAATAATACTCAGGCCGTATTCTTTCCGGAATGGCGGTCTTAGGAGATAATGATGAAAAAGTGGATTAAGAAGTGGTGGAAGTTGGCAGTCCCTGTCCTGATTCTGGCAGTTTTTCTTCTGCGCCCTCCGGTGGTGCTTACAGAAATTCGTGTGGATTTTGAAGATGAAACGTATGCAGCAGGAAGGCACTGGAAGGTTTTGTCTTCTTTTTCAGAGTATGCAGGACCGAACAGTGTAAAACATACGTATCATAAGCCGGGTGAATCAAGGATATTCTTCTGGGATTTCAGATACTCAGACGGATGCACACTGAAGCGCATGGATCCTGTGGATTACAATTCAGAGAATGAGATTCGGGTGAAAGATATTGCGTTTTTCATCAATGGATTTTATGCCGGAAAACTGGAAGGAAAGGCGCTTCTGCAGGCTTTTGAGTCAAATGAACAGGTACAGATCCGTGAAACAGATACCGGGACTATGGGATTACTGATTCAGGGAGAGGATTCGCAGTTGATTCCTACGGAAAATTTCCGGGAATTTTACAGAGAAATTGCAGGGAAATATTCCCGGACAGGGATTTTCTATCTTATTCCCATTCTGGCAGCGTGCGTATTTGCAGTGGAATTTTACCGGCGCAGAATATGGCGTAAAAGAGAAAACGGAGTTTTCCTGATCGCGGACAGTCTGCTGTATTTTGTAGGGACAGCAGCGATTTTGCTTGTGCTGATTGGAGCTTTTACAGGCTCCTCCAATCTGAATCCTGATGAATCAGAGAGTATTTATTCTGTGCAGTATTATTTTAATCACTGGATGCCGCCTGATGCCAGAACACTGGATACGGCTGCTTATTCCGCCTTTGGCACTGCACGGCTTACAGAGCTGAATTTGTTTTATATTCTTGCAGCGCAGATTGCCAGATTCTTTACTTTTGAGCATGCGGCACGTCTGTTCAGCGTGACGATGTTTGCAGGACTGATGTATTTTCTGTTTTGGAATCTCAAGAAGAACCGGTTTCTGCTCTGTACGCTTTTTCTGACGCCGCAGGTGTGGTATCTGTATACCTACTGTACGTCAGATGCCCTGGATTTTGCAACAGGCGTACTGGCTCTTTATCAGATTGCCAACCCGGACAGTACGCTGCACCGGCTTGTGGAAAATGGAGTGCGTAAGAAGGATATCTGGCGTTTGCTTCTGCTGGGCCTGCTCTTCTCCAATATTTTCATGTCAAAGCAGAACTATTATGTACTGGCGATTTATGCAGTGTTTATGCTCCTTGCAGAACTGACGGCTGTTCCAAAAGAAGAACGCAGGAAGAGATTTACTGTTTATTTTCAGCTGGCGGGAGCGGCGCTTCTGTTTCTTTTTATCCGTTATATTCCGGAACTTCTGCATTATGGATTTCATCGGAGCGAGGTGCTTCTTGAAATGCAGGAAACACTTGCCATACCGAAACTGAACCCGGCTTCGCCGCCGGAAGTGCAGAGTTCAGCCTTCAATCTGCATGGAAAAGGAGTTAAGCTGACAGATATTCTCTTCCACATGAGACTGAACAAAAACCTGTTCCGTTCTTTCGTGGGTACCTATGGAAGCCTGCAGTTCCCAAGCCCGGACTGGTACTGTATTCTGATGGGCGTACTTTATCTGGGATTTATTCTGACAATCTGCTGGCAGATAATAAGAGAGAAAGGGCATAAGGTGCATAAGCTGAAGCTTTTTCTGCTGTTTGTCTGCGGATTCATTTCCTATGCTCTGGTTATTTACAATGCATGGTTTATTGATTTTCAGGCACAGGGACGTTATATGCTGCCCGTTTTGATCTTTGCCGCCAATGCAGTGGCTTTGAAACCGGAGAGCACAAGGCAGAAATGGTTTCAGATTTATATTTGTGCGGCGGCAGTATTGTCCTTGTATTCCTTTGGAGCATATTGTATTCCTAATATTCAGCCGCCATATTAGAGAAAACGGAAACCAGAAAGGAGAAATATGTGATGAAAGAATATGAAATAGTTCATGAAATATTTAATCAGTGTTCCAATAATCAGATGAGGGACGTGTTTATTGAAGAGGCTGTAATCGGTGATCTGGAGCAGTATGTGATCAGCCGTCATCAGGGCGAGAGGGATTTTACCTGGGAAAGAGAGGATCTGGCAGACGGCACCGTAGTTTATCATGTGAATACTTCGGGACTTCTGCAAAGATATACGTTTACTGAAATCTGATTCAGAGAACAAAAAGGGATAAACCATACCCGGATAGTTCGGCACAGTTTTTTCTGTGTCTTACTATCCGGGTGCAGTTTATCCCTTTATTTATATCATTTGGTTATTTTTATTTTATCCTTGCTTCCAGCTTGTCACCACTGACATCAATGACGATGGTTTCGCCGGTGGAAATCTCTCCGCCCAGAATCAGTTTCGCAGCCAGGGTTTCCACATACTTCTGCATATACCGTTTCAGCGGTCTTGCGCCGTATACCGGATCAAAACCATGGTCAGCGATAAAGGCTTTGGCGCTGGCGGTCAGTTCGATGGTGAGTTCCCGCTCAGCCAGCCGGCTGTTCAGCTCCTTCAGCAGCAGATCGATGATAGAAGTAATGTTATCCTTGGTCAGAGGCTTGAAGAGAATGGTCTCGTCCAGCCGGTTCAGAAATTCCGGACGGAAATGACTGCGCAGATCATTCATAACCATCTGCTGCGCCTCCGGCGTAATATTGCCTTGGGCATCGATACCGTCCAGAAGGTAGGAGGAACCGATATTGGAGGTCATGATAAGAATTGTGTTCTTAAAGTCTACAGTCCGTCCCTGAGAATCGGTAATCCGTCCGTCATCCAGTACCTGAAGCAGTACATTGAATACATCCGGGTGTGCTTTTTCTATTTCATCGAACAGAACAACGGAGTAGGGTTTTCTGCGGACGGCTTCTGTCAGCTGACCGCCTTCTTCATAGCCCACATATCCGGGCGGCGCTCCAATGAGACGGGATACGGAGTACTTCTCCATATATTCGCTCATATCGATACGAACCATGTTCTGTTCGTCATCGAACAGGCTGGCAGCCAGAGCCTTTGCAAGTTCCGTCTTACCTACGCCGGTAGGTCCGAGAAACAGGAAGGAACCAATGGGTTTCGTGGGATCCTTGATGCCGGCTTTGGAGCGGATGATGGCCTCTGAAACAAGAGTTACGCCTTCATCCTGTCCGATGACTCTTTTATGAAGTTCCTCATCCAGATGCAGGGTTTTGTTTCTCTCGCTCTCGGTCAGCTTTGCAACCGGAATGCCGGTCCAGCGGGATACGATCCGCGCAATTTCATCTTCCGTTACGGATTCATGAACCAGAGACAAATCTTCTTTACTGATAGCCTCTTCTTCCTGTTCCAGTTCTTTTTGCAGCTGAGGAAGTTTTCCGTACTGCAGCTCTGCGGCTTTATTCAGATCGTAGTTCTGTTGTGCAGTCTGAATCTGTTTGTTAATGTCTTCTATCTGTTCGCGCAGCTTCTGAAGATGTTCCACAGATGTTTTTTCATTGTCCCATTGTGCCTTCTGCGCATTGAAGTCGTCACGCAGTTCGGCCAGTTCTTTCTGCAGATGTTCCAGTCGTTCCTGACTCAGATGATCTGTCTCTTTTTTCAGAGCGGCTTCCTCGATTTCCAGCTGCATAATTTTGCGGCGCATTTCATCCAGTTCAGTAGGCATAGAATCCAACTCTGTTTTAATAAGAGCGCAGGCTTCATCTACCAGGTCAATGGCTTTATCCGGAAGGAAACGGTCTGAGATATAGCGATGGGAGAGCGTGGCTGCAGCCACCAGAGCCGCGTCTGTAATTTTTACACCGTGAAATACTTCGTAGCGGTCTTTCAGACCACGGAGAATGGAAATGGTGTCTTCAACGGTAGGCTCATCTACCATGACCGGCTGAAAACGTCGTTCCAGAGCAGCATCCTTTTCAATATACTGACGATATTCGTCCAGAGTTGTGGCTCCGATGCAGTGCAGTTCGCCTCTTGCCAGCATAGGCTTCAGCATATTGCCGGCATCCATGGCCCCGTCTGTTTTTCCTGCTCCTACGATCAGGTGCAGCTCATCGATGAACAGAATGATCTTACCTTCACTCTTGCGGACTTCTTCCAGCACAGCCTTCAGACGTTCCTCAAATTCACCACGATATTTAGCGCCTGCCACCAGAGCACCCATGTCCAGGGAAAACAGTTTTTTGTCTTTCAGACCTTCCGGTACATCACCACGGACGATCCGCTGTGCCAGGCCTTCTACAACGGCTGTTTTTCCTACGCCGGGTTCACCGATCAGTACGGGGTTATTTTTCGTTTTACGGGAAAGGATCCGAACTACGTTGCGAATTTCCGCATCACGGCCGATGACCGGGTCAAGTTTCTGCTCTCTGGCCCGTTCCACCAGATCGGAACCATACTTATTTAAAGTATCGTAGGTAGCTTCCGGATTGTCGCTGGTTACACGCTGATTGCCCCGGACAGTGGAAAGCGCCTGTAAAAACTTATCCTTGGTAATTCCGTATTCCCGGAACAGCTGGCGGATAGACGGGCTTGGCTCATTCAGCATGGAGATAAACAGGTGCTCTACAGATACATATTCGTCTCCCATCTGTTTTGCCACGTCCTCTGCGCTTACCAGTACCTTATTTAAATACTGACCCACATAGGGCTGGCCGCCCGATACTTTTACCCTCTTATTTAAAGCCTGTTCCACTCCGTTCATGAACAGATTCTGGTCGATGCCCATCTTGGCAATGAGCTTCAGAATCAGGCTGTCTTCCTGACGGAGCAGACTCATCAGAAGGTGTTCCTGTTCAATTTCCTGGTTGCCGTATTCATAAGCCAGCTTTTCCAGGTCATTGACTGCCTGAATAGACTTCTGTGTAAATTTCGTAAAATTCATACATCTGACTCCTTTCTTTTTAAATAATTAAAATGAATATATAATAAGGAAATGATAAAAAGAAAGACCCGGTAACGGACAGGTAATCTGTCTGATACAGGGCCTTGTTCTTTTCTGTTTTTACATATATCACTGTTGATTTAAAAAAGCAAGTATTTTTTTCTAAAAATAGAGTGAAGAATATAAACAAAGGATGAAATATAAAAAAAACGAGAAACAGGGTTGACAAAAGAAATGCATAGTGATATTTTAATGTTAGCACTCAGAAGGGCCGAGTGCTAATAGGAAAATAGGAAACAAAAACAGGTGACAAAATCAGATGAGGTGGCAGCGATGGAACTGGATGAGAGAAAACGAAAAATTTTATATGCAATCATCCGTACTTATATGGAAACGGGAGAACCCGTAGGTTCCAGAACCATATCCAAGTATTCAGATTTGAATCTGAGTTCTGCCACGATTCGGAATGAGATGTCTGATCTGGAAGAAATGGGATATATTCTTCAGCCTCATACTTCCGCAGGACGAATTCCTTCTGATAAAGGATACCGCCTTTATGTGGATCACATTCTGGACGACAAAGACCAGGAGATTCAGGAATTCAAGGATTTAATGGTGGAGAGGACCGATAAGCTGGAGCAGATGCTGCAGCGGCTGGTAAAAGCCCTGGCGGCTAATACAAACTATGCAACCATGGTATCTTCGCCGGCAGTGAGAGGAAATAAGCTGAAGTTTATTCAGCTGTCCAAGGTGAATTCCACGCAGATTCTGGCTGTTATCATGATGGAGGGCAATCTGGTCCGGAATAAAGTCATTGATGTGACAGAGGAACTGGAGCAGGAAACAGTGCTGAAACTGAATATTCTCCTGAACAGTGTGCTGAACGGGCTTTCCATTGAGGAGATTAATCTGGGCATGATTCAGAACCTGAAAGGGCAGGCGGGTATTCACAGCGAGCTGGTAGCCAGTGTCATCGATGCGGTAGCGGAAGTAATACATGCAGAGGATGAAGTGAAGATTTATACCTCAGGTGCCACAAATATTTTCCGCTATCCCGAGCTTTCAGATAATGGAAAAGCCAGTGAGATTATCAATACATTTGAAGAAAAACGGGAACTTACGGATCTGGTAAATCAGACACTGGAAAACAGCGACAGCAGAGGCATTCAGGTTTATATCGGACAGGAGACGCCTATAGAGGCTATGAAAAACTGCAGTGTAGTAACGGCCACCTATGAACTGGGCGACGGGCTGCAGGGAACTATCGGGATTATCGGCCCGAAGCGAATGGATTATGAAAATGTTCTGAAAACACTTAAAACACTGACAGAACAGCTGGATTTGATTTATAACAGAAAGCAGAAATAGAGAAAGAGGTAATAACTCGTGAAAGAAAAAGAAATGAAGCAGGAAGACATCCGGGAAGAACAGCCGGAGTGTGAATCCCCCGAGCAGGAAGAAGGAACTGTGGATGCAGGAAATGTATCCGGAGATTCCGGAGAAGAAAGCTCTGCACAGGAGAGCACTGAAGAAGCAGGAGATATGAAGAAGAAAAAGAAAAAAGAAAAGTGGGAAGAAAAAATCGAAGAGCTTGAAGATCGTGTAAAACGTCAGATGGCAGAATTTGATAATTTCCGTAAGCGCACAGAAAAAGAAAAGTCCCATATGTATGAAGTGGGAGCCAGAGATGTGATTGAGAAGATTCTTCCGGTGGTAGATAATTTTGAACGCGGTCTGGCCACAGTGCCGGAAGAACAGAAAGCGGATCCGGTAATTGACGGTATGGATAAGATATATCGCCAGCTGATGACTGTTCTGACAGATTTGGGTGTAACGCCTATCGAGGCAGTCGGTCAGGAGTTTGATCCGAATTTCCATAATGCGGTGATGCATGTGGAGGATGAGAATCTGGGAGAAAACGTTGTGGCGGAAGAATTCCTGAAAGGATATATGTATAAGGAACTGGTGATTCGTCACAGCATGGTAAAAGTAGCCAACTAAAGCAGGCAGATAAGCGAAGAGCTTATTTTCCAAATATATAATACAGACAATATGTTTCAACACAGTAAATAAATGAGGAGGCTTCTATTATGAGCAAGATAATTGGTATCGATTTGGGAACAACAAACAGCTGCGTAGCAGTTATGGAGGGCGGTAAGCCGGTGGTTATCGCTAATACAGAGGGAGCAAGAACCACACCGTCCATCGTGGCATTTACAAAGACAGGAGAAAGACTGGTGGGAGAGCCTGCAAAGCGTCAGGCAGTTACCAACTCTGAGAAAACCATTTCTTCCATTAAGAGAGAAATGGGAAGCAACTACAAGGTAACTATTGACGATAAGCAGTATACACCGCAGGAGATTTCTGCCATGATTCTGCAGAAACTGAAGGCAGATGCAGAGAACTATCTTGGAGAGAAGGTAACTGAGGCAGTCATTACAGTACCGGCATATTTTAATGATGCTCAGAGACAGGCAACCAAGGATGCGGGAAAGATCGCAGGTCTGGATGTAAAGCGTATTATCAACGAGCCGACAGCAGCAGCTCTGGCCTATGGACTGGATAATGAGAAAGAGCAGAAGATCATGGTATATGACCTGGGCGGCGGTACTTTCGATGTATCCATTATTGAGATTGGCGATGGTGTTATCGAGGTTCTGGCTACAGCCGGAAACAACCGTCTGGGCGGAGATGACTTCGATAAGAAAATTGTAGATTATATGCTGGCAGAATTCAAGCGTACAGAGGGTGTGGATCTGTCCGGTGACAAGATGGCAATGCAGAGACTGAAAGAAGCTGCAGAGAAGGCTAAGAAGGAGCTGTCTTCTGCGACAACAACCAATATCAACCTTCCGTTCATCACAGCTACAGCCGAGGGACCGAAGCACTTTGACATGAATCTGACAAGAGCGAAGTTTGACGAGCTGACACACGATCTGGTGGAGAAGACAGCAGAACCTGTGCAGGCTGCTTTAAGAGATGCCGGAATTACAGCATCTGAGCTTGGAAAGGTATTGCTGGTAGGTGGTTCCACACGTATTCCGGCTGTACAGGATAAGGTAAAACAGCTGACAGGACATGAGCCCAGCAAGAGCCTGAACCCGGATGAGTGCGTAGCTATCGGAGCTTCCATTCAGGGCGGCAAGCTGGCAGGAGATGCAGGCGCAGGCGATATCCTTCTTCTGGATGTTACTCCGCTGTCTCTGTCTATTGAAACTCAGGGAGGTATTGCGACCCGTCTGATCGAGCGTAATACAACAATCCCGACAAGAAAGAGCCAGATCTTCTCTACAGCAGCAGATAATCAGACAGCTGTAGATATCAATGTAGTACAGGGTGAGCGTCAGTTCGCAAGAGACAACAAGTCTCTGGGACAGTTCCGTCTGGACGGAATCCCGCCTGCAAGAAGAGGCGTGCCGCAGATCGAGGTTACTTTTGATATCGATGCAAACGGTATTGTAAACGTATCCGCAAAGGATCTGGGAACAGGAAAAGAACAGCATATTACGATTACCGCAGGTTCCAACATGTCTGACAGCGATATTGAGAAGGCTGTAAAGGAAGCAGCAGAGTTTGAGGCACAGGATAAGAAGCGTAAGGAAGGCATCGATGCAAGAAACGACGCTGATTCCATGGTATTCCAGACCGAGAAGGCTCTGGAAGAGGTAGGAGCTCAGCTTGACCCGGCTGACAAATCTGCGGTTGAGACAGAGATTTCCGCTTTGAAGGCAGTACTTGACAGAACAAAGGATCAGCCGGAGCTGTCTGATGCAGATATTGATGAGCTGAAATCCGGCAAGGAAAAACTGATGGCTGCCGCTCAGAAGGTATTTGAGAAGGTTTATCAGCAGGCACAGGCTGCACAGGGCGCAGCAGGTCAGGCAGGACCGGATAACAGCGGAGCCGGAGCTTCTGATGATGTAGTTGACGGAGACTATCGCGAGGTGTAAAATAGAAAACTGGCGTGAAAAGACAGATACTCTGGATTCCCTGTATCACCTGCCCGGAATATACCCGGGCAGGTGATATCTGGGGGTCCAGAGAGTATGTTGTTTTCAGACAGGTTTTACATGACATAGTAACGAAGAAGAGGAAGTTGAGGAATGGCAGAGCAGAAAAGAGATTACTACGAGGTTCTGGGCGTAGATAAAAATGCAGATGACGCTGCGATTAAAAAGGCATACCGCCAGCTGGCAAAAAAATATCATCCGGACATGAACCCCGGTGATAAGGAGGCAGAGGCGAAATTTAAAGAGGCTTCTGAAGCTTATGCAGTCTTGAGTGATCCGGAAAAGCGCCGTCAGTATGATCAGTTTGGTCATGCGGCATTTGAAGGAGGCGCAGGAGGTGCTGGCGGCTTTGGTGGATTTGATTTCACCGGAGCAGATATGGGAGATATCTTTGGAGATATCTTTGGTGATCTCTTTGGAGGCGGCCGCAGCAGAAGAACAAATAATGGTCCCATGCAGGGGGCAAATATCCGGACGCAGGTGCGTATTACCTTTGAAGAGGCAGTGTTCGGCTGCGAGAAGGAACTGGAGCTGACTTTGAAGGATGAGTGTACCAGCTGCCACGGTACAGGTGCGAAGCCGGGAACATCTCCGGTTACCTGTCCAAAATGTGGAGGTAAGGGTCAGGTGGTTTATACCCAGCAGTCTCTCTTTGGAATGGTGCAGAACGTACGAACCTGTCCGGATTGTAACGGAACTGGAAAGATTATTAAGGAGAAATGTCCGGACTGTTATGGAACCGGCTATATTTCCAATAAGAAAAAGATTTCTGTATCAATTCCAGCCGGCGTGGATAACGGACAGAGTGTTCGCCTGCGGGGCAAGGGAGAACCTGGTGTTAACGGTGGTCCGAGAGGAGACCTGCTGGTAGAGGTAGTAGTAGCCCGGCATCCTATTTTCCAGCGCCAGGATATGAATATCTATTCCACGTCTCCTGTAAGCTTTGTGACGGCAGCATTGGGCGGAACTGTGCGCATTAAGACCGTAGACGGCGAGGTAGAGTATGATGTGAAGCCCGGTACACAGACGGATACCCGTGTGCGTCTGAAGGGCAAGGGAGTTCCTTCAGTTCGTAATAAGAATATACGTGGCGATCATTATGTCACACTGGTAGTTCAGGTTCCTACTGATCTGAGCCGTGAGGCAAAAGAGGCTTTGAGAGCCTATGATGATGTAGTCAATGGCACTGCATCCAAGAGTGGAAAAGGCGGAAAAGGAAAGAAAAACTTTTTTGACAAGGTAAAAGAAGCCCTGGATGAATAAACATCTGATTAAATGGAAGAAAACTGCGGATGATAATCCGGAAGCACGGAAAAAGCTCTGTGCTTCCGGATTTTTTGCGGTTCCACCCCTTGAAAAATGCAGGAGAGGTTCTATAATGAAAACCTGCATGATTATAGTAATAGTGACACCAGAATACGGATATGGCACGGGTTTAAAAACAGGAAGGGAGATTTAATTTGAAGCAGAATATGGATAAGACAGAATTATTTGAAAAAATACCTGTTCCACAGGCGGTGGCAAGACAGATTGTTCCTGCCATAGCCAGTCAGATGATAGCCCTTCTTTACAACCTTGCAGACACGTATTTTGTGGGAAGGCTGAATAATCCTGCAGAGACTGCAGCAGTTACGATAGTATATCCTTCTTTTGTAATGCTGACGGCAGTTTCCAATCTGTTTGGAGTAGGAGGGGCGAGCGCTCTTTCCAGAGCGCTGGGGAAAAAGGATTCGGAGTCTGTAAAGGGAATTGCTGCTCTGGCATTTTGGGGAGGGCTGGGAACTGCAATATTGTTTTCTGCTCTTTTTCTGATATTTGCACGTCCGGTGCTGGTGCTGTGCGGGGCTTCGTCGGCTGTTTACGATATTGCTTTTGAATATGCGTTGTGGGTTGTGGTACTTGGGGGACCGGGAACTGTTTTGAATACGCTTCTTTCCAATCTGGTGCGTGCGGAAGGAAATGCGGCTGCAGCTGCGTGTGGGGTATCTATAGGAGGAATTCTTAATATTCTTCTGGATCCTTTTTTTATTCTGCCGCAATTTCTGGGCAGGGGCGCAGCAGGCGCAGGAATGGCCACGGCATTTTCGAATCTGGTGGCAGCCCTGTATTTTCTTGTCTATATAACAGTAAAACGGAAAAAGAATATATTAAGCATTCATCCTGCCAGGCTGCAGTATGCAGGGCGATATTTCAGATCTCTCCTCATAAGCGGATTTCCTTCAGCAGTTCAATACGCATTGACGGTAGTGGCGATAGCGGCTCAGTCGAAATTCGTATCCCTGTATTCCACAGAAGCGGTGGCAGCGCTTGGAATTGTAAAAAAGCTGGACCAGCTTCCTCTGTATTTTTCTATTGGTGCAGCGAATGGGCTTCTGCCTCTTCTGGCATATAATTATTCAGCTGGAAATCAGAAACGAAGAAGAAAAATTTTCAAACTGGGCTGTACAGTTTCACTCGTATTTTCTCTGCTGTGTCTGATGATTTATGAATTATTTGCGCCATGGCTTTCTTCTGTCTTTATCAGTGATCCGGATACAATTCGATACAGCACGGGATTTTTGCGTTGTATGGTGACTGCCATGCCTATGATGTCTGTTTGTTATCCGATGATTATTCAGTTTCAGGCAATGGGAAGGTTTCGGGAATCTATGATTTGTTCCATACTCAGGAAAGGCGCACTGGATATACCGCTTCTGTTTCTCATGAATGCTTTATTTGGACTCTATGGATGTATGTGGGTACAGCCTGTAGTTGATACAGTGTCTTTGATTGTGGCCGGAAAATTTTATCGGACACTGGGCAGAGCAGAAAGGTTGTAAAACAGTACCGGATTTTGGAATGTGCCGTTATCAAATTAACAATATCAGTACAGAACAGCTTCAAAATCACTTTTTTTCTGGAAAAACACAGCCTTTCATAAAGCTTTATGAAAAAAGTATTCCGTAGAGTGGCTGGAAGATGGAATCTGTCACTTTGTCGGATGAAAATGCAGGATTTGGAGATTCCATACACAGAATAAACAGGAGAAGAGGTTTGAAAACAGAAGAAAACAGAGAAAAAAGAGTTGTAAGAAAGGTGAAAAAGAACATATTTTTTTTAAAAAATATTGATATTAAAGAGAAAAAATAATTATTTACAGATAAAAATGGCAGGAAAGTGTGCGGACTTTAGATTGTGAAAAGAATATCAAACATTGGACAGTTTGTATGATTGCCGGATTTGGGGATGTGCCATATAATGAACGCATAGTAGATGAGACGAGTCCACAAGGGTTTGTTAAATAATCTACATAAACGATGGTTGTCCGAGCGTGTGGACGCCCGCAATGAAAGGAGATATTTCGAAATGGGATTCAAATCTGACATTGAGATCGCACAGGAAACAGAGATGCTGCCGATTACGCAGATTGCGGAGAAGGCAGGAATTGACGACAAGTATCTGGAGCAGTACGGAAAGTACAAAGCAAAGATCGATTACAATCTGTTAAAAGAGACCAATGCTGAGGACGGCAAGCTAATTCTGGTAACAGCTATTAACCCCACCCCCGCAGGAGAAGGAAAGACTACAACATCTGTAGGACTGGCAGATGGACTTCAGAGAATCGGAAAGAAGGTTATGGTAGCTCTCCGTGAGCCGTCTCTGGGACCTGTATTCGGTGTAAAGGGCGGAGCTGCCGGCGGCGGATATGCGCAGGTAGTGCCCATGGAGGATATCAACCTTCATTTCACCGGCGATTTCCATGCAATCGGAGCAGCCAACAATCTGCTGGCAGCCATGATTGACAATCATATTTTCCAGGGTAACGCTCTGAATATTGATCCGAGAAAGATCACCTGGAGAAGATGTGTAGACATGAATGACCGTCAGCTTCGTAATGTAGTGGATGGCCTTGGCGGAAAGACAAACGGAATGCCCAGAGAGGATGGTTATGATATCACCGTTGCATCTGAGATTATGGCAGTTCTGTGTCTGGCAAGCGATATTACAGACCTGAAGGAGAGACTGGCAAGAATTATTATTGGATATACGTATGGAAAAGCTTCCGAGCAGAAGCCTGTAACAGCCGGCGATCTGAACGCACAGGGCGCTATGGCAGCTCTTCTGAAGGATGCTCTGAAGCCGAATCTGGTTCAGACTCTGGAGCATACACCGGCCATCGTTCATGGCGGACCTTTCGCTAATATCGCTCATGGCTGCAACTCTGTAACAGCTACAAAAATGGCTCTGAAGCTGGCTGATTACACAGTTACTGAAGCAGGATTCGGTGCTGACCTGGGAGCTGAGAAATTCCTGGATATCAAGTGCCGTATGGCAGGTCTGAAGCCGAATGCGGTAGTAGTTGTAGCTACTGTTCGTGCTCTGAAGTACAACGGCGGTGTTCCGAAGGCAGACCTGAATAACGAGAATCTGGAGGCTCTTGAGAAGGGACTTCCCAATCTTCTGAAGCATGTTAGCAACATTACAAATGTATACAAACTGCCCTGCGTTGTTGCTATCAATGAGTTCCCGACAGATACTCAGGCTGAGGTTGAGCTGGTAGAAAGAAAGTGTAAAGAACTTGGCGTAAATGTAGTACTGTCTCAGGTATGGGCAAAAGGCGGAGAAGGCGGCGTGAAGCTGGCTGAGGAGATCGTACGTCTCTGCGAGCAGCCCAATGACAGCTTTACATTCTCCTATGAGCTGGAAGGAACCAGCATTGAAGAGAAGCTGAATGCCATTGTTCAGAAGATCTACGGCGGCAAGAGAGTGGTTCTGACAGCAAATGCTCAGAAGCAGGCAAAAGAACTGGAGGCTCTTGGATTTGCAAACTGCCCGATCTGTGTAGCTAAGACACAGTACAGCCTGACAGACGATCAGACGAAGCTGGGCGCGCCGACTGACTTTGAGGTAACGGTTCGTAACCTGAAGATTTCCGCAGGCGCTGGCTTCATTGTAGCACTGACCGGCGAGATTATGACCATGCCTGGTCTGCCGAAGGTACCGGCTGCAGAGAGAATCGACGTAGATGAGACCGGAAAGATTAGTGGTCTGTTCTAAGCTGCATAATAAAAGGGTTATCCATTATAAACTTTTATAATACCACAGACGGGAAGGATCAGTTGGTCCTTCCTGCCTGCATGTAAACAAATAATCAGGAGAGAGGATTAAAACGATGGGATTTTCAACCAGCAGATGTGATGAATTCGTAGAAGTACTGGCTTCCAAGGCACCCGTTCCCGGAGGCGGCGGAGCGTCCGCACTGGTAGCGGCTGTCGGAACAGCACTGGGAAATATGGTAGGCAGCCTGACAGTAGGAAAAAAGAAATATGCGGATGTTGAGGAGGAGATGTATGCCCTCAAAGAAAAGGCATCAGCCCTTCAGGCAGATTTTCTTCGGCTGATTGAGCGGGATGCAGAAGTGTTTGAGCCGTTGGCAAAAGCCTATGGCTTGCCCAGAGAGACAGAAGAGGAGAAGGCTGAGAAGGCCCGTGTGATGGCGATTGTTCTCAAAGATGCATGCTCTGTTCCGATGGAAATCATGGAGAAATGCTGTGAAGCACTTGACCTGATCGTGGAATTTGCTGCAAAGGGATCTGCTCTGGCAATCAGCGATGCCGGTGTGGGTGCGGTTTTCTGTAAGGCAGCGCTTCAGGGGGCTTCTCTCAATGTGTTTATTAATACAAAGTCCATGGCAGATAAGGAATACGCTGCTGAACTGAATGCGAAGGCAGACGCGATGCTTGAAAAATACACCAAAATCGCAGATGACGTATTTGCAAGTGTAAACGCAAGATTGCGCTAGAAGAAAAATTCTGGTAAAATAACAGTTAACAGAAAGCAAAATACGACCAGTTATAAAGCAGGCCGTAAAAATGTAAATCGTGAAAGGAACCTGAAACCATGGCAAAACAGTTATTGGGAAAAGAAGTAACCGCTGCACTGAACGAGCGTATCAAGGCCGATGTGGCTGCACTGAAGGAAAAGGGAATTAATCCTACCCTTGGCATCATCCGTGTGGGAGAGAGACCGGACGATTTGTCCTATGAAAGAGGCGCTACAAAGCGCTGCGAGACTCTGGGTGTTGAGTACAAAAAGTACCTGCTTCCGGAGGATGTAAGCCAGGAAGAGCTTTTAAAAGTGATTGATGAAGTAAACAAGGATGATAATATTCACGGAGTTCTGATGTTCCGTCCTCTTCCGAAGCATATCAATCAGAGTGTTGTTGAGAATGCCCTGTCTGCAGAAAAAGACGTGGACTGTCAGACTGACGCATCTCTGGGCGGTGTATTTACCGGAAAGCAGATTGGCTTCCCGCCCTGTACTCCGCAGGCATGTATGGAAATTCTGGATCATTACGGAATTGACTGTACCGGAAAGAAAGCAGTTGTTATCGGAAGAAGCCTGGTAGTAGGAAAGCCGGCGGCTATGATGCTGATTAAGAAGAATGCGACTGTGACTGTCTGCCATACGAGAACGAAGGACATGCCCGCTGTAACCCGTGAGGCTGAGATTCTGATCGTGGCAGCAGGTCGTGCAGGCGTAGTAGGCAAGGAGTATGTATCTCCGGGACAGATTGTCATCGATGTAGGAATTAATGTGAACGAGGAAGGCAAACTCTGTGGTGATGTGGCTTATGCTGAGGTAGAGCCCATTGTGGACGCCATTACTCCCGTACCGGGCGGAGTTGGAAGCGTAACCACTTCCGTACTGGTGGGCCATGTGGTGGAAGCGGCCATGAGAAAATACATGAAGTGAATATGAA
>CALWGE010000043.1 GCA_944378225.1 uncultured Merdimonas sp.
TTTTGAAGAAGGTTGATTCACATGTTTTTGTAAGTCATCATTCATTCTGATGCTTTACAAAAACATGTGTTTTTTATTTTCGGAAAAGCGCACCTTACCTCATTCCGGCAGGAGCCGGCAAGATTACTTTATTTTTTATTTTCACAGGAGGCATCTTATGAACAAGGGCACAGTTAAGTGGTTCAACGCAACAAAGGGCTACGGCTTCATCACCAACTCTGAGAACGGTGAGGACGTATTCGTACATTTCTCCGGTATCGTAGCTGACGGCTACAAGACTCTGGAGGAAGGCCAGTCTGTTACCTTCGATATCACTGAAGGCAACCGTGGACCGCAGGCTACGAACGTTGTAGTAGTAGCATAAGCTGTTTACAAGGGGATAAAAGCCCGGACTGTTCCGGCATCTGCTTATCCGTTTCACACGGATAACCGGTGCTGATACAGTCCGGGCTTTTTCTGTTTCCAATCTACATCTTTTTCACAAGCTCTGCATATTCAGGATGCTTGTCAAACCATTTTACGGCATACGGACAGGTCAGTACTGCTCTGAGTCCTTTTTCTTCCAGCATACCGGCCGCAGCCTCCATCAGCTTTCCGGCAATCCCCTGTCCCCGCAGAGTATCATCCACAAAAGTATGATCAATCTCTACCGTCTCCGCATCGACAGCAGGAAAGGTTACACAGGCCAGCCGACTGCCTTCCGGTGATTCCAGTACAATCTCATTTTCCCTGTAAATAAACTCCATACTCTTCTCTCCTTTTCATTCCTGCCTGCGCCGGATTAACGTTTCTCCAGTCTGCTTCCGCATTTCGGACAGAATTCAAAATCTTCCACTGTTTCATACCCGCAAAGCGGACAGAAACGGGAGCTGTTCCGATTCATCTGTCCCTGCCAGGCTCCGCCATAACCGCCGTTTCCCCTCCGGATAAGCGTCAGATCCTCCGGCCGGATTTCCGACTGCTCTCCCCGCCAGATCCTGCGTCCCGCCTGGGTGTCCAGCTCATAAAGGCTGTGGCAGCAGCTGGTCTCAACATAATACTTTTTCCCCCATTTCAGCACCGGTATAAAAAACAGGCTCAGACACATATACGTCACATATACCTGATACCGTCCATAGCTTCCGCAGACTCCGCAGATGACGGGACCCAGGCTGCCGATTTCTTTCCGTTCTGAATTAATTCCGAATATAAAAAACATCTGCCCGTACCTTCTCTATGCGTCTTCCCCCTCATCTCCGGTCCCTTCTCCGGCCAGTTTGAGAAGATCTTCAATTTCTTCTGCAGGCATATCCATAAATACTGAAAGCTCCTCTATGGAAACCTTTCTCTCCAGCTCATCCGAAAGTTCCTTAATACCGTCGCTCAGATGATTCAGACGTTCAGCCAGCAGATCTCCCGCATTCTGCTCCGTCTGCTGATCTTCCAGAGCCTGAGCAATTGATGTCCTGATTTCCTGTTTCAGATAATCCAAAGCGGATTGTTCCTCTGAACGCATCCCCAGAGTCTCCATCGCAAGCATCAGTCCGATATTTCCCTCCTGCACCAGATCTGCGAGAGGAAGACCGCGTCCGGCAAAGCCCCGGGCCGTCTGAATTACTGCCGGAAGCAGCTGCTCTGTCAGCCGTGCTTTTGCTCCGCCGTCACCTGTCTCTTCGGCCTCCCTGCAAAGTTCCAGCAGAGCCTCCTCTTCAAGAAATGTCACGTATTCCAGTTCACTCTGATACTGTTCCAGAAAGTTCTCCTCCTCCGGAGTAAGCTGCGCCTCTTCTTCCTGATCCGCTCCGGCAGGTACATAGCCTTCCACTGTCACCAGACGGGAAGCCAGATAGGCAAATACCATATTCATCTGCTCTTCCGTCAATTCCATATCTTTTAAAAATTCCCGCACCTCATCCGCGCGGAGACGGTTTTCTTTCTCCTGAGCCAGGCGTCCCAGCTCCTCCAGGCGTTTCTGAAATTCCTGTCTTTCCATCATTCTGTATCGTCTCCTGTCTTTCCAATCTGTTATTCTGTTCCGTCTTCTGTATGCTCCGCTGAATTTCCGGAACTCATAGCCTCATGCTCCATACGAAGCTCCTGATACAGCTTATAAAGAGTCCAGCTGCAGTTCTTCTCCGTCAGAACTGCCTTAATCGGAACCGGAGGAACCTTGGCCCGGCGAAACTGAAGCAGCATCTCCGAAAGCCGGCGCTCTCCGAATCCGCAGAGTACCAGCATCCTTTCCGGAATCACCGGCAGCTGTTCTTCCGTCTCTTTACTCTCTTCAAAACCCGGAATACCTGCCAGATACCCCACTTTCTGATTCGTCTGCTCCGGAGAAATATTCCGGATGCGAATACCCAGACGAACCAGAACTCCTTTCATTTTCTGATCTTCTGTCGATTTTTCCGGTGTGTAATATAAGACCGTTTCTTTTTTTACTGCCATACTATCTTGTCTCCTTATAAAATGCATACTGCTGCAGCACTCCTGCAAATCCTGCATACCGTTCAAAGGGGAAGCCTTCCGGATACCGTTTCAGCATGGTTTTAATATGCGTGTCCACCGGAAAAGCCCCAATATGATGGAGTGCAAAAAGGCAGATACAGTCTGCCACTTTAACCCCTACGCCATTCAGCTTCAGAAGCTCCTCTCTGGCCTCTTCGTAAGAAAATGACGGCAGTCGTTCCAGATCCACCTCTCCTTCACAGATCATACGCGCTGTCTTTACAATATAAGGGGCGCGGTATCCAAGTCCCATCTTCCGCAGTGTCTCCTCAGTGACGGCTGCCAACGCTTCCGGCACCGGAAAAACTCTGTATGTCTCTCCCCTGAAATTCTGCCGCTCCTCACCGAATTCTTCGCATAATCTGTCTACACATTTCCGAATGCGGGGAATATTATTCTGCTGAGATATAATAAAAGTAATAATAGTTTCCCAAAGCTCCTGTCGAAGAATACGAATACCGCCGCCAATACGGGCTGCCTCCTGAAGATAAGTATCCTCCGGATCAATAGCCTGTTTGATTCTGGAATAATCTGTTTCCAGATCAAAATAGTGTTTCCATAATCTTTCAAATTCCTGATCTGTGCAGGAAAATATAACTTCCGAATCCTTCTGACTGATTTCCAGATAATTTCCTGCTGCAGTCAATGAATACGTCTGTTCCTTTTCTGAAACCGGCCGCATCCGGAAACACTGTCCGGAATCCGCAATCTGCCGGATTTCAAAGTCTTTCAGCTGCTTTTTAATCATAGATCCCTTTTTCGCTCCAGCAAAGCTACGTTCTCTATTCCCGCTGTATGCGGAAACATGTCCACGGGCTGCACTTTTTTCAGCTCATATCTTCCGTCCTGACACAGAATCTTCAAATCCCGCGCCAGTGTGGCAGGATCACAGCTGACATAGACGATTCGCTTCGGTTCCATCCGAAGCATAGTTTCGAGGCAGTCTGAATCGCATCCTTTACGGGGCGGATCCACAACCAGTACATCTGCCCGGATTCCTTCTTTTTGATATTTTTCCGGAAGAATCTCCTCTGCCTTTCCCTGATAAAATTCCACATTTTCAAAACCGTTCAGCACCGCATTATGGCGGGCGTCCTCCACAGCCTGCGGCACAATCTCCACCCCGCAGACTTTTCCTGCCTTCTGAGCCAGGAAAAGCGAAATCGTGCCAATACCGCAGTAAAGTTCCCAGACCGTTTCTCCGCCTGTCAGACCTGCGTAACAAAGAGCTGTCCGGTAAAGCTTTTCCGTCTGTGCCGGATTGACCTGATAAAAAGAGAGCGGCGAGATCTGATAACGGATCCCGCCAATCTGATCCGTAATATAGGCCTGCCCCCGGACAGGAATCACAGTTTCTCCGAGAATTACATTCGTATTTTTCTGGTTAATATTCAGAGAAAAACTGGTCATCCCCGGAATTTCAAACAGTCTGTCCCCCAGTTCTTCCACATGAGGAAACTTCTTTCCGTTAATGACAAGGCATACCATCAGTTCTCCTGTGGCAAACGCCTTTCGGATCAGCGCATGGCGCAGAAGACCTTTTCCTGTTGTCTCATCGTAAGGCTCTATACCTTTCTCATTCATAAATTCCAGAATCAGTTCCAGAATCTTTCTGTTCTCAGCCACACCGATAGCGCAGTCTGTCCCTGCCACTATCGTATGAGTGCGCCCCGCATAAAATCCGGTGACAATCCGGCCCTCTCTGTCACGTCCGAAAGGAAACTGCGCCTTATTCCGATAATGATAGGGATTCTCCATTCCCAGAACAGGCTGAACGGGAGGTTCTGAAAAACCTCCAATCCGAATCAGATCCTGACGCACTTTATTTTCCTTATACTCCAGCTGTTTCTCATAAGACAGAGCCTGAATCTGACAACCGCCGCAGCGTCTGTGCAGCGGGCAGCGGGGTTCTGTCCGATATGGGGATTCCTCCAGCATACGCTCCAGACGGGCATAAGCATACGTCTTCTTTACCTTTGTCAGCTTTACCTGCACCCGATCTCCCGGCAGAGCGTCTTTGACAAAAAGAGGGTATCCGTCGATTTTCCCGATGCCCTCTCCTGCGTTTCCCAGTGTTTCGATTTTTATCTCAATCAATTCATTTTTCTTCAAGCTCCGGCCTCCGTTCATCCTTCCGTCCGGCGAAGATTTGACTCAAAGAGTCTGTTATAACCCAGCCATCCCTGATTCTGTCCGGCAGACTTAAAGATCTCCTTGAGCGTCTCCAGCTTCGCATCTGTATTATCCGCCAGATTAAGAGCCATGGCCTCTGCAAGAGCCGGTTTCTTCGGCGAACCATACTCCAGTTCTCCATGATGTGCCAGAATGCAGTGCTTCAGCTCATTCTCCAGTTTCTTTGGAAATCCCGGAATCTTCCGGGCGCGTTCTCCTATCATCTCGCTGCCCATAGCGATATGCCCCAGCAGCTGTCCTTCATCCGTATAATCATTTTCCGGGAAATCAGAAAGTTCATATACTTTCCCGATATCATGGCACATAGCCGCAGTGTAAAGCAGATCGCGATTCAGGAAGGGATACGCTTTTGTATAGTACTCACAGAGCCGGCAGACGCTTAACGTATGCTCCAGAAGCCCTCCCACAAAACTGTGATGCACTGTCTTGGCTGCAGAATGAAATTTAAACGCCTTCACAAAATCTTTGTCATCCACAAACAGATCCTTGAGAAGAGCACGAAGATGCGGTTCCTTGATCTGATTTGCATAACTCATCAGCTCCCGGTACATTTCTTCAATATCACATTCACTCATGGGAAGGTAGTCCGCCGGATCGTATTCTCCTTCCCGTGCTTTTCTGGCACGTTTCACATTCAGCTGCAGAGCTCCCTGAAAGCTGGTGGCCTCCGCCATAATCTCCACATAATCAAGCGCTTCAAAATCATCGATTCCCTGTGAATTCGGATCCCAGATTTTGGCATCTGCCAGTCCTGTCTTATCCTGAAGTACCATATTTTCATACGGTTTCCCGTTTTTCGTGACAGCTGACTGACGCTGTTTACACAGATAAATTCCGGAAACGCGCTCGCCCTCCCGAATAGTCTCAATATATTTCATCTTTTCTCTTTCTCCTCATCCTTTTCCGGCATTGCCGGCTCTTTTTATCACTGCATCACATCCACAGTTACGCTGCATTCTATCTCTTTATATCCGTCTTTTCCCTGACGCATAACAACGACACGGATTACCTGTTCTCTGGAGAACTTCAGCAGCATCTCCTGAATCTGAGACAGCGAACTGATCTCCCGGCCATTGATACCGGTTATAACATCGCCTGCCTGTATTCCGCCGTTCATAGCCGGAGAATCCGGTTCCACTCCAGCCACATAAACGCCTTCCGGAATATCATGGAGCGCAGCGGTACTCTCCGTCACATCGCTTCCATGGATACCCATATACACCAGATCCTGACTGTTTGACAGATGTTCAATAATCTCCTTCATATCCGAAATTGCATAGGCCGTCAGCACATTCTCATTTGCGGAATGCAGATATGTATCCTCAATCAGACCGATTACCTGACCGCTGAGATTCAGAAGAACTCCGCTTCCTTCCCGGGATCTCTCCATATCTGTAATAAGAAGACCGTAAGATCCGTCGATAACGCTTTCCTTATAGCCTGCCGACACCAGATTCCCATATTTCACAGAACCGGCAATTCCTGCGGGACTGCCTACCGCAATGACGGGTTCTCCTGCCTTCAGGCTTCTTGAACTTCCCAAATCAGCTATACGGATATCACTCAGTGTGTCTTCTGCAATGTCTGCCAGATTGACACTGAGTACTGCCAGATCTGTGACTTTGTCATAATTCTTCAATACTGCATCCAGACTGGTTCCATCAACAAAAGTTGCCTGAAGCTTGTCCGCTTCGTCTACCTGAGACCAGGGTGCAAGAATCAGAATCTCCACGCCGTTATTTCCTACCAGAAGTCCGGATATCTGCCTTCTGCTCTCATAGGTTTCATTAAACCAGTCGGTGTCGCTGCTGGATGCCGTAACCGTCACGAGGCTGCTATTAGCCATATCAGCCACCTTTTTCAGCTTCGAATACAGCACAGCATAGTCCTCGGCTTCCAGTTCCTGAGGCTCTGTTATAACTACAGGATCCTGAGAGCTTCCCTGTTCCTCTTCTGCCTCCGACTCTGTATCCGGATCCTCCTCCTGCGGAATCGTGATCTCCGTCACCTGCTGCTTTTCGAAAGTCTGTTCCATCCAGGGATGCACCAGCACAAAAGCAAAGCAGGCAACTATTCCGCAGAAAACAGAAAACAATATCTGCAGCCCTGCCCGGCGCAGGGTCCTATTCTGATAAAAAGGCTGCTTTTTGATCTTTTCTTTTACAAACGAAAATTCCTGTTCCTCACGACGTTTTTCTTCTGCCATACGTTCCTCCGAAACATCAGAATCCACACTCTGCAAACAATTTTATTCTAATACATTTTCGTATGAGTGTCCAGCAATTCGTGCCTTGAGTTTCCATCCAAAGTAGAGTATACTTTAGATACTATGAACAGAAAAACATATCAGACACTTGAATTTTATAAAATAACTGAACGACTGGCACAGCATGCGGCCAGTAGCGGAGGGAAAACGCGCTGTCTGTCCCTGGAACCCATGCAGGATCTGGACAGAATCAACGCTGCTCAGACGGAAACTGCGGACGCTCTCAGCCGGATTTTCCGCAGAGGAGGTCTTTATCTGGCGGGAGCAAAGGATGTACGCCCTTCTCTGAAGCGCCTGGAAATCGGCAGCGCTCTGAACATTACGGAACTTCTTGATATCTGTACCCTTCTGGAAACAGCAGGAAAGGCAAAACAGTATTCACGGCAGAATGACGGACGGGATATCAGTCCCGATTCTCTGGATCCGCTCTTTTCTGCTCTGGAACCCTGCGCTCCGCTGTCTCAGGAAATCCGACGCTGTATTCTTTCGGAGGATGAAATCAGTGATGACGCAAGTCCTGCTCTGCGCAGCCTGCGCCGTTCCATCCGCTCAGCCAATGACCGGATTCATTCCACACTTTCCGGCATGGTGAACGGTTCCGCCAGATCTTATCTGCAGGACGCCGTTATTACACAGAGAAACGGCCGCTACTGCATCCCGGTAAAAGCGGAATACAGAAGCCAGGTACCCGGCATGATTCACGACCAGTCTTCCACAGGCTCTACTCTTTTCATTGAACCTATGGCTGTTGTACGCCTTAATAATGACTTAAAGGAACTGTACTTAAAGGAACAGGAGGAAATTGTACACGTTCTGGAAACTTTGAGCAGCGAGGCCGCTTCCTGCACAGAAGCACTCGCTCAGAACTATGCCCTTCTGACAGAACTGGACTTCATTTTTGCCCGGGCCAGCCTTGCAAAAGAAATGAAAGCCACCTGTCCCGTCTTTAATGAAAACCGGGAGATTTTTATCAAAGAAGGCCGTCATCCCCTGCTCGACCCATCCAGGGTGGTTCCCGTGACCATCCGGCTGGGAAAAGACTACGATCTTCTGATCGTCACCGGTCCCAATACAGGCGGAAAAACCGTTTCCCTGAAGACCACAGGTCTCCTGACCCTCATGGGACAGGCGGGACTCCATATCCCGGCCGCCCAGAATTCACAGCTGGCTGTTTTTGATGAGGTATATGCGGATATCGGAGATGAACAGAGCATTGAACAGTCTCTGAGTACCTTTTCATCCCATATGACAAACATCATTCGGATCCTGAACGATGCATCTCTGAATTCCCTGGTGCTCTTTGACGAGCTCTGTGCAGGAACAGATCCGACAGAGGGAGCCGCTCTTGCCATTGCGATTCTTTCTCATCTGCATAAAATGGGAATCCGCACCATGGCCACAACGCATTACAGCGAACTGAAGGTCTTTGCGCTTTCCACAGCCGGTGTGGAGAATGCGTGCTGCGAATTTAATGTGGAAACACTGAGCCCTACTTATCGTCTTCTCATTGGTATTCCCGGCAAGAGCAACGCTTTTGCCATTTCTTCCAAGCTGGGGCTTCCCGGTTTTCTGATCGAAGATGCGCGAAGCCATTTAAGCGAACAGAATGAAAGCTTCGAAGATCTTCTGGCCGATCTGGAGATCAGCCGCCGTACTATTGAACAGGAACAGGCTGAGATACAGGAGCATAAGGAAGAGATCCGTTCTCTGCGTCAGGCTCTGGAGAAAAAACAGGAAAAACTGGAATCCCAGAAAGAGCGGATTCTGCGGGAAGCCAATGAGCAGGCCCGGAAAATTCTTCAGGAAGCCAAGGATTACGCAGATCAGACCATGAAGGATTTCCATAAATTCGGAAAGGCCGGCATCTCTGCCAGTGAAATGGAGGCAGAACGCGCCCGCCTGAGAGAACGTATTAAAAAGACAGAAAAGCATCTGTCAGAGCCAAAGGAGAAAAAGCCCAGAAAGGCTCTGAAGGCTTCCGATCTTCATCTGGGGGATACTGTCCGTGTTCTGAGCCTGAATCTTACAGGTACTGTAAGTTCTCTCCCGGACGCCAAAGGCAGTCTCTTTGTGCAGATGGGAATTTTGCGTTCTCAGGTAAAGCTGAATGATCTGGAGCTTGTGGAAGAATCGGTTATTACAGCAAAACAATTCCAGAAGACCAGCACAGGCAGAATTAAAATGAGCAAATCTGCCAGTGTCAGCACAGAAATCAATCTCATTGGTATGACAGTAGACGAAGCACTGGCACATCTGGATAAATATCTGGATGATGCCTATCTGGCACACCTGCCCTCCGTACGAATCGTACACGGAAAAGGTACCGGCGCTCTCCGTAAGGCTGTGCAGGGCCTTCTGAAACGAAACAAATACGTAAAATCCTATCGTCTTGGAGAATTCGGCGAGGGAGATGCCGGAGTCACCATCGCCACCTTTAAACAGGAGTGAAAATAAATGGCAGCAAAACAGAAAATTCTGATCGTCGATGACGATACAAATATTGCAGAGCTTATTTCTTTATATCTTACAAAGGAATGCTATGAAACCATGATTGTAAATGACGGGGAAGAAGCCCTGTCTGTTTTCCGGACTTTTCAACCCAATCTGATTCTGCTGGACCTGATGCTTCCGGGCATCGACGGCTATCAGGTATGCCGGGAAATCCGTTCCAAAGCTTCCACGCCCATCATAATGCTTTCTGCCAAAGGCGAAGTCTTCGACAAGGTACTGGGCCTGGAGCTGGGCGCTGATGACTATATCATCAAGCCCTTTGACTCCAAAGAACTGGTCGCCCGGGTAAAAGCAGTGCTGCGCCGCTATCAGCCCGCCAAGCCGGAGACTCCCAAAACCTCTGCCAAGATTGTGGAATATCCGGACCTTGTCATCAACCAGACCAACTATTCCGTACTTTACCAGGGACGCCCTGTGGATATGCCTCCGAAGGAGCTGGAACTTCTTTATTTTCTAGCTTCCTCTCCCAATCAGGTTTTTACCAGAGAACAGCTTCTGGATCACATCTGGGGTTATGAATATATCGGCGATACCCGTACAGTTGATGTACATATCAAACGGCTGCGCGAAAAAATCAAGGACCATCCTTCCTGGAGTCTTTCTACCGTATGGGGGATTGGTTATAAATTTGAGGTAAAAGGATAAATACCATGAAGCATTCCCTATACCTGAAATTCATTGTGACTTATCTGATTTTTGGTCTTCTGGGCTTTCTGGTCATTGCCACTTTCAGCTCCCGAATGACACTTCAGTACCTGACGCAGCAAAAAGCTGATACTCTGTACCGGGAAGCCAACTACATTTCTGCCAATTTTGTGCTCAGTTATTATTCAGACAGTCCCGACGCCCCATCACTGGAGACTGTCTATTCTCATTTCCAGGCATTGGACACCTACCTGGATGCATCTATCTGGCTTCTGAACGCAGACGGCACTCTTATGGTAAATTCCGAAAGCAGCTATTCGGAAAACTCCCATACAAAAATAGAAGACTTTGACCCTACGGAAATGGGAAGCAGCTACTATACCATCGGCAACTTTTACGGATTTTTCAAAGATGAGACCCTGTCCGTAACCGCTCCCATTACCTATAATTTCCGTACCCGGGGATATGTGCTGATCCATATGCCCATGTCCATTCTGACTGCTGAACGCGATGGACTGCTGAATATCACTTATGTGACGCTGCTCCTGATCTTTACTCTGTCGCTTCTGATCCTGGTGGCCTTCACATTTACGGTTTACCGCCCTCTGAAAAAAATTACAGAAGCTGCCCGCCAGTATGCTCAGGGTAATTTCAAATACCAGCTTGCAATCAACGGAGAAGATGAAATCGGTCAGCTGGCTGCCACTCTCATCTATATGGCTCACGAACTGGACGAAACAGATGAATATCAGAAAAAGTTTGTGGCTAACATTTCTCATGATTTCCGCTCTCCTCTGACCTCCATCAAAGGATATGTGGAAGCCATGCTGGATGGTACCATTCCACCGGAAATGCAGGAAAAATATCTGAAGATTGTCCTGATGGAAACCGAGCGTCTGAATAAGCTGACCAGCGGACTGCTGACTCTTAACTCTTTTGATACCAAGAAAAACCGTCTGGACATTACCAGCTTTGACATTAATAAGATAATCAAAAATACGGTTTCTTCCTTTGAGGGACAGTGTCTGGACCGTCATATTTCCATTGAACTCCTTTTTGACGCAAAGGAACAATTCGTTTCTGCCGATATGGGAAAAATTCAGCAGGTTATGTATAATCTTCTGGACAACGCTATCAAATTCAGCCCCAATGGTTCTCAGATCACGATCGAAACGACCCTTCGCCACGAGAAGGTTTTCATCTCTGTCAAAGATCAGGGAATCGGTATCCCCAGAGACAGCATGAAAAAAATCTGGGAGCGTTTCTACAAAACCGACGCCTCCCGCGGCAAAGACAAAAAAGGAACAGGCCTGGGCCTGTCCATTGTAAAAGAAATTATTACTTCTCATGGAGAGCATATCAATGCAATTTCCACAGAAGGAGTGGGTACAGAGTTTATCTTTACCCTGCCCTACGTACACGAAGAATAAGGAGCTGTTTTACAGCTCCTTATTTGTATTATTTTGCCCGAATCTCCTGCCTCATAAAGCAGATATATGAACCCGCAAAAGTCGCCAGCATCAGGGCAATCAGTCCTGCCAGATGCGGCCATACAAGCAGAAGACTCTGTCCCAGACTCAGATATCCGCTGATGGCTCCCGAAAGGGATTCTACTGTAATTACATTTACAGCCCGCACACCAGGATTCATAATTGTAGAAGCTGCCTCACTGTACAGGTAATAAGGCGAGATACGATTCACTCCAAGCTCCAGTGTATAATTTCCCATAGAATTCATCAACGCCTGATAATCATTGTTCATGGGATAAACCAGGTCTGCAATAATTCCCGCAATCAGACTCATGAACAAAGCGCAGACAATCCACACACCGATAGCTGCCATGGCCGAAGCCGCTGCATTTTTGCAGATAACTGAAAACCACAGAGACAGTCCCAGCCAGAAGCAGATATAAACAGAAGTGAAGAAAAGATAAATCAGGATTCTTCCTATTTCTTCCAAGCTCGGCGGAATTCCCATAGCCAGGAGACCCACTGCTCCGATAGAGATTCCCATTGTAAATACCATAAGAAAAATGAGAGTAGTTCCGGCCAGAAACTTTCCGTTTATGATTGAATCTCTGTAAATAGGCTGGGCCGCAATACGGTACAGAGTTCGTTCAGATTTTTCTCCCGTAATTCCGTCAAAGCCCAGAATAATTCCCACAAAAGGTCCCAGCAGGGCGATAAAGGACATAAAAGAGGGAATGGAACTGCCGCTCGTAGTATACAGGGCCAGGAAAAGATAATCCGTACTGTCGGAAGAGGCAAGGCCAGTCAGAGCCCCATAAAGGCTGGAATAACTGGTCACAATAATCAATATCAGGATAACGAGAAAGCGCCTGCTTCGAATATTATCCATCATCTCTTTGTGGTATAGTGCCTTAAGCCCCGCTACTCCCTCACTGTCCAGACCGAAAGCCTTTTTTAAATCCTGCCAGAGTGTGATGTTTTTCAGAGTTTTTCCGCTGCTGTTCCCGTTCGGCTTTTTCAAAATACCGGCTATAGATTTCATCCAGATCTCCTCCTTTCTGACGCAGTTCCAGAAGCGTATAGCCGTTTGCTGTCAGCTCCAGAGTCACCCGTCTTCTGATATCCTCCCGGGAATGAACCAGTATCCGTTCTCCTTCCCGCTCTGTCCCATCAACTCCTTTGAGCTGAGACAGCAGGCTGAGCAGCTGGCCGTAAATGTGCACACGTAATCACCTGTCATGGCTGAATCACCCGGCGTCACATGAGCCGTAATTTCCTGTGTGGCTCCTGCCTCCAGAACGTCAATGGAGGAGATATCAAAACTTACATTCCAGCCGCTGGGTGCAGAAGAGGTCAGCGTGATGTTCTGCAGATCTACATTGCTGTTATTGGTGACAGTCAGTGTTACATCTGACTCTCTGTTCACATGAGCATCAAAGCTCAGAAGTTCATCCGGAGTAGAAAGTGCCAGACCTCCGGCAGCACGGGCCGTAAAAGACGGCACCGTCATCATTACTGTCAGCGCAAGGACTGTCAGCATGTACATGATTTTCTTTTTCATAATTTCTCCTTTCTGAATTCCGCAGCTTTCCGTCAGATTGCCTCTCTGCCCGGTCACTGCTGTTTCTTAATTATTTCTTAATGTCTATTGTAAAGAGAAATTATGTTTTTATATTGAAGAAACTATGTTCAAACTGTGTTTTTTACAGAAGTGTCAGATTCCGAATCCATCTCAGCCATCCATAAACGGAACTGGCCCGCCTCACAATCTGCCCTTCGCCGCATACGTGCAGGCGGCGCATTGCTCTTTCAATTTCTTCCTTGTCAGGCAGGGTCTCTTCTGCTGCCACAAAATCAAAAAATTCCGCAAAAATCTCATGCTCCAGAATCAGACCTACCAGCTTCAGCTGCCGCTCCTTATAATTCATTTTGAATACTTTCTGCCCCAAAGCTGTCAGCACCGTCAGCACCTGTCCGTCCTGCCTTTTTTTCTCAAAAATCCCCAGGTACTTACCGGCATTATAATAGTAATCCGACTGTCGGGGATCAAAATCCATCAGTTCAGCAATCTGCTGACTGGTCATAGGATTCTCATAAAGATTCTCCAGCAGAGAAATGACCCGTTCCATGGAATTTGCCTGAATAAATGGCGTTTTTGTCTTTTCCATGGCATCATCAGTCCGCACCGGTGTGCATCGGCGCACCTCTTTAAGCTCGTCCATGGAAACAGAGGTATCCTGAAGGGAATAATTTTTCATCCGCACCAGTTCAATGGAAGAATAATCTTCCGGATCTGTGAAGCGGTATTCAAACAGCCTGTAAATCATGTTAGAGTAGACGCAGAAGACCAGACGGACAGGTTTTTTCACTTTTGTCCGCCACAGCCGATATGGATAGTATAGCTGGCGGACATGAAAATCTTTATGAACAACATTTTTGGCCTCCATAATTACTACAGAGCTCCTGTTTTCAAATCCTCCGTCAATTTCACACTGCGCGTTCTCCACATGAATTTCCGCCGGTACTCCCCGGACTGTATTCACCCGGAATGTAAAAGCTCCTGTACCCATACGGCCATTAAAAGTTGCGGCATTTCTCCCTTCTCCCAGAAAATCATCCAGTATTCCTGACAGTGTCAGACCATGAATGGCATTTGCTTCTGAGCTGATGCCGCTCACATCGATGGATTCAAAATCCGGCATCTCCACATGTGTCATCCGTGTCACATGTTCTGTCAGCTCCGGAATTTCCTGATAAAGCAGAAAATCGCCTAATACATAGGAAGTCCTGCTGTCCGGCAGAATATTCAGCTTATTTTTCCTCAGAATCTCCGGCAGTGAGTCCGAGCTGTCCCATTTGGCCATCAGCCGCGGCTCCCGGAATTCCCGGATTTGATCTGCTCTGATACGATATGTTCCTTCACGGTTCACCGTCTCTGTAATCGGATATTTTTCAAGAAGGGCCTTCCAGGCTTCATTTGCTGAAAGCCCTGTATTTCTTTCCGGCATAGCAACCTCATTTTCTTTCTTTTTTCATTTTGTATTCTGATGCCCGTCAGTATAAAACACATTTTAAAAGCCATCATAAATCTGAGAAAGCAATTCGAAAACTCTATCATGAGTCATTTCGTACGCTTTGCTGTTAACGATCAGCGGCTGAAGGCTTCCTCCCTCCACTTCTGCTCCGGCCTCCTGCACTGTCCTCTCTTTTTCCCCAATCCACTCTCGCTCTTCCTCCGTCAGTTTTGCCATTGCAGAATCGCTGAGATTTTCTTTGAGGATTCCCCAGATTTCATTAAGAACTCCATCCCATACTTCGTAGAGCTGCAGAGACAAACTATTCATGTCCGCCTGCGTAACTGCATTCTGCAGCTCTTCCTTCAGACGAGTCGTTTCTGCCTCTGCCTGGGATACCAAAACGTCTATTTTTTTCTCATCCATCCAGTTCAGGGTTTCTCTGGTACTTCTGACATAGCTCAGGAATCCTGATTCCTGCTTTTCATTATATAGTCCGTAAAAAGGAAGCTCTGTTTCCTGTATGTTTTCCAAATCAGAATACCCCACCCAACTCCGGTAATTCTCCGGAAGAGCAGCCAGCTCTGCACCTGGCAGATAAATATATAAATCCTCCGCATCGCTCAGCCCGTTCGCTTCTGTGTACTCATACAGGATTCCATCCCGGGCCTCCTGACCAAAATCATAGGTATACTCCAGGGTATCAATCTGAAAACGCCATGTATATGTGTCTTCCTGCTCCGGCTCCGTAAATGTTCCGGAAAACTCACTGTAATATGCTGTCCCGCCGGGATATTCCTCAATATTGCTTCCCATATTACTGTCCATATACTGTCCGTCAAAGCTTCCGTCTTCATGAATATGCAGTACCGTACGCCATGCCCCTGCACCGCTGCTGAAGCAGAATTCCAGATCGGCCACATCCTCAAAGGAGAACTGCTGTGTGTTCTGTATCTCCTCCTGATCCTGAATGACTGATTCCTGCCCCCTATCCTGAACCTTCGTACTGCATCCTCCCATCAGGCCGGCTATCAATAAAACAAGTACGGCCCATAAATCTCTCCTTCTCATACGTATACTCCCCCTCTCATTTGCCTGTGCAACTACTTACATCATATTACCCTTTTTGAAGATTCTCAAGTATTTCATTTTCTTGACTCTACAACAGTTGCAGAGTTTATAATTCTGTTATATGATTTACAGGAAAGAAGGAACAAAAATGGAACGTAATCTTACTACCGGCAGCGTATGGAAAAATATTCTTTTTTTCTCGCTGCCCTATCTTTTATCATACTTTCTGCAGACTCTGTATGGTATGGCAGATCTGTTCATCATCGGACAGTTTGAAGGCATTGCCAGTACCACAGCCGTATCTGTAGGCTCTCAGGTCATGCATATGATCACTGTCATCCTGGTAGGACTGGCCATGGGCGCTACCGTATCCATCGGACAGGCTGTAGGCGCAGGTGACCGGGAAACCACCTCTTCCTCCGTAGGAAATACGGCTGTCCTGTTTCTGGGATTATCTCTGGTTCTTGCAGCTCTGCTGCTGGTTCTGGTAAAACCGATTGTATCTATTCTGTCCACACCGCCGGAAGCGATACCTGGTACAATCACCTATCTTACCATCTGCTTTATTGGTATCCCATTCATTACTGCTTACAATATCATCTGCTCCATTTTCCGAGGCATGGGGGATTCCAAAAGTCCCATGTATTTTATTGCAATAGCCTGTGCAGTTAACATTGCGCTGGACTATCTGTTTATGGGCGCTATGCATATGGGACCTGCCGGCGCAGCTCTGGGCACTACCATTTCCCAGATGCTCAGTGTGCTGATCGCGTTTGCTGTAATCCGCAGACAGGAAAAGGGCCTCTCTGTCAGCAGGAAAGATTTTCGTCCATCCGGACCGGTAATGGGAAAGATCCTTAAAATAGGTATTCCGGTGGCCTGTCAGGATGGATTTATTCAGGTAGCTTTTATTATTATTACAATCATTGCCAATCGCAGAGGTCTGAGTGATGCCGCCGCAGTAGGCATTGTGGAAAAAATCATCAGTTTTCTTTTTCTGGTTCCCTCTTCCATGCTCTCTGCGGTGGCTGCTCTGGGCGCGCAGAATTTCGGAGCAGGGAAACCGGAACGGGCACAGCTTACACTGCGTTATGCCATATACATTGCTGCAGGCTTCGGTCTCTTTGTTGCAGTCCTGATGCAGTTTACGGCCGAACCCGTAGTATCACTCTTTACGGACGCCACCGCTGCAGACGGAGCGGAAGTTGTCCGTATGGGCGGCCAGTATCTGCACGGATATGCGTGGGACTGCCTGTTTGCCGGAATCCATTTCTGTTTCAGCGGATACTTCTGCGCCTGCGGGAAATCCGGACTTTCCTTCCTGCATAATATTATCGCCATTCTGCTGGTACGTGTGCCGGGAGTATACCTGACCTCTGTTCTTTTCCCGCATACACTGTTTCCCATGGGGCTGGCAACCGCTTCTGCATCTCTTTTGTCTGTCCTTATCTGCATTATTGCTTTTATACTGATCACCCGTTCAAGAAAGGAACGCGCATGAATATTCCGGAACTTTTTCACATTGGCGAAATTGCCAGACTGTTTCAAATCAGTGTCAGCAGCCTGCGGCACTACGAAAAAGCAGGACTGCTTAAGCCCGAATATGTGGAGCCTTCTTCCGGCTACCGTTATTACAGCATCCGGCAGTTTGAAACCCTGAACACCATACGCTATCTGAGGGCGCTGGATATGCCCCTTTCAGAGATCTCGGATTTCCTGAAGGACCGGGATGTGGAACGTATCGAGGAAAAGCTTCGTCAACAGAAGGAAACGGTATCCGCACGTCAGCAGGAGCTGAAGCGTATAGAAAGAAAAATTGAAAATCGTCTGAATCAGATCCACGATGCCAAAGCATCCGTGTTTGAAACGATAAAGCCTGCTTATCTGCCCGCCTGCCGCATTGTACGAATGAAGGATTCCCTTAAAATCCGCGGTTCTCTGGATATGGAGGCTCCGCTTCGCAAACTGACAGAGGCTCAGTCAGAGGCTGTCGCTTTTCTCGGTAAAGTAGGCGTATACATTGCCAAGGAAAATCTCCTGGCCGGCCGTTTTGATCAGTATGACGGAATTTTTCTTATCCTGGATGAAGAGGATCTGTTTCATGGCGAGACTTCCCGCCTCCCGGAAACTCCCGCCGTCTCTATCCGGTTTCGCGGAAGTCACCCGGAAGCACCGGTCTACTACCGCCAGCTCCTCTCCTACATTCAGGAAAAAAAGCTTGTCATAACAGATTTCTCCAGAGAAATCACAATGATAGACTATGGATTTACCAACGATACAGAAAAATTTGTAACAGAAATCAGTATCCCTGTAAGAGAAACTTTTTGATTCCAATAATAAAAAACCATCGTACCTGTTTCAACAGATACGATGGTTTTTCTATGCCAGACATTTTTCTGGCTTATTTATCTCTCCAGATAATTCTGCCCTTGGATAAATCATACGGAGACATTTCAATTGTCACCTTATCCCCCGGAAGAATCCGGATAAAATTCATACGGAGCTTGCCGCTGATATGGGCCAGTACCTGATGGCCATTCTCAAGTTCTACCTGAAACATAGCATTCGGCAATTTCTCTACTACAGTTCCTTCGATTTCAATTACATCTGCTTTAGACATTTGCATCCTCCTTTTCCTGCAGCCTGATGGCACGCTTCACAAATTCATCTGTTATCCGCTCAGAATCCCATCCTTCGGGGATTTTTAAAACAGGCTGAACATGCTTCCAGTTCTTCTTTTTAGGTTTGGACAAAGGACGTAAATCCCCGTCTGTCAGGTATACATATTCGCCTTCCTTTTTTAATATGATATACAGCTTATCCTTATCATGGCCCGCCTTCGATCTGACGAACATTCCCTGTTCTGTTCTTCTCATAGGCATTTACAGTGTGAGAGTCAGAATCTCCGGCTCTCCGTCGGTGATCAGGACTGTATTTTCATAGTGAGCAGAAAGTGAGCCGTCATCCGTAACTACCGTCCAGTCGTCGTCCAGCCAGGAAACCTCCCAGGTTCCCGCATTAATCATAGGCTCAATCGCGAGCGTCATACCCGGCACCAATTTGATGCCCCGGCGGCGCTGCCGGAAATTCGGAATCTGCGGATCCTCATGAAGATGTTCTCCGATTCCATGGCCTACCAGGTCACGTACAACTCCGTATCCGAACTGGTCTACATAGTCGTTGATGGCTGCGGATATCTCATGAAGATGATGTCCGGCCTTTGCAAATTTGATACCTTCAAAGAAGCTCTGCTTCGTAACATCGATCAGCTTCTGGGCCTCAGGACTAATCTTTCCAACTGCGTGAGTTCTGGCCGCATCTGAATGGTACCCCTTATAAATCAGACCTGCATCCAGGCTGACAATATCGCCATCCTTCAGAATATGGTCCTCATGAGGAATTCCGTGAACCACTTCATCATTTACAGATACACAGATAGAAGCCGGGTATCCGTTATAATTCAGAAAGTTCGGAATACAGCCTCTCTCGCGTATCAGCTTTTCTCCATAGCGGTCAATGTCCAGAGTGGAAATACCAGGCTTTACAAAGGCCGCCAGCTCATTGTGAACTTCTTCCAGCAGCTTGCCTGCTGTCCGCATCAAATCAATTTCTCTGGCAGATTTAATTGTTACCGACATAACCTACGCTCCTAAAATCTTTACAATCGTGTCAAACACAGCGTCTACATTCTGTGTTCCGTCTACCTCTGCAAGTTTTCCCTGCTTCGTATAGTAGTCAATGAGCGGCTGTGTCTGGCTGTGATATACATCCAGTCTCTTTTTTACCGTCTCCGGCTTGTCATCGTCTCTCAAAACCAGTGCTTCCCCGCATCTGTCACAGACACCCTCTGTCTTCGTGGGCGCATATACGATATGATACGTAGCGCCGCATGCAAGGCAGGCTCTTCTTCCGGACATACGGGTAACGATATTCTCGTCCGGCACTTCTACATTGATAGCATAATCAATAGCTTCTCCGTTTTTCTCCAGAGCCTTGGTCAATGCCTCTGCCTGAGGAATGGTACGGGGAAATCCGTCCAGCACATAACCGTTTACACAGTCCGGATTCTTGAAACGATCCATGATAAGCTCAAGTGTCAGCTCATCCGGCACCAGAAGTCCCTGATCCATATAGGATTTGGCTTTCTGTCCAAGCTCTGTGCCTTCCTTGATATTTGCTCTGAAGATATCTCCCGTAGAAATATGGGGAATCTGATATCTGTCAGCAATTTTTTTCGCCTGTGTACCTTTTCCGGCACCCGGCGCGCCCAACATGATAATTTTCATACCGGTACTCCTCCTGTGTAAGAACTTCCTGTGTTCCGAATTCTGTACTGCTGTACTTTTCTGTTTTGTTTCCGACAAAGTGAAGTCGAAAACATTCTTTGTCCGAATTGAGGGAAAGCCTCCGGGATCCTGCACGGCACACATATCCCGCGCAGGCCGGAAGCTCCTGTATTAGTCGTTCAAAAAGCCTTTGTAATACCGTACTGCCATCTGAGATTCGATCTGCTTAATGGTCTCCAGAACAACGCCAACCACGATGATAATCGAAGTTCCGCCGAAAGAAACGCTGGCGCCAAAAACGCCGTTAAAGAAAATCGGAATCACGCATACGATGATCAGGCCAACTGCACCGACAAAAATAATATAATTCAAAATTTTCGCAAGATAATCAGACGTAGGCCGTCCCGGACGAATACCCGGGATGAAGCCGCCCTGCTTCTTCATATTATCTGCTATCTCCAACGGATTGAAAGTGATAGAAGTATAGAAGTAAGCAAAGAAGACTACCAGCAGAATATAGAGAAGCAGTCCCAGAGAATAAACCGGGTTCTGCGGATCACACCAGCTGCTGGAGCTTAAGCCCGTAATAATCTTGCTGCCGATTCCGTCTCCGCTTCCTTTTCCCATAAAAGCGGCAACGATACCAGGCAGAGACATCAGGGATGAAGCAAAAATAACCGGAATTACACCAGCCGTATTGACCTTCATAGGAATATGAGAGCTCTGTCCTCCCACTACCTTTCTGCCCTGAAGCTTTTTGCTGTACTGAACAGGGATTCTTCTTTCACCATCCTGAAGAACGATGACAAAGATCACTGTCACAAGGATAACTGCCAGAATGATGACTGCAGCAAGCATAGCCAGAGCTACACTCTTTCCTGCCATAAACTGTCTGTACAGATTAATCAAATCATCCGGCATACGGGATACAATATTAACCAGCAGGACGATGGAAATACCATTGCCCACACCGTTCTGTGTAATACGCTCGCCAATCCACATCAGGAATGCAGAACCTGCAGTCAGAGCAATTACTACAACAGCCATATTATACCATGTAGGATTCTCCAGAAGTCCCTGACCGCCAAAGCCAATGGTCATAGCCGTACCCTCAATAAGGGCCAGAGCTACGGTGACATAACGGGTAATATTCTGGATTTTCTTTCTTCCCTCTTCGCCGTCCTTCTGCATTTCCTCCAGCTGAGGAATCGCAATCGTGAGCAGCTGAATAATAATGGAAGATGTGATGTAGGGATTAATACCTAACGCAAATATTGACATGCTGGCCAGAGAACCGCCGGTGAACGCGTCCAGAAGATTGAACGCGTCGCCGGTCTGAGCCGCAAGCCAGGACGCAAAAAATGTACGGTTTACTCCGGGAATGGGAAGCTGAGATCCCAGCCTGATCACTATCAGCATCAGGAATGTAAATGTCAGCTTTTTCCGGATATCCTTAACTTTAAATGCGTTCTGTAATGTCTTGAACATTAGATCACCTCTGCTTTTCCACCAAGAGCCTCGATTTTGGCTTTAGCGCCCTCGGAGAAAGCATTGGCCTGTACAGTAAGCTTTTTCGTAAGTTCTCCGTTGCCGAGAATCTTTACACCATCCCTCGGATTCTTTACAATGCCCTGCTCAAGCAGAGTCTCTACAGAAACAACCGCGTCGTTCTCGAATACTTCCAGAGCGCTTACATTAATTCCAACGATAACCTTGGAATTTCTGTTTGTGAAGCCTCTCTTCGGAAGTCTTCTGTATAACGGCATCTGGCCACCCTCGAAGCCCGGTCTCGGTGCTCCGGAACGAGCCTTCTGACCCTTATGTCCCTTGCCGGCTGTCTTACCATTTCCTGATCCGTGTCCACGACCTCTCCGGAAGTTTCCGCTCTGTCTGGAGCCTTCCGCATACTGCAAATTTGATAAGTCCATTGTGACACCTCCTATTCCGTAATCTGAATTAAATCTCTTCCACTTTTACAAGATGCTTTACATGCCAGATCATTCCTCTGACAGCATCATTGTCCGGAAGTTCAACTGTCTTGTTAACCTTGCGAAGGCCAAGAGCCTCCACAGTTGCTCTCTGCTTCGGGATCGCACCGATGGGAGATTTCACTAACGTAATTCTTAACTTATCTGCCATGTCCGTATCCTCCTAGTTCGTAATCTCTTC
>CALWGE010000044.1 GCA_944378225.1 uncultured Merdimonas sp.
AAATTAGGCGCTTTTCCGGTTCCTGCCTGCGCTGTGCCTGCTGCCGCCTGATTGGGATACATCTGCGCGGCCATCTGCTGTCCCATAGCCATTCCCATAGCCAGTCCGGCCATATCTGCCGCAGTTCCGCCGCCCTGGGCATTTCCCATCGCTTCTCCCATATTGATCTGCTGGAAACGTCCCACATCGCCAATCATACTCTGAGCTGCCGCCTTTTCAGCCATCTTCTGCACCTCCGGCGGATAATTGAAGCTGGATATGGCAAACGCTGTGATGCTGATTCCGATTTTCTGCATCTCCATATCCAGATCCTCCTGGATACCCTGGCCGATCTCCCGGGCATTGACCTGCAGATTAAACATGTCCTTGCCTTCCCTGGCAATCCATTTCATCAGCAGCTGGTCCAGCATAGAAGTAATGCGCTCTTTCACATCTTCCACTGTAAACTCTCTGCGGATTCCTGCCACTTTTTCGATCAGTACATCATAATCCGCCACCTTGCAGGCGAAGGTTCCGAAGGAACGGATGGGCATGCCTCCCGGCAGACCGGGAGCAGGCATCAGCACGGGGTTTTTGGTCCCCCATTTCACCAGAACTTCCTTGGTGTTTATAAACAGAACCTCTGCCCGTATCCCACTGTTGAATCCGAATTTAAATCCCTTCAACGTGGACAGGAAGGGAATGATTTCTGATTCAATATCATAGCTTCCTTCATCCCGGAAAATTCCTTCTGTCTTTCCGTTATAGAGAAAAATGGCGTCCTGGCCCGGCCGAATGATCAGACGGCTGCCTTTCTTGATCTCCTGATTACTCCATTTCCAGAACAGCATGTCGTCCCGGAACTCCTGCCACTCTACTACATTGGCAAACTGTCCTCCAAATAAACCCATGTCATCTCCTCCTCATTCTCTGAATCTGCCACGCAGATCTCTTCTGTCCATTCATTGCGGGTTTCCCCATACTGTTCTTCCTTCCTGCCTCCGCTGAACACCCAGACAAGAAGAATTACTGCCAGAACCGCGGCTGCTATAGCCGCAATCTTCGCAGGGCTCTTCGGGTAGTCTCCTTCCACTATACCACTCTGTCCGTTGATCAGCACATGGTACTGCTTCCCTTTATATGTATATGCCGTGGTATAAATCGGCATCATCACATGCTTATAGGTCTCATCCCGAAAATCAGCGCGAACCCGGACGTCCCGAACCTCGTCAAAGCGGCGAAGCACATCCTCCCGGGCCATCTTCTCCAGTTCATGTTCCATGGTTCTGAGTGCTTCGCCATGAGCATCATCCAGATCCACGGTATAGCATTCCGCTCCATAACCTGAAAAATACTCCGGTGAATAGGAAGCCATCTGTCCGGTTCCAAAGACTCCTGCTTTGCGCAGCAGCCCTTCATCCAGCTTCCGGGACGCCGGAACCAGCACATCATCAAAGGCCCGCCTTATGTTCCCCGACGTAGGATACCAGTCTGTTACCACTTTGCTCTCCGTCTTTCCGTCCGCTCCTTTCCGGGTAACCGTTCTGTGCCGGCCGCCCATAGCTGTGTACCGGCCATCTGCCTTGGCATCAAAGGTCCAGTAAGGCAGATATATACCCTGCAGGCGTTCCTTCTGGTACAGATGCCTCAGTTCTCCGGGAGCCAGCCAGCGTCCCTTTATCCAGCGGTGGAACAGCTCTCCCACCCGGTTTTTATCAATCTGAAAGGGAATTACTCCGTCCGGGACAATGGAATCCTCCTGTTTCTGTGCCAGCACATAGCTGGAACCACAATAAGGACATTCCACTGCCGTGCTTGTAGAATCCACCTCTATCTTCGCTCCGCAGCTTGTACACTCCATGGTCTGTGTCGTTTTCTCTTCGGCCCGTATTGTCTGCATGGCGTGTTTTGTCAGACTGTGCTCTACGATACGTTCCTTTTCGTTAAGGATGTGTATCTCTGTATCACAATTGGGACACTTAAGGCTTTGGCTTTCCACGTCAAATTCCATGATGCCGCCGCAGTTTTCGCAGTAGTATGTTTTGCTGTTCATCCCTTATCTGTTTCTCCCCTGTTATTCTGTTCTGTGTCCTTTGAAATCCTATAATCCCATCTTCGCCTTCAGCGCCGCCAGCTCGTCCTCTACCGCCGGACTGTCATCCGCATCATATTTCCTCGCGAGATCGTCAATACTGTCTCCTGTATCATTCAGGTCAGCCATAGCATTTGCCTCGTCAAGCATCCGATCCGCCTTTTCCTCCATTCTCTCGAAGGCTGCCATAGCTTCTCCCGCACCGGCGATACCGGAGGTCATCCGATTCATCTTTTCCTGTGTCCTTGCCACCGCTGTCTTGGCTTTGATAGCGTCCCGTTTCGCACGCAGACTCTCCAGATCCTTCACCAGCTTGTCATGCATCTCCCGCATCTTCACCGCATTTGCAGCAGCCACATCATAAGCCTGTCTGAGGCTTTCCTGCTGCTTCACAAGCTGAACCTTCTTCTCCAGAAACCGGCGTGCGTCATCATCATTCCCTGCTTCCACTGCCTTCTGGGCATACCGCTGCATCTTCGCAATTTCCTGGGTACACTCGTCAAGCTCTCTTGCCGCCTTCGTCTCAGAGGCGATCACTGCGGCTGTCTCTGCTTTGACCTTTCCCAGATCACTCTCAACATCCCGCAGATATTCATCTATCATTTTGTCCGGATCCTCCGCCCGATCCAGAAGCGCATTAATATTTGCCGACATAATATCCCCGAATCTCTTTATAATATTTGCCATTTCCTTCCTCCTTTCGCTGGACAGTCTGAACTGTCTCCGGTATATGGTTTCTGCTCCCTATTATATTACATTTCAGCCCCCGGGGACAAGAGGAAATACACAGCTCATCTGGCATACTTCCAAACTCTGAAAGCAGAAAGAAGAAATGGTATACTTTTTCAATTTTTTTAATATTTGCTTCTTGTCATATAGTTTTGAATACTATATAATGAAACTCTGGGGGTGAATTATTATGACCATAGACAGTCAGAACCTGCTGGAGAGCATTTTACAGAGTCTGGATCGCGTCAGTTATATTCGTCCGGAAGAAATTCCCGGTATTGATCTTTACATGGACCAGGTAACCACCTTCATGGACACACGGCTGAGTGCGTCAAGACGTTATGAAGACGATAAGATTCTCACCAAAACCATGATCAATAATTACGCGAAGAATCATCTGCTTCCTCCTCCGGAAAAAAAGAAGTATTCCAGGGAGCACATGCTGCTTCTCATTTTTATTTATTATTTTAAAAACATCCTTTCTATCAACGATATCCAGAATCTTCTTTCTCCGCTGACTGAACGATATTTTCATACCGATGGCAATCTTCAGCTGGAGCATATCTATTCAGAAGTTTTCAGTCTGGAAAAGTCGCAGATTGAAATGATGAAAGAAGACCTGCGACAGAAATACCACGCTTCAGGCGAAACATTTTCTGATGCTCCGGAAAAGGAACGTGACTTGCTTCAGCTTTTTTCTTTTATCTGCATGCTGAGTTTTGATGTGTATATGAAAAAACAGGTTATTGAAAAGCTCATCGACCAGCTGCCCGGACAGGACAAGCTTTCCAGAAAAAAATGTAAGGATAAAGAAATTGAATAGCATTTATAAATTCTGCTGTATTTTTCATTGGCTTGAAGATGCGTATACAAAAGGACAGCCGTCTCTGACAAGAGATGACTGTCCCTTTTATTCTCCGTTACTGTCCGCGCTATTTTGACATTTTATCCAGATATTTCATATAACTGGCCACCATCAGCGCAATCTGGAAAGTCAGAGCGTCTTCAAACACACGAATATCCAGTCCTGTGGTCTTCTCCAGCTTTTCCAGCCTGTACACAAGTGTATTCCTGTGCACAAAAAGCTGCCGCGCCGTCTCAGATACATTCAGATTATTTTCAAAAAATTTTTCAATCGTAGTCAGCGTCTCTTCATCAAAAGTGTCCGGCGTATTATCGCCAAAAATTTCTTTCATAAACATTTCGCACAACGGCTGAGGCAGCTGATAGATCAGACGTCCGATTCCAAGTGTCCGATATGCGATAACCGTTTTCTCCGGATAGAAAATCCTGCCGACTTCCATAGCCATCTTTGCCTCTTTATAGGACTTGGAAACATCCTTAATCTGGCTGACTATGGTTCCATAAGCCACACGAACCCTCTCTGTTCCATCTGTGTTGAGCATTCTGGACAAAACACCTGCTATTTCATCCAGCGACTCATAGGTATCCTGGGCACTTACCGCCTTGACAACTACAATATTCTTCTGATCCACCGCCGTAATCACGTCCTGAGACCGGGGCGCAAATACGCTGCGCACAGCTTCCAGCGCCATGGCGTCTTTCTCATCTCTGGTCTCAACCAGATATACCACCCGCATTACTTCTGTCTCGATATGAAGTTTTTTTGCCTGACTGTAAATATCCACCAGAAGCAGATTATCCAGAAGCAGATTCTGGATAAAATTATTTCTGTCAAAACGTTCTTTATATGCTACGATCAGATTCTGCAGTTCACTGACAGCTACTTTTCCGATCATATAAGCATCCTCTCCGCTGCCCTTTGCCAAAAGTATATATGCAAGAACCCCTTCATCGTATATTTTGAAAAAATGGCACCCCTGCAGGCTCTGCACCTCTGCAGGCGACTGTGCAAATGTTCTTATCATATCCTGCGGAATATTTTCCGCTTCAAAAGTTGCAGCCGCCGGACTGCCATCTGTTTCCACCACGCAGAGCTCAATCTTCGTGATAGAGCGCAGTTCCTCCAGCGCCGCCTGTATCACCTGATTGGAAATCATAGTATCGCCTCCTCCAGAGCTTATTCTTTTTTATTATAACATGGTTTCCTGAACCATGACTACCGTTTTATTTACTTTCTTCCATTTATTCGGGAATACAGAAAAAGCACGCAACCTTTCAGTTACGTGCTTTCCCGGTATTTTCTGAAGCTGCTGACGGGAATCGGACCCGTGACCTCCGCACTACCAATGCGACGCTCTACCGACTGAGCCACAGCAGCATCTAGCGCAGCGCGCTAGATTATATTAGCATTTACGACATGAAATGTCAATAAATATTTCAAATTTTTTTTATTTATTTTTTGAATTCCTCCTGTCTGTATTTTTGCTGCCGCAATCCATGCAGCCTTTCGTTTATTTGCCGGATGCTGCTGTACTGTCTCCATTAGAGCCCAGTGTTACTTCTCCGGTCTGTTCTGCATACTGACCATCAGAAACTCTGCTGTAAGTGACCTCCACTGTCTCTCCTGAACTGTAGTAGGCAATCAGATTCTGCAAATCAGACAGGGACGAAACGCTTGTTCCATCAAATTTTGTGATGATATCCCCTTTCTGAAGACCGGCTTTTTCCGCAGCTGAACCCTCTTCTACTGAAATGATATAAACACCCTTGGGCATGCCGTAAGCCTCTGATATTTCTGCGGTTACATCCTGACCGGTAATTCCGAGAAAGCCCTGCTGACCTTCAGGAGCCTTTTCTGTCCGTACAGTACGATTCATCAAATTCTCAATAATATCCGTTACATCATCCACCGGAATCGCATAACCCATTCCTTCTACGGTTGTATCTGAATACTTCGCCGAATTGATTCCTACCAGCTGGCCCGACATATTCAGCAGAGCTCCGCCGCTGTTGCCAGGATTAATAGCTGCATCAGTCTGAATCAGAAGATTGGTTACACCATCGATGGTTACTGCACGATCCAGAGCGCTTACTATGCCGGTTGTGACAGACTGTCCATAGCCAAGAGCATTTCCGATGGCTACAACCTGTTCTCCCACCTTAAGCTCCTCAGAACTTCCTATCTGAATTACCTTGATTTGAGAAAGAGTGTCTTCTGAAAGATCACTCAGGTTTACAGAGAGAACTGCTATGTCGTGATCGGCATCTGTTCCCTTTACCTGTGCTTCTGCCGCTGTCTCATCAATAAAACCTACGCTTAAGGTCTGTGCTCCGTCTATCACATGATTATTTGTAACAATTAAAAGCTCTGTATCTGTCTGCCCAATGATAATGCCGGAGCCGCTGCTCTCGCTTTCATACACCTGGCTCTGTCCAAACCAGTTCATCATCTCCTGAACACTCTGGCTGGTAATAGCCACCAGAGAAGGCATGGCAGCCTCCGCAATCGCTGATACCGTTGCGGTTCCGGAAGTATCTCCCTGTTCAGAGGAATCTGCTGTGTCAGAAGTTGAGCTGACGGCACTTGCCATATTCAGCTTTGCTTCCTGCTTTTCCTGTCCATCGCCGCTTACCTGATTAAACAGGAAATTGGTTCCCTGAAATGCCGCGCTTGCCATGACGCCAAAGGTAAGCGCCAGTGCGACAAATTTTGCTCCTTTTTTTACTCTCAACATATCTAAGACCTCCTTAGAGTTTACTTTTTCTTTTTGACACTCTTATTGTATCGAAGGTCTGTGATGCAATTGTGGCGTTTATATGGAGAATTTGTGGTATTCCTGTGTTTTTTCTGTGTCCTCCGCACATACTGATCAATATCAGAGAATACCGGCTGAACAAGCACAAAACGAAATGGAGGAAACTATTGTGGAATATAGTAAATTTTTAAAAAAACAAAAAACGGTGCCCCAGAATAAGGCCTCTCAGGATCAGGCAGAAAAGAATATCCTGGACGATTATGATTACCTCGGAAATTCCTGTTCGGTTACAGACTGCACCGGTCTGATCCCTGCAACGCCCAGAAATCATGCAGAAGAGGAAGCATATGAAGATCTTTTCCATTACCAGCCGCAGCCTGCACCGAAGAACTGACAAAAAAGAACCGGCTTTATGCTAAAATGAGCCGCCGCACCTGCAAAACGGCTGAACACTCTGATTTTCATGTGTTCAGCCGTTTGTAACATTTATTTCCTATTTATCCGCATGCTCAGCTATCCCCATGTAGTTATAGAAATATCTGATTTTTATTCACCTTCCTGACCAGCGACATAATCAAACAGTATCCTTGCATCCGCATAACGGCCCTCCTCACTGTCTTCCATTATCGCTGCCACATATTTTTTTCCATTAATCTCAGCAGAAGCCACCAGGCATTTTACATCATTATAGCTTCCCGTCTTCAGGCCTGTGGCGCCTTCATAGTAATACTCATCCGAAGATTGAATCAGCCGGTTTGTATTCCTGTATGTTACATCCATATTCTCAAAAAGCGCCCGGTATGTACCTGCTCCGCACAGGCGCATAATCGTCTCATTTTCCATACAGGCTCTGGCAATACGCACCATATCCCGTGCTGAAGTATACTGATTATCAGCCTGATCTCCATCCGGAGTCTGGAAACTGGAGTTTTCCAGATTCAGCTCTCCGGCCAGTTCCTCCACTGCTCCCATAAAAGCTTCTATGGCATCTGCGGAAGAAGCTTCACTGTTCCCCAGGATCTTATGTCCTGTATAATTTGCCAGAGCGTATGCCGCATCATTTCCGGAGGGAACCAGCATAGCTCCCAGAAATGTCTCTACCTTGCCGGTAGTTCCTACTTTCAGACTGGCAGTGGATGCTCCTTCGCTGATGAGATTAATCTCCTCGCCCGCTGTCATGGTCTCATCCAGGCTGCAATAACGAACTACAGTCAATGCTGTCATCAGTTTTGTCGTACTGGCTGGTGTAACCTGTCCTTCTCCATTCTTCTCATACAGAATCATATCATCATCAATAGAAAACAGACAGGCTGCGCCCGCCTCTATGGCAAGCTCCGGCATATTTTCCGATACTTTCAGCTTCTTTGCCTCTTCTTCCGCAAGCCGCTGTGCTTCTGCCTCGGCTGCCGCCTTCGCCGCCGCTGCCTCTTCCGCTGCCTGCTGTTCCTGTATCGCCTTTTCTTTCTTCACGCGCGCAGCCTCCAGCTGTGTTCCGCGGCCTATTACGCAAAGGAGCAGCAATACCACCAATACTTCCAGTTCATACCGGACCGATACGGGAACATTTTTCCTTCTGGAACGCTTCACTGTACCCATACGTTCTGCATCGCGGAAAAATCTGCAGAGCACACAAAACAGAAAATAGCCGATAAAAGCACCCAGCAGAGCCAGAATGACATCATCCACCCGGCATCCCGCTTCTTTCAGAAAAAGCTGAAATACTTCGATAAAGAGAGCTGTCCCTCCGCAAAAAGACAAAACCTTCGCGATATTCCGGTATCTCCGTAATAAAAAGGGAATCAGAAAACCAAGCGGAATATATTTGAAAACGGCTCCCAGTACTGCCCCGAATCCCTTTGCGGAAGCGAGATCAATCATTCCTTTCACAGGAATCAAATCCGTTCCCGGAAATACAGGTTTTATGGAAAACCCCAGTGCCGGAGTCACAGATGAGGAAAAAAGCGCCAGAAACCAGAACGCCAGTAAAAAAATCCCCGCCTCATGGAAAAGGGGAACCCTCATCTGCCCCCGGTAGTACATCACCCAAATCAGCGCCCGGAAAAGCAGATATACCACAAGTGCCGTCACCAGATAGGGCGCTGTACTTCCAAAATAATTCGACAAGAAATTTCCCCCTTTCCCTTTTTTCATCACTCCATCATTATATCATGCCACAGGGCAAAATGGGGGTTAATCCGTTAAAAATTTCTTTAATTTTCTTCGGATTCTCTGAAGTGCGTTATCCACAGACTTGGGAGAACGGTTCAGGCCGGATGCTATCTCCGTATAGCTTTCTCCATCCAGATAAGACTGGAGAATTTTTTTCTCCATAGGACTCAGCACTTTCCAGATCTCTTCCCGAAGTCTTTCGATATTTTCTCTGTCTATCAGAAGCTCTTCCGGACTTTTCCCCTGAGGACTGTCTTCCTGCGCATCCAGCTGATCAGAAAACTCTACGTACGTATTCAGGGGTACATGCTTCTGACGTCCTGCCGCCTGCACCGCACTGTAAAGCTGACGGGAAATACACAGCCTGGCAAAAGTTTCAAAGGACACTTCTTTTTCAGGTCTGTAATCCCTGACAGCCTTGAACAGTCCCAGCATTCCCTCCTGTATCAGATCATCATTGTCTCCGCCCATCAGGTACAACGTTCTGGCCTGATTGCGTACCTGACGCTTATACCGCTCAATCAGCGTATCCATACAGGCAGATTCTCCCATCCGAATCCGCTCCACAAGTTCTTCATCCGTCATTTCATTGTATTTATACATGGATCTATTTCTTCATTCTCTGTCTTACAATCTCGTAAGCCAGTACGCCTGCCGCCACAGAAGCGTTCAGGGAATCTATATTGCCTTTCATGGGAACCGAAGCTGTAAAATCGCAGGCCTCCCTCACCAGACGGCTGACTCCCTCTCCTTCGTTTCCGATTACCAGTCCAATGGGACCCGTCAGATTCAAATCGTACATCATCTCTCCGCCCATATCGGCACACACAAACCAGAGTCCTTTTTCCTTCAGTTCCCGGATGACGGCATTCAGATTTGTTACCTTGGCCACGGGCGTATAGTTAATGGCGCCTGCAGAAGCCCGTGCCACCACAGCTGTCAGACCTGCCGCCCGTCTTTTGGGTATAATCACCCCATGAGCGCCGGCCAGGTTGGCTGTACGGATGATGGCTCCCAGGTTGTGCGGATCTTCAATATCATCCAGCAGAATCAGAAAGGGATCCTCGCCCTTTTCTTCAGCCGCTTTAAGCATCTCTTCCACAGTTGCATAAGAATAAGCTGCCGCCTGTGCAATCACCCCCTGATGATGTCCCGTGGAAGAAAGCTGATCCAGACGTTCCTTCGTTACATAGTTGATGATTGTATCCTGACGGCGCGCTTCTCTTTTGATAGTATTGACACTGCCATCCTGGCAACCATCCAGAATATATAGTTTATCAATGGTTTTTCCTGAGCGGAAAGCTTCCAGAACCGCATTTCTGCCTTCTATAGTCTGTTCTTTATATCTCATAGTTCCTCCTGCGCGCTGAAAAAGTTTCTGCCGGCTGACCGGACGCGCTCTTTCCTGTCCTGTATGCGTCAGTGTTCTTCTGTGTCCTCCAGACCCAGACGGATAAGTATGAGCATCCGCTCCGTCTGTCCGGTAAGATAAAGCCAGCCCATCAGAGCTTCAAAACCTGTCGCTTTTCGATAATCCGTCATTGTAGCATGTTTCGCCATGGTAGCAGAATTGGCATTGCGGCCGCGCCGGAACACATGCAGTTCCTCCTCTGTAAGCTCCTCCCGGATTCTCTCCAGTAAATCTGACTGGGCACCGGCATTTACCAGTGCGCTGGCCCGTTTATGCAGCCGGTTTACCTGCGCGTTTCCCTTACCTGTCAGAAGAGAACGGATAATCAGCTCATAAACGGCATCTCCCACATAAGCCAGCGTCAGCGGGGAATAGGTCCGGATATCTGTATTCTCCAGACCAAAACTCTCCCGAATCTCTGCCATCAAATCTATCATGCTCTTCTCCATTTCACACCTTCCCGTGTATCTTCCAGAACAATCCCTTTTGCAAGGAGCTCTGCCCGGATCTCGTCCGCACGGGCAAAATTCTTTTCTTTTCTGGCCTGCTGCCGCTCTGCAATCAGCGCTTCCACGTCTGCGTCCAGAAGTTCTTCTTTCTTTTCAATTACAAGTCCCAGAATATCACAGAGAGTCTGCAGTCTTTCCAGGCATTTCTGCAGATATTCCTTAGAGTTCTCCGCACCTGAATGTGTATTCAGATACTTCACCAGCTCGAAAATAGCGGAAATAGCGTCGGCTGTGTTAAAGTCGTCATCCATGGCTTCTTCAAACTTCTTTACATATTCCTCTGATGCCTCGTAATGACTCAGCTCGCTTTCTGACATGCTTCCGGTTCCGGCATTCTCGATCAGATGTTTCAGATTGTCTGCCGCCGTAACAATCCTGTCAAGCGCGGATTTAGAGGACTGCATCAGTTCAGCGCTGAAGTTCAGCGGACTTCTGTAATGTGCGTTCAGCATGAAGAAACGAAGCACCTGCAGATCGTATTTTTCACTGATCTCACGAACCGTAAAGAAATTGCCCAGCGACTTTGACATCTTCCGGTTGTCAATATTCAGAAACGCATTGTGCATCCAGTATTTTGCAAACTCTCTGCCATTGCAGGCCTCACTCTGAGCAATCTCATTTTCATGATGGGGGAAAACCAGATCCTCGCCGCCTGCATGGATATCGATTTCTTCTCCAAGATACTTCTTTGACATCTCAGAACACTCGATATGCCAGCCGGGACGACCTTCGCCCCAGGGAGACTGCCATGCCGGCTCTCCTTCTTTCTTTGGCTTCCAGAGCACGAAATCCAGCGGATCTTCCTTCTCATCTTCTCCGGATACCAGAAGGGAACGGTTTCCGCTTCGCAGGTCATCCAGATTTTTATGAGACAGTTTGCCGTAAGGGCCGAATTTTCTGGTACGGAAGTAGACGGTTCCGTTTACCTCATAGGCGTAGCCCTTGTCAATCAGGGTCTGAATCATGCTGATCATGCCGGGTATTTCCTGCGTAGCCTGAGGATGTGTCGTAGCCGGCTTTACATTCATCATTTCCATGTCATGCTTGCATTCAGCGATATAACGCTCTGAAATCTCCTGCGCAGACACGCCTTCTTCATTGGCTTTTTTGATAATTTTGTCATCCACATCCGTAAAATTGGATACGTAATTTACATCGTATCCTCTGTATTCCAGATAGCGGCGCACGGTATCGAACACTATCATGGGACGTGCATTGCCGATATGAATGAAATTATAGACAGTAGGTCCGCAGACATACATCTTTACCTTTCCTTCTTCCAGAGGAATAAATTCTTCTTTTTTCTTTGTGAGCGTATTATAGATTTTCATGAGATTTCTCCTTCTTTTCCTTTTTCTCTTTTTTGTTCTTTTTATTTTTCTCAAGCTCCAGCACCTGCGCCCGCAGCGTATCATTTTCCTGCTGCAGCTTTGTCAGGCATTCCATAACCGGATCGGGCAGATCCACCTGATTCATATCGCTCCGCGGCACCTTTACGTCGTTACGCTTTACGATACGTCCGGGAACGCCTACCACTGTGCAGTTGGGCGGTACTTCCTTGAGTACCACGGATCCTGCTCCAATCTTCGAATTTTCTCCGATGGTAAACGATCCCAGAATCTTCGCTCCCGCGCTGACCATTACATTATCCTTCAAAGTAGGATGGCGCTTGCCTTTTTCCTTACCGGTTCCCCCCAGAGTCACCCCCTGATAGAGCGTCACATTATCACCTATAATAGCCGTTTCCCCGATGATAACGCCTGAGCCGTGGTCAATAAACAGACCTTTTCCTATCGTTGCCCCCGGATGAATCTCAATTCCCGTCTTGCGGACCGTCCTCTGTGACAGCCATCTGGCCCAGAAATAATGTCCCTTTAAATACCACCTGTGAGCCAGCCGATAGCTCAGGATAGCCCGGAAACTTGGATACAGGAGTACTTCTGCCGGAGTTTTAATCGCCGGGTCACGTTCGGTAATGACCTGGAATTCTTCCCTGATATACCTGATGATTCCCATACTCTCTCCCCTTTACAAATAAAAAAACGGATATCTTCCTCTCCAAGAGACGAAAATATCCGCGGTTCCACTCTTTTTAAAAGGCTCTCTGCCTTTTCCCTCTGCCGCGTAACGTGCGCACTTCGGATCCGGCTGACTCGGACTGCCTGCAGGCTCTCCTTCGCTCACCGAATCGGCTCCCGGATGCACTTCATCTGCCCCTTCACCGGAACGGCTTTCAGCCGGCGACCGTTCCTCTCTGCTGCTTCGGATTCAGATTACTCTTCCGTTCTCTGCCTTTTTCCTGTTGATATCCAGATATGTCTATAGAATATGCAAAATCAGAAATTTTGTCAAGTCTTCTCTGCCGGTTTTCACATACAGACTGCTGCTATACGGTTTCATTGATATAAATACCGTTCAGAACATGCACTCTCTCCAGTCTCTCCCGCACAGAATCCTCATTTCCGGAAGCTGCAAGTCCGGGAAGCTCTTCCGCACCCAGCATACCGCACAGAAAACTTCCCAAATCCGCAATGGAAATGCAGATTTCCGGTTCTTCCTCCACAGGCGCCAGCGTACTGCCTTCCTCCGTGAAATTCCAGACAAACACGCCATTGTTTTCCGGAAGTATTCCGTCTGTTATCTTTACCTTCAGACTCTGAGCCCGTTCCGCTCCGATTCTCTTCACGAAATCCGGAAGATACAGGAGACGTATCATCATCGGCGTAGACTCCCACTCCGGCCAGTCGATATGCCTTCTTTTATAGGCTGCATCTTTCTCCGGATATAAATCGTAGTCTTCTGCAAGCTTTTCACCGTCAAGCACAGCCAGTCCTTCTTCATCATCGTTCCCCATCAGCCGGAAATCAAAGGGGGTATAAATCGCTTCATCTGCCGGCATCAGAAATGTAAAAGGATATCTCTGTCCGTACATATCATGAAGAGCTTTCGTCAGCAGAGAACGCATCAGTCCCTGATGGCGAAAGGTCACTTTTGTGGCCACGGCCACCACATAATCTGCCGGCACAAGCTCTCCTCTCAGTCTGAAGGTGTAAGGATTACGATGCAGCATAGACACAATCCGCCCATCGGCTTCTGCTGCAAGAATCTCATTATCCTTCGCCTTTATCCGATAGTATGCATCCACGAAATCCTTCTCATCCTCAATGAATATCTCTTCATAAAGAGCTCTGGAACGTTCATGTTCCTCTCGGTCAAGATAACGAATATTCATGTCCTGTCTTATCCTCTCATTCTGCAGAAATCAGCAGGCAGACTGCCTGGGAGGAGATTCCTTCTCCATTTCCGGTGAACCCGAGACCTTCTTCCGTCGTCGCCTTAATATTTACCTGATTTTCTTTTATTCCGAGAATATCAGCAATATTTTTCCGCATAACCGGAATGTGGGGCGCCATCTTCGGTCTCTGCGCAATGATAGTTGCATCTATATTTCCTACAGTATAGCCTTCTTTCTCCAGAAGCGCTCCCACATGCTCCAGCAGCTTCAGGCTGTAAATCCCCTTGTAAGCCGGATCGCTGTCCGGAAAATGCTTTCCGATGTCTCCCAGCGCTGCAGCGCCCAGAAGCGCGTCCATAACGGCATGCAGCAGTACGTCAGCATCTGAATGACCAAGAAGTCCTTTTTCGTAAGGAATTCTGACGCCTCCAATGATCAAATCCCTTCCTTCTGTCAGTCTGTGTACATCATATCCCATTCCTACACGCATTCTGTATCTCTTCCCTTCTTTTATCTGCTCTGAATCTCACAGTTTTTTATATTATCTCTCTGTCCGTATTGATATATTCTCGGATGACGCCCCACTGCCCGGTCAAATTCTCCAGAGAGCAGGCGGCATTCGCCGGACTTGTAGAAGGCAGCCGGACTGCTGTACGTCTCGTCTCCGGATAAAGATATTTCTGATACAGGCGGTAAGCGGTTCCTCCGTTCACATATATCTGCCGGATATCTGCGGTATCAAGAATTCTGCTTAGATCGTTAGGTACCACGTTCCGGATACTGCTGTCGCTGGACCCCTGAATTTCACAGCTTTTTATTACGTCCCAAAGGGCAATGTCATTTTTCAGAAGAAACTCTCTCTTTTCAGGTATATCCATTGGTACGTCCTGCCCTGTCACCGCAGCCAGCACGCGCCAGAAACGATTCTGCGGGTGCCCGTAAAAAAAATGAGCCTCTCTGGATTTTACCGAAGGAAAACTGCCAAGGATCAGAATCCGGGCATGCGCGTCATACACCGGCGCAATTTCGTGCTGTTCATATGCCATCTGTCATCCCCTGCCTTTACACTACCTCAGTTTACAGGGATACCCCTGCTTTGTCAACGAAAAACAAAAAGCTCAAAAATATCGCTTCCGCAATATCTTTGAGCTTTTCGTCAGTAGCGAGGAAGGGATTTGAACCCCCGACACTGCGGGTATGAACCGCATGCTCTAGCCAACTGAGCTACCTCGCCGTAATGGGACCTATAGGGCTCGAACCTATGACCCTCTGCTTGTAAGGCAGATGCTCTCCCAGCTGAGCTAAGATCCCATTTCGTGTGGGCCGTTATCTCCGACCCGCTCTGCTATTATACTATCATATTCTAAAAAAAGTCAAGCACTTTTTTTAAAATTTTTTTATTTTTTTTATTTCTATATTTCTCCGTTTTTGAACTGCCAGATCATCTCGCTGGTAAGGCTGATATTCAGCGGCTGAGCCGGGGCTTCTTCCCGCGTAAACCACTCTGCTGTGGCCAGCTCTTCCGTATCCAGAGAAATGGTATCTTCTCCGTCCAGCTCTGCAAAGAAGCCCATAAGAACTGTCTCTGAAAAAGACCATGGCTGACTTTTATAATACTTCAGATTCTTGACGCGCAGTCCTACTTCCTCGTAAACTTCACGTTTCACAGTTTCTTCCAGGGTTTCTCCTATTTCTGTAAAGCCGGCGATCAATGCGTAATAAGGTACATCTCCTCTGCCCGCATATTTTGACATCAGAATTTTTCCGTCATGAATCACACCGATAATCACTGCCGGTGATATTTTAGGGTATTCTGTCTGTCTGCAATCCGGACATTGCAGCATTCTTTCTCTGTCAGAATGCACCATAGGGCAGCCACAGTGTCCGCAGAATATATGACTGTCATACCAGTGCCAGAGCTGGTGTGCCGTAATTCCCGCAAAAGAGAGCCGCTGCGGCGCGGCCGTTCTGAAATTCCGGATACTCTCCATCCGGAAACGTCCGCGTTCAGGCGTACGAAGCCGTCTCGCCAGATAAAATGTCTGATCGTCTATGGAAAAAAGATATATAATCTGTTCTGAAAGCTTTCTTTCCACCTCAGGATAATCCCGGAATCTCGGAAATTCAAGTTCTTTACTTTCCCAGTCAGCCAGTGCTTTGTTTTCCTCAAAATACAAAAGAATACTGTCCTGTTCCGGCTGTACCGGTCTGTACTCATTATGATATTTATGGGGTGCTATATCCTGAATCATCTTTTGTCCTCCGGTTCTTCCGCGGCGTCTCCCCGCTCCATACTCAGTCTCCATCCTGCCGCACTCACACGTTTTTTCAATTCTGCCAGACTCTCCGCCGCCTCGTCTCCTGTACAGAGTTTATTGTCGTATAAATCGTATTGTTTTCTTCTTCCCATCGGAGAAAGATTTGGCATCAGTACATTGGCTCCTGCCGCAAACCCTTTCTCACGTCCCAGGGGATCCAATGTTCCCAGGGCTGTTGTAGCCGGAAGCAGGATTCCCGGCAGCAGAATCCGCACAATCGACAGCAGACGCAGCGTCAGCTCCACACTCCCTGCCGGCTCATTTTTAAAAGGCGTACTGTGATGAGGCACAAAAGGACCAATTCCTGCCATCTGGGGCTTCAGTTCCCTCAGAAACAGAAGATCTTCTGCCAGCTCGTCATACGTCTGTCCCGGCGTACCTACCATAAAGCCTGCTCCTGCCTGATATCCCAGCTCCTTCAGATTATAGAGACACTGTTTCCGGTAAGACAGACTCATTTCCGGTGGATGAAGTTTTCGGTAATGGGCATCAGAAGCCGTTTCATGCCTCAGAAGGTAACGATCCGCTCCTGCCTCTCGCAGTCGCCGGTAGCTTTCATAAGAGCGCTCCCCAATGGACAGTGTCACCGCGCAGCCCGGATAACGTTCTTTCACAGCCCGGATAATCCTCTCCATTCGTTCATCCGTATACCAGGGATCCTCACCGCCCTGGAGCACAAAGGTCTGGTATCCCAGCCTGTGTCCTGATTCACAGCAGGACAGAATCTCTTCCTCTGTCAGACGGTAACGCTGAGCCTCCGGGTTTCCCCGACGAATCCCGCAGTACAGGCAGTTGTTTTTACAGTAATTTGTAAATTCAATGAGACCGCGCACGTAGACTGCATCTCCGTAATATTTCTTCCGCAGGCGCACAGCTTCCTCAGCCAGCCTGGCTGCAGCCAGCGGCTCCTCTGATGCTTTCAGAAGAGCCGTATATTCTTTCTTTTCCAGATTCGGATGTTCGATAAAACGCTCAATGATGTCCATATTTTATATATTCTGTTCTGATATCCAATTATCTTGCCTTACTCATAATCTCGTTCTGGATCTCTGTAATAAACTCATCCAGCTTCTTCGCGCCCTGGTCTCCGCCTGCACGTGTTCTGACAGAAACTGCGCCCTCTTCCTCTTCCTTCTGGCCTACTACCAGCATGTAAGGAATCTTGGCGGTCTGCGCCTCGCGGATCTTGTATCCAATCTTCTCGGAACGCTCGTCAAGTTCTGTACGGATACCTGCCTCCTGCAGCTTTTTCTCCACATTCTTTGCATAATCCATGTATTTCTCTGAAATCGGCAGTACACGTACCTGTACAGGAGCCAGCCAGGTCGGGAAGGCGCCTGCAAAATGCTCAATCAGAATACCGATAAAGCGCTCGATAGATCCGAATACCACACGGTGAATCATAATCGGACGGTGCTTCTCTCCGTCTGCTCCCACATACTCCAGCTCAAACCGCTGCGGCAGCTGGAAATCCAGCTGAATCGTTCCGCACTGCCAGGTACGTCCGATGCAGTCCACCAGATGGAAATCAATCTTGGGACCGTAGAATGCTCCGTCTCCTTCGTTGATTACATAAGGAAGACCCAGTTCATCCAGCGCTCCCTGCAGGGCAGATGTAGCCATCTCCCAGTCTTCGTCGCTTCCCATGGAATCTTCCGGACGGGTGGAAAGTTCCACATGGTATTCAAATCCAAACAGAGAATAGGTATCATTAATCAGCGCTACTACGCCCTTGATCTCGTCTTTAATCTGCTCCGGAGTCATGAAGATATGAGCGTCATCCTGCGTAAAACAGCGCACGCGCATCAGACCGTGCAGCTGGCCGGACTTTTCATGGCGATGTACCAGTCCCAGCTCGCCCATACGAATGGGAAGATCACGGTAGGAACGGGGCTCAGATGCATATACCAGAACGCCGCCGGGACAGTTCATAGGCTTAATGGCAAAATCTTCGCCGTCGATCACCGTTGTATACATATTATTCTTATAATGATCCCAGTGTCCTGAGGTCTCCCAGAGGCTGCGGTTCAGAATCACAGGTGTGGATACCTCCACATAGCCGGCTTTCTTGTGGATCTCTCTCCAATAGTCAAGAAGGGTATTCTTCAGTACCATTCCCTTCGGAAGGAAGAAGGGGAATCCCGGTCCTGCTTCATGCATCATAAAGAGGCCCAGTTCTTTTCCCAGCTTTCTGTGGTCACGCTTCTTTGCCTCCTCCATCATAGTAATGTAGGCTTCCAGCTCTTCTTTCTTCGGAAATGCTGTTGCGTAGAGACGTGTCAGCATTTTATTATGCTCGTCACCTCTCCAGTAAGCTCCGGCAAGACTCATGATCTTGAAAGCCTTACCCACTTCCTTTGTACTCTTCAGATGGGGACCTGCGCAGAGATCCACAAACTCACCCTGCTGATAGAAGCTGATTTCCTCGCCTTCCGGAAGATCCTCAATCAGTTCTACCTTATACGGCTCTCCCTTTTCCTTCATAAAGGCAATCGCTTCATCACGAGGCTTTGTAAAACGTACAATCTCCAGATTTTCCTTGATGATCTTCTTCATTTCCGCCTCAATCTTACCAAAATCATCGGATGTAAGCGGCGTTTCAAAATCCATGTCATAATAGAAACCATCCGCAATAGACGGTCCTATAGCCAGCTTTACGCTGGGGTACAGACGTTTCACCGCCTGAGCCATTACGTGGCTGGCGGTATGGCGCAGAACGGACAGAGCTTTCTCGTCCTTTAAAGTCAGAATATTCAGCCGGCAGTCTTTGTCTACCATCGTACGGATATCTACCACTTCTCCGTCGATTTCGCCGGCACAGGCTGCGCGGGCCAGTCCTTCGCTTAAGTCAAGCGCAATGTCATATACGGATTTGCTTTCTGCGTACTCCTTCACAGAGCCGTCTTTCAAAGTGATTTTCATAACAGATTTTCTCCTTTTAATGTTATTTAAATAAATGTACCGCTGCAGGCGGCTGATTTTCATTTTTCAGCGCAACAACAAGCCGTGCTCACCCGGCTCATTGCCTACGCGCAAAAAAATCCCTTTCTGCCGCTGCGACAGAAAGGGACGATATTCATCGCGGTTCCACCCTCTTTGCTTCACCCCCGGTCTTGTCCCGGCGGAGAAACCACTTCATTCAGACGATAACGGGGTCACCGGGCCGGATTAAGGCCGCTCCGAGCTGGTCTTCAGTCTGCTTCCTACGAGGATGCTCTCAGCTTATACATCCCTCTCTGGCATATTCCACAGCCTACTCTTCTCATCAAACGCTTTCACTTTATAAATTTACCAACAGATAATCCGGTTCCCGGAACTCGGATTTCATCTGAGGTTCATTATAACATCGAAATACGTTTTGTCAACCGTCATTTCCAGATTATATCGGCTTTCTTTCTGGGAGCTGTTCTCTTATAGGATACAGCCGGATATCCTGCCAGCATGCAGCATGCAATCGGCTTGTCTCCTGTTCCCAGCCACTCTCTGAGCTTCGGGCTGGCAGAAATGGATCCCACCAGATAACCGCTGTAAAGAATTCCGGCTCCCTCTGCCACAGCCTGATTTTCCATGTTTGCGGCTGCAAGACCTGCATCCAGCGTATTCTCCGCTGCTATCACCACCAGACAGGGGGTATTGAAGAAAAATGTATCGTTCTTTGGATCCTGCTTCCACATTTCATAGAAGAATGTAAAAGGACGTACATAACGGCGTGCTTTTTCCTTCAGAACCTCCAGAATTGACGGCATTTCCTCCCAGAAAAGTTTTTTAAACTCATCCAGCCCATCCTGTACCACTACAAATGTGCAGGCCTGTGCATTTTTGGCTGTAGCTGTGTAACGACCCGCATTCAGAATATGCTCCAGTATTTCTTTCTCAAGAGGCTGTTCCTTAAAATCCCGGATACTTCTGCGGAATTTTACTGCATGAAGATAATTTTCGGGTGAGAGCCGAAACGTCTCCGGCACAAACTCCTCCACATCTTCCATATCATACTCCGGTATGGATACTGCCTTTACAGGACAGACCGCCACGCAATGACCACATTTGATACAGTGGCTTGCCACTTCTGCCTTTCCTTCTTTTATATGAATCACATGGCCCGGACAGTCTTTTACACAGACACCGCAGCCGATACAGAGCTTCGGATCAATGGTTACCATAGTCTCTGTTCCCTCCTGTAAGCTTTTTCTTTCTTCAGCGCCGGTGTGTACCGACACTTCCCCTCTTCGCTTATCATACTCTCATTTCTCCGTTTTTTCAATGACAGCAGTGCTGTCTTTGAGACAAAAAGATATTTTCAGCAGCTATTGACAAATACTGTTTCGGCGCATATACTTAACAAAGTTAATTATATGGAAAGGAGAATTGCATGGAATGGACTGATATGATTCACTATCAGCAGCAGATACAAAAAATCACGCGGTCTTTACTGCCCGTACGCAAATCTGCGCTGACCGTCAGTGAATGTGAACTCCTGGCCCATCTGTATTTGCGGCCTGATCAAAATACACCTGTCTTGCTCAGTCAGGGAAGCGGCATGAAAAGGGAGGCTGTGAGCCGCTGTCTGAAAGCGCTCTACGAAAAAAATTGTATATGCAAACAGCGTGATGAGGCAGACGAACGAAGTTACCATCTGTTTATCACAGAAACCGGTCTTGCAGAGCTAAAGAAGGGATACGAAAGTATTTTACAGCCGTTTTATGATTTGTGGCGAAGTTCCGGCGAGGATTTTGAAATGTTCATGTATTATGCAGACAAACTCGCCTCACATATAGAGAAAGGACATGGAAAGATTCATGAAGATGAAGTTTTATGATGCGCTGCAGATGGATCCAGCCATACTCAAACGGCAGATTGCCGCTTGCAGCACAAAGCAGGAAAAAGCCTATTACTGGGCAGCCATGGCAGTGCGCTCTGTACTGATTGTAGCTTTTGCCATTCTATTCATCAGTCTGTTGTCCGGTATATTTGGCTCTGACAATACTCCGATGGCAGTAGCATTGTTTTGTATGATGCTGGGCATTCGTTTTGTCAATTTCGAATACTGTATCCGGGATTCACTCTTAACTCTGGCGGCAGCACTCGCCATCCTTGTGCTGGTCCCCGGCGCAGCGGTGGTACTTCCTCCAATCTTTTTGATCCCGCTGCACTTTGTCTCCTTTTTTGCACTTCTCTGCATAACAACCCAGCGACCGGAAATGGGCAACGGCGGTCTGTACAGTTTCGCTTATATCTACCTTACGGGCAATCCTGTCGTCGGCGAAGCTCTCATTCGCCGCGGGCTTCTGGCTCTGGCAGGTTATTTGCTCTGCGGAGCTATTCTGTTTGCCAAGCACCGGGAACAGCACAAAACAACCCGTTTCCACCACGTGGTACGGAAATTTGAGCTGTCCAAACAGTCTGTCTGTGGCAGCTGCGCATGGCCCTCGGAGTAAGTCTGGTTATGACATTCGGACAGGTCTTTGGGATCGAGCGGTTTATGTGGATGGGATTTGCCTGTGCATCCCTTCTGTCAGAATATCCATATTCCGGGAATACCTTCACCCGTTTCCGTCAACGAATCACAGGGGCTGTCGCAGGTTCCTGCATCTTTTTTATCCTGTATCTGATCATACCAGAATCGCTGCGTTCACTTCTGGGACCTCTGGGCGGATTATGCCTGGGCTTTTGCACCGATTACCGGTATAAAACGGCAATGAACTGCCTTGGCGCACTGATGCTGGGAACCGGAATATACGGACTTCATGGCGCTGTGATCCTGCGTATCACAGATACTCTTCTGGGAGTAACGTTCGGACTGGCTTTTGCAGCCCTCTTCCATCAGCTGGCGGCTGTCAGATTTTTGTCTGCGTCAGAGACAAAGTGAAAATGACGATTATGTTCAAAACAACATAGAAACCCCGGCAAGTCCCTAATGGGGCTGTGCCGGAGTTTTGGTATTCAGATATAAAGGTTGCGCCTCATTAAATCCAATGGTGAATGACAGAACTCTTACTTGCAGGAATTATTGATAGCAGCCTGCGCAGCCG
>CALWGE010000045.1 GCA_944378225.1 uncultured Merdimonas sp.
CCCTTCGTCCTCCGCATCTGGAACCGCGCTCTCACCTGTCTGGTTCAGCAGCTTCTCTGTGACGGCCAGCCCACGAATTAGAATATTCGGCACATTATAGCCACATTCCACCAGATTCTCCAAGATGGAGCGGATTTCATTTATCAACAGACAAGCTAAGGTAAACCAGCCCAACAGAAGCAGAAATGACAGGTCTATCTTAAAGATATCTTGTCCCATCATCTGGAATATGTATGCCATCAGGAAGGCAACTGCTATAATAATCCAGTACCCCAGTTTCTTTACAATTCCAACCAGGCCGACTGAACTGCTTTCCTGTTTCATTTTTCTGGACTTGTACCATCCCGTCAGCCAATCCATAACATTTAACAGGAGGAATGCTGCAAAAAGATACCAGTGTGGTCCAAGGATGGCCGAGAGTACAGCTACGATGGCACCAGTGACTACATTATAGGTGTCAATGACATTTAATACTTCTGACTTAATCATATCGATTTTCTCCTTTCATTTTCTCGCTTTTTCTTCCCTTATATTTTTACTATCCGAACATTTATCTTCTCCTTTCTTCATATTCATGACAAAAAGCCATTTTTAGAGGCCTTTCTGTCTGAAAGACGCCTAAAAACAGCTTTTTTAATCACAAAATTCCAATAAACTGTCTCAAATAGAGGGGGATGGATATATAAAGATAGGTAAAACTATTATTGTTACAAAACAAGTTGTTATACCTAATCAGATATATCAACCGTTTAATAATCTTCCAATAATTTTGCCAGCTCCTCTTGTTAGTTATGCGCCAATATTAGCTTTTAGAGTATCGTCAGGAGTGACATACAACCTGCTTGTGAAAACAGACGGGAACGTGGTGGCAGATAAGCAAATAGGTGATGGTAGCGGAGAATGGACGTTGCAAATATCAGGGGCATATACTTTACTTTATAATTAAGTAGCCTAGAATTCCAGCATTACGGCATTCTTAAATTAAGATATTTTTACCAATATTAAAACAACCGTTTTTCCAACATTACTGCTTATCCTTGTGATAATTCCGATGGCATTCTGGTTGCCAGGAATATATACTTCAAATTGGCTTTCACTGTTAATAAGCTGAGTAATCCTAACATCCATATCATGTGAAAAAAGTGTCCCATCTTGGAGAAGAAACGTGTTAATTACTACAGTATTTTCCTTTGAATATCCTTCGGGATAATTAATATAATTCCACTGTTCATTTGATAATAGTGTTCCCGTCATAATTATCATTTTGGAATTTTGTTATTATCTCCATCTGTCTGTTATACTTTCCTTATTAAATTTAAGGAGGTATCACATGAAGGAACAACTTATCAATGGTATTCTACACCTTATCTCTGAAAAGCTTCCAGATGAGGAGCTCACAGAGATCCGCCTGCAACTTTACTATCAACTGGCAGACTACCAAATTAGCAAGAGATGTACAGACGTAATTGTGTCACCTGAAAAGACCTACATGGATTATCTGATCATGTACCTGGCTGCACTACGCATGGCCGGCCGTTCCGAGAAAACTCTGGCTCATTATCGCCTACAGATTGGCCTGATGCTTCATTCCATTCAGAAACCGGTTCAGGAAATTACGACAGACGATCTCTTCACCTATCTCGCCATCTATAAAAACCGGCGCAATGTCGGAAACAGATACTTGGACGGCAAGCGTGTTATTTTCAACGGCTTCTTCAACTGGCTTCAAAAGAAAAAACACATCATCTATAACCCTGCTGCCGGGTTAGATCGCATTAAATATGAAAAACGTATCAAGCAACCTCTGTCTGATGAAGAGCGAGAGGTTCTGCGTTGTGCCTGTGAAAAGGAACGCGATCTGGCAATCATTGAAACTCTGTACTCTACCGGAATGCGTGTAGGAGAACTTGTCCGGCTGAACAGGCTGGATATCAATTTTTCTTCGATGGATTGTGTTGTCTTTGGAAAAGGCGCTAAAGAAAGAACCGTATATCTTAACGGCTCCTGCTGTCATCACCTTAAAACTTATCTGCTCTCTAGGACAGATAATAATCCCGCCTTATTCGTATCCGGAAAAGTACCGCATCAACGTCTTACTGAACATGGAATCTGGCAACTTCTCAAGCGTCTGGGTCAGCGTGCCGGTGTTGCAGATGTTCATCCTCATCGCTACCGACACACAACCTTAACAAACGCTATCAATAGGGGGATGCCTGTTCAGGAAGCTCAGATTATCGCTGGCCATGAAGATATCAATACTACCATGATATACTGCGCTGTCTCCACAGATAACGTCCGGGCATCGCACCGTAAATACCTTTCTGCATAAGCTCCCGGAAAAATTCACTCCCGGATCTCTCCGGGAGCTTTTGTCATGCTTTTTTCCCTGCATTCCTTCTTATCCGTATCTCTTTTCCTAGTCTACATCAGTCACAATATTCCAATAAAATGCCGAATTATAATAAAATAATAAAGGCAAGTTTTTCTGCTGGTGAAACATGGACGGCAACTGAGGATTGTTATGTATTGGGGGCCATGAAATACGACCCATCACAAGGGCAATATGATACAACGTTACTATTTGGTAGTAAAATTATAGCAAGCTGTTATGGTGGAGGTGCAAACGGAACAACTGTATATTCTCCGGTGAGTATTCTTTTAAAAAATGGAGCAGCTATAAGAACCGGCACAAAAGGTGATTATTCATTGGTATTTGCGTGCGGATTTTAAAAATCTATGATATACGAAATGGTTGCATAACAAGTAGAAAGCAATGGTTGTGATAATCTAACAGCTAATACATTCCCATAAGCAATGACTCCATCGCATTTGCTTGACACGTCACCAGATGAACCAAATAGAGAGAAAGTTCCAGCAGTGTTATATTTACTCTTAAATTTTTCTGGAATAGTAAATAGATAAGCTCCATTTGAACCTGCTTTTAATTCAATTCCAATGTAAGCAATGCTACTAATTTCGTATGCGTAATAGATACTTGCCGTTCCAGGTTCTCCTTCTTGTGATATAGACGGTGTAAATGGAATCTTGGAATTTTGTTCTCCAATTATCTCCGCAATCGTCTTTTCTTCCCACTTCGTTCCATCCCACGCCCCCGTAGTGAATTCTATAGCCGCATACAGCTTATTGTCATGAATGCACAGATCTCCTGCTGCATAACTCTTTCCCTGATCATACTCATCAGAAATCATCGCTCTTGCCTTGGCATCACAGCTATCGTATAAGTTACCGCCTACATTAATTTTTTCAATATTCATTTATACATTTCCTCCTGTCCCGATTATTAATGTTGAATCGCTTACGCTGGCTACAGAGCTTGGCAGATTCAGTACAAAATCCGTTACATGAATTGCACTCATCGTATTGAGCTGATTCTGCATACTTTCAATATCAAACGCGTTTTTCAGTTCCGCAACGATGGTTGCCCATTTTGTCCGTTTCGTCACAGGCATATCCGCTTCTGTCTCAATTACAATATCATCTGTGTCATTCAAGTCTTCCGCCAGAGGAAGCTCCTTTATTTTTTTTCCACTTACGTTATCAGCCATATTACCCTCCTTCCCGCACCAGGCACAACCCGTCTGCAGTCTCTATATAATATCCATCCCCGGTAATGATCCCTGCCAGAATCTCTGTGATGGTTACTGCGATGATATATTGTGTCCCTGCCATGACTGGCTGAGGTGTGATTTCCACCGCATCTATTCTGATATTTGCCATCAGTGCACACTCACCTCTATATTCTCTACAAGTGTTTCATCCGCAATGCGATATGTAATTTTAAGATTATATAATCCGCATTTTTTAGGTGCAATAACCTGATCAATAACATGCTCCTGGATCACAGAAGCTCCATTATCCTCCGGATCTGTTTTACCTTTTTCAGTCAAACTATAGGAGGCCGATAAAATTTCAAAAGGCTCATCTTTACAAGAATGTATCTGAATCCTGACATGTCTTGTCTCCCCAAGATCAAATCCGACATACATCATCTAAATCACACCTCCCTTTCAACAATTCTGTGAAATACTCTTTCTCTTTCAGTTCCACAATTAGTTCATCAACTACATTCGCATGGTATTTTTTCTCAAACTGGTCTAACTCAAATGTATAGTCCGGTTTCAATATTTCTGCTTGATACGGGTGTTTTGACAAATGCGCGCATAAATATGCCAGATCTACAGTCAGAATGTATTTAGCCCAGTACGTTTCATTACCAGCCTCATCGTAGGCAGTCATATCTAATACATAAGTACCATTCAAAGAAGAGGGAACGCTGGTTTCCCACACGTCCCCCCTGATTCTTTGAAACAACACTGTTTCCCCGTTTACTTTCCCTGTCAGTTTAACTACCATATAATTCCTCAGTCTGTTACTTCAACTGCAATTACATATGTCGCGCCCGCATCTACAGGGTTCGGAGTGATAGTAACACTCTGGATTACCGGCGCATGTGTATCCAAATACAGTGTACGGGTTACCGTCGTTTCCACTCCGGATTCACTGACTGCCCGGAATGTTACTGTATTCGCTCCCTCTGCAGTCAATGTTAATGTACCGCTGAATGCGCCTTCCAAAACAGGAACACTCTGTGCGTTTCCAGAGCCAACCTGTACCGTAAGTGTCGCACCATTTGTTGTACCAGCAAATGACACTTGTGCCGTTTTATGGTAACTATTATTCGCAGGTTCCGTAATAGACAGATCCGGTGCTGTTGCGAGTACTCGGAATGTAAGAGATACTGCACTTGCTGCATTTCCATCGTTGTCCGACGCACTTACACTGATGGTATGCTCTCCATCCTCCAAAGCCGTACCCGGTGTGTAAGAACAGGAATATCCATCTTCAATATCTGACTTGGAAATTCCAGAAACTTCTTCATTATCAATCAGAAGCTTAATGGAGTCCGAATTTACTCCCGAATCATTGTCTGTCACTGTAAATGTAATTTCAGGCTTACCATTGCTGGTCAGCTGTCCACTGGTAGGTGCAGTAATAACACATACCGGAGCGACTTTTTCTTTTACTCTCAGCTGTAATGAACTGCCGAGCGTTTCATGCTTGTCATCTACCGTAACTTCATTTCCTGCATCATCTGTTGCTTTCACCGTTACCGGATAATAATGCCCTTCTTCCGGATAGCTTGATTTCTCAGGCGCCGTAATCGTTGTTTCATATCTATTGGTCTCACTGTTCCATGATAATGTGTATGTTTGTCCATTGATAATTGCCTTAACTGTTTTTACTGCCATTCTTATATTTCCTTCCTTTAATTTTCATTTGGTAGATTCGGTAAAAACAATGTCGATTCTTCGACGTATATGTTAATTCCCTCAATGCTTCCTGGCGGTCCCTGCGGGCCCTGGATTCCCCTTGGAATTACGAAATCCAATACGGCATTCTGTTCCGTTCCTGAATTATTCACTTTAGGATCACTTCCAGGCTCAGATGCTGTCACCTTTCCAACAGAGATAGTTGCCGCTTCTCCCGGATCTCCTTTCAGCCCGTTTTTCTTCAATTCTTCTACTTCTGCCAACGCAGTGACCAATGCCTGAAATTCATCAGATGACGTAATTCCTTTGTAATCAATATTGCTGCGCTGATTCTGAATCAAAAAGATTGGTGTCGTAATATTGTCTCCGGAAGAGTCAATCATCTGCAATTCAACTTCCAGTGTTCCGGGAACCAAAAGCATCTGCTGTGTAAAATCTATCTGAATCTGGTTCCCTGTCACCGTACAATCTGCATAAACCTTTGTTCCATCCGGTTTTTTCACGTAAATAAATACAGATTCGTCTTCAATCACCAATGCTGCTGAATTTGCCGTCAGGGTTACAATGGCCCCACGTCCCACATTAGCCTGCTGAGCAGGCATAACGGGAAGCGGATAAACTGAATAAAGATCTACTGCAATAGGATAATATACTTTCACTACTCTCCCTCCTTAAGACACATCAGTAATGATTCCGCCGCGAACAGTAATGCTCTCACCATATCCTGTAAGGATCGAACCATTATATCCATTTTCAGCCCCTATGGTGTCTGCTCCAACCGTACCCGAAAAACTTGCACTTCCGTCAGCATATATAGTTGCTCCAATTTTTCTAAATGTAGCATCCGGAGACATTTGGTCCGTAGTACCACAAGATATCGTACCGCCTGACAGAGTAGACATTCGATATTCTCCCCATGAGCTTTGCCACTCAATCACCTTAACACCTTCTGGTTTAATATTGACCATCCTTTTCCAGTCGCTACTTTCGAATGCAATCGTAATTACTGATCTATCTCGCGTGTCAGTCTTAATATTAAGCGTTCCTCCAGTGATATTCGCACTATTCGTTGTCAGTCCATTCACATCCAGCCGTGCCACTTCTATACCTGAAGCATCCAATACTCGACAGACTCCATTACCATTTTCCTGTCCCCCAAGTGTTAATGTCCCTCCATGGATAATATTGGCCAACATAGTGCCAACTGTAATAAAATCCGCTACTATCGCTCCGTCCTGCGTAATAGCAAGCTCGTACGGACCATTATATCCATCTTTAGAGTACCCAAAACCTCCCTGATTCCATCTCCATACTTTTTTCGCAGTTTTGATATCAGGTGTATCCATTAACACCCATTCAATTGGCTCTCCATTAGCATCAAATATCCAACGGAAGTATCCACCTTTATTTCCAGTAATCAGGTCTGTAGCATTCTGAATCGCATGCTGCATCGCAGTCGTAGTCGGTGCTTTATCAATCTTTTCCTGCTGCTCTGTGATTGTAGTCGCCAGATTGCTGCGGGCATCTCCGATCTCTACTGTATTGTACCTTTCAAGCAGCACATCATAGATTGTTTTTCGAATTTCCGCCTTGGCATCAACTCCCAGTTCTTCAAATTTCACTGTTACCGTATCAAACACCGCTACTTCTTCCAGAGGAGCAATGTCTTTATATTCTTCTGTTTGCCAAAGCTGTGTAAACGATACCGAAAGTGATACAGACGGAATCCCAATCTTATTCCGCTGAATATAATCTTCCGCTACCTGCTGCAGTTCCTGCTGTGTGGGTTTGCTCTCAAACTCACTCGAAAAATCCATTACTGTGATTCGCGGATAAGGATAATTTACTGCTTTCTCTGACATAACCACTTTTCCGTCCAGCATTACCACATTTCCATCAGAATCCTTCCAGTATGGCATAATACCGGTAATTGTATTTGAAATACTTTCTTCCTGAGTTAAATCCATCAAATTTTTTCCATACCTGATGGTTACTCCATTGTCCTGTCCCAGCTTTTCATACAACCGGACAGTGTACATATCAAAATCATACTCTCCGCCGTATACATCCAAAATTGAGCCTTCCGTTCCTCCCAACGTAGAACGAATACTAACCGGTACAACAACAGCAAAATTTCCTGAAGATGCCTTGTCCGTCCAAAAAGTGAATGGACAGTCTACTGCTGCATTGATTTTCAGTCCTGTCAACGCATCTGCTGCAGATGTCGCTGAAAATGGACACACCGGAATCTGCGTCAGTTGGTAGCTAATGTGCTCAGCATTAATCGTTACCTGACCATTCAATGGCTTTGAAATTTTATATATCCGAAATGCCTGGTTATTCCTTCTCCCATCCGGTTTTGCAATAATGATGCTGTCCATCTGAATATCGTGGAAATGCTCTCCCGTCATAGGGTATACCATGGTCAGCTCATATTCTCCATTAGCCTCCAGGCTGACAGTACATGAAATGGCGTCGGACAGCCGCCCGACGCCATTGGTTGAAAAATCTTTTGTATTTTTTTCAAATAATATAGGAATCATATCGTCCACCACCTTGGAATTACAATTACTTTCGTGATTCCTCCCGAAATTTTGATCCCTGTCTTTCCTGCCATGAATGTCGGAAATTCGGAAGTCACTTTGTCATTACAATTTTCTATGCCTTTGTAGGCGTTCTGCGTATCACAATCTATATCGACATACTCATTTATCTCTGATATTTCCATCACAGTGTTTCCAACTGTCAGTGTACCAGATGTCCCATATGCCCTGAAAAGTGGTTTTGCCTCGAATGCAGTCGGATTGATGAAATCGCCTGTCTTCATCACTGTATGAGGTATTTCCCCCATTTTCAAAAATCGCTGCGGCGCACAGTCAAAATATAGCGTACATTCTCCAGACCGGTTCAGGACGCGCGTATCAAAGTCCAGCGGCCCAGTAAAACGCGCCATCCGGTACTCATTTGGATGATAACTATCCTCCAACCTGCGGTATCCTGCATCTGCCAGCAGCCACTCTCTGGCCGCATCTGTATATGCCCGGAACTTTTCTCTTATGAACGCTGGATATGGTATGCTAATGTTTTTGAACCGCTTTTTATCAATCGTCAGCGTACCATTTCTTCCTGGTATCTCAATAGTTTCAATATCTCTCTGCGGAGCATTAAATGTCCCGGATCCGGAAATGTACAGGCCGAATTCCCGGCTGCTTTTGCCATCAAATATGAACACACCCGTCATCGGTACACCGCCTCTCTACGTGCCGTTGCGCTGCTAATTTTTTCAGATATGATATCTGCCAGTTCATTTATGTTTTGTCCAGGCGCCCCGTATACATTGATGGTCAGGCCTCCCAGATATTGATTACTGGTTGTCTGGTTTGTGAGCGGCTGCACGACTGCCCTGTTTCCTGCCATAGTCAGCAGCTCCGGGCCCGCCTCTCCTACGATAGCCGATCCCTGTGACAGAATGCCGCCTTTTGCCAGGTAAGGGAATCTTCCAATCTCCGAAAAATTAAATCCCACATGTTTTCCAGTAAACGGGTTTGTAAATGAAATAGAGTTTGCTTTTTTAATCACCCAGTTAATTCCATCAATCACTGTATTGAGCAACGATATAATTGAATTCAGCGGCGCTTTTGCAATTGCAACAAGACCTCCAAATAGACCTGAAAATATTTCTTGCACACCTTTCCATGCCCGTTCCCAGTCTCCTGTAAATACGCCTCTTATAAAATCTATTACGCCATTTAAAAGCGTTGACACGGAATCCCATATGTCTTTTAACGTCGCAAAAAATCCATTCAAAGCGTTACCTAACACCGGTCCGAAAACTTCTGTCCAATCTTTAGCAAATATGTTCTGCAAAAAATCGTCCAGCTGCTGTAGTTTTGCCTGGATTTCATCTCCCTTTGTGGCAATTAAAGCTACCAATCCCACAATGGCCGCAATTAATAGCACAATCGGGTTTGATACAATAAATGTTATCAGTGTTTTCAGTCCTTCAAAAGCAGTCATAAGCGGACCAATGGCAGCCACCAGTCCTACGATAGTTAAAATAAGCGTCTGGGTGTCGCTGTCCAGGTTATTGAACCATTCAAGCACTTGCGCAACGGCATCGATAACCTGAGTAGCAATCGGCATAATCTTTTCTCCCAGCTGCGCAAGCTGCTCCTGCAGGTCTAAATTTGCTTTATTATTTTCATATAAAGCCTGATTATTCTTTTTCCATTCTTCATATGATTTGTTTAATCCTTCATTGGCCAAAACCTCAAGAGCTAAATTCTGTTTCTCAGCACTTGTTTTGCACTTTTCTAATTTTTCAGAAAAATTCTCTGCCCCGTATCCAACTCGATCTAAAAGTTCTGCAAACTGTCCTGTTGCTGTACCTGTTTGTAAGGTTTCCTGTAAAGAATCGGCTAATGACTCTATTTTCAATGTGTCTGGAAACCTTTGCGCCGCACCAGCAAGCCCTTCTACTGCTTTCTGTAAATTGCTTTCTGTGAATCCTGCCTGTAATAAATTTGATACACCTTCAATAGCACTATCTGCCTCTCCCGATTGAATTGTAAACTCTCTCCATGCTTCTTTTGCTATGTCAACACTTACTGCGTTTTCTTTTGCGTTCTGTTCTAACCTAGATAAATCTGATATTAATTCTTTTGACTCTTCCGCAACATCCTTCAGTCCTGATACAATCGCCTTTGCGCCTTCTGTAATGACATTGGCTTTCAGATAGTCCCCGAAGTTGGATGCCTCTTTCCCAGCGTCTTTAAGGCTGTTTTCTGCATCGTCAGCAGCTTTCTTGATTTCTTCAATCGGTTTTTCATCGATTCCCCGTATCGCCTTATCGGTCTTTTCGGCTTCTGTTTTCATGTTTCTCAGGCTTATCTGTGCAGATTCAATTTCCCGCTTGATGGCATTATACTGTGCTTCCGACGCATCTCCTCTCTCAAACTGCTTCTGCACTTCTTTCTCTGCCTGCTGCAAGGCGTTCAGCTTCGTCTCCGTCTGCTCGATGGACTGGTTGAGCAGCTGGTATTTCTGCCTGAGCAGCTCCGTGTTCCCAGGATCGAGTTTCAAAAGCTTTTCCACGTCTTTAAGCTGTTTTTGCGTATCTCTGATCTCAGCGTTGACATCCCCCAGTGCTTTTGAAAGGCCTGATACGTCCCCGCCTATCTCTACTGTAATTCCTCTGATTTTAGTCCCGGCCACGCAATCATCCCCTTCCAAAAAATGCGTAAATATCTTCCTGTGTTGCTTTATATGGATACTGCTCATTGTCATTGAGCTTTTCTGTCAGCATATCGTACACCATCCCCATCGTCATTCCAGCCAGAGCCTCATCAGACAGGTTCAGCTCCGCACAGCGCAACATAAATATCGCTCCGGTATTCTCCCGGACGGTGGCTCTTATTTTTTTTTAGGCTTTGATGTAGTGGTATTATTAATCTCCCACATCTCCAGAATTTCCGGAAACACTTCGTAGATAGAGAACATTTCAAACCCATCCAGCCATTCATCGGGATCATCCGGTATTGTTGGATCTGCATGCCTGGCCATGATATAGGCGACATTTTCGAATATCGTCAGGTTCATTTCTGACAAAGCAGCTTCCTCTTTTTCCTCTTCTGCAGCGTCCTCAGGAAGTTCATTTCTCTTTTTGAATGCTTTTTTCAGTGATGTTATGTCCTTCAGAATGTCACGTCCGAATTTAAACCGATACATACGCGGAATGAGGGCCGAAGCCCTCATTTTCACATCTTTTCCACCAATATTAATTACTTTCTCCATATTTCCTCCCTACGCTGCCAGTTCCGCAGGTTCATACACCTTCTGGAACCACTGAGCTTTGACTTTCTCTGTAGTCTCGGCTGTCGTTCTGGCCATAACATTTCCGTTTTCCAGTGCCACTGCTGAAATTGTACTTGCCTGTGTCTGCGGCTCCTTGGTTTCTTCATTTGTCTGGCTGGCAATCGACGGCCGTGTTCCTGTACAGTTATACAGACAATAATATTGATTGTCCGCATCGCCATCAATCTGGAAAAGTAATGCAAACGACGCCTGTTCTACATTTACATTTTCTATCAGAACCTTGTCTGTGGCGTTTAATTCAAATTTCCATATATCCTGCAGCATCTGATCCGGAAATCTGGCCATTGTCAGATCCCCGCTGTATCCGTTATTTCCAGCTGACTGGTAATACACGATTCCGTCCGCGTAAAATGGACTGACTTCGCCCTGTGGATCCAGGGACAGGCTTACCGCACCCGGTACAGCCACAGGAGCGCTCCATGCCGGTGTGTCTCCTGTACTTGTCATAACAGCATAATGCACGTTTTTCAGATTAAACTGCACTTTATTTTCTTTTCCTGCCATAATTACACCTCGATTTCGTATGCTATCTGATAGCAGTTTTCTGTATCAATATAAGTTTCTGTTTTATTCCAGTAAAAAGAGGACAGCGCTGTCTCCAGTGCGTTCTCAGCCTTCAGATCCTTCAGCTCGGTATATAATTCCACCTGTATCTGGATAATTGGGTAATATACGATTCCATCAGCCGCAAAATTATTTGATCCGGAAACATAGTAGCAGATATACGGCATCTGCGGCGCTCCGTTCTCCGGCCATGACAGGTATGCTACCGGAAATCCTGATGAGCTGAGTATCTTTTCAAAATCCTTCAGATTTATCATTTTCCCCTCACTATGATTTTCACTTTTTTCATCAATTTCTTTTCCGCATCCTCTTCGGCCGGCTGGATGTGCGGTATGCCAGCCACACGTCCACCATTTCGCTTTGCATGTCCATTTTCAAGCAGGTGCGTAAGCTGTGGCTTTGCAGAGTTATATATTCGTATCCGAATACTTTCGTTGCTTTCATATACAACCTTAAACTTCCATCCCCTTTTATATTTTCCTGTACACACCGGAGCTTTCTGCTTGATTTCTGCCACACATTCTTTTGACGCTGTCTGTACCTCGCTTTTGATTCCATCAGTTACTTCCTGCTCGTATTCAGAAAGCTCCTGCAGAATAGCTTCCGCCAGATCATCCACCTTCACTCTTTTTGACATATACTCCCACCTTCTTTTCCATATAGAGTTCGATCATGTCGCTGTCAGGTGGAAAATACGTGCGGTATACTCCATATCGTTCCGCCTTTTCTCCGTCTCCCATCTGTACAATTTTTTCTCCCTCATAGTTCACCACAGGAGTAATTGCTACAAGCTGCGGCTGCAGTCCGTTTTGTCCTCCGTCCCGCCACTCTGCCCGCGTTACCGAACTCACAGACGCCCATACCGCCCTTGCTGTCTCTTTTGGGACCATCTGGCCTATTTCGTCCCGTGTATAGGATTCTTTTATGAGATAGATTAAGTCATCCATTTTCATTTTCCTTCTTTGAAAACAGTCTGTTATTCAACGCCCAGCGCAGCATACGCGGCATGGCCGCGTTTTCCTCCCGTCTTTTTCGGTACAGATATGCTGCGTACATTTCAATGAGCATCGCGTCGCTTATGGATTCCGTTAAGGCAATTCCCTCTTTCGTGATGAAGTCGCGCGCCGACGCGATGAGCGCTGTCAGGTAATTATCCAGCGCAGCGCTTGATATCTGTAAGTCCATTCTTAATATTACTAAAATATCAGCGTCGGTCATCTGCTACACCTCCTGTCAGCCTCCTGCTTTAGTTACATTTACAGTGTATACTCGTTTCGCGTTACCCTGCTTCACAGTCACAGTCAGAGGGTAAGCCTTCCCATCTGCTTTCCAGGTCACAGTCCCTCCATTTCTGACTTTTTCGCCGTTGTAGACGATATTCACCTGTGCGGTTGCCTGTGCCGTAGTTGCCTCAATTTTTGCAGACGTTGCGGATGCAGTAACTGCATATGAATAAGTTTCTGCATCAAAAATCGGTGACAGTGTCTCGCTTCCCACCTTCAGTTCTTTCAGCTGCGCATCATTCGCGGTATCGGCGGCGAAATCCATGACGGTCGTCGGGGCAACATTGTTGATGTTAATGGCGACGAACGCGCCCGGGATCACCGGCATACCGTCCGCCCGCTGCTTACCTTTAAATACAGTGTTATCCTGAATGAACTGCACTTCCCGGCTGGACTCGATTGTCATTCCCGCGCGCATTGCCAGCAGGTAAAGATCTCCATATCCTCCGATAATGTCGCCGTCCGGGATAAACTCCAGCACATCCACATCTCCAGAGATAATCGGCAGCGTGCCAAAGAGATTTGCCACAATATCGCCGGTCGCCGTGAAGGTGATCAGCTTCGACCGCAGCGTCGCATAGGTCTTGCTATTCATCGCCCAGAACATGCTTCCCCGGTTATATTTTGTAAAAGTTTCACCGGCCGCCAGCATCAGCTGTGACCAGAACTCCGCTCCTGTGGCCGTGGTTCCGTTAATGGTAATCAGGTGGGATTCGTGCAGATCCTCCCAGGCCGGAGCGTTTGCCGGATAGTCAGACGGCTGGCTTTCCTGCGCCAGTCTGGTCACGATTCCCAGCGGCATCTTGGACGCAGATCCTTTTCCATACAGGACGGCTTTGTCCATCGCCAGGCCGATCGCCTCGGAAATCATCTCCACGATCCATCCGGAAAGGTTGATGTCGTTGTCCTCCAGGATGGAATTGCACACAGGGATGAATCCTGCCACCTTGAATCCGTCCAGCGTTACCTGGTTAAACACGAAGGAAAGCTCGTTGATTGCTCCGCACATCTCGGTCCATACCGCCTCCGGGACAGTTCCGGCAATGGTCTGGCGGGCCTCCCCATTTACATTCCGTACCCGCACGCGGTTCAGCAGCTTGCTGTACCGGTACATGTTTTCCGCAATCAGATCCAGGAATACGACCGGGATTGTCAGATCTGCTCCGGTTACGCCCCGAGCCTGTCCCTTCATACTTCTTAACTGCACCAGGAACTCTTTTACATCCTGGCGGTTTACCATTCCCTGCCGGGTCTCCATCGGCAGGGCATCAAACGCCCTCTTATTTTTCGGCAGGCTTCTGATATTAATCTCCATTCTCACACCTCTTTCTGTTCTTTCAGGGATATTCGTTCTCTCGCTTCTTACAGGCTTCTTTTTTTCCTCTTCGCGCAGCTCATCCTCCAGCTGGGCGATCTCTTCAGTCAATGCAGACTTGGCAACTTCATGCGCGTTTTTATCTGCCTCGAACTGTTCAATCTGTTCGTTTACTGCCTGCTGCTCTTCCGGGCTTACAGCCTCCTCAATGGCCGCCTCCAGCTCATCCTCTCTGGTCGCAAATCCTGCGTCCTTTTCCTCCAGGGCCTTCAGCTCTCCCCTTTTAATGTCGATGCTTCTTTTCAGCATCAGCGCTTTAAGTGCCATATCATTCTCCTTTCAGGCGCCGCTTCATCATCTCGCGCCAAACTTCTCTTTTTCTTTCTTCAATATCCGCCAGATCTTTTTTCCTGGCAGAAACAATAGTCTCCTGGTACGCCGGAAAGGTGCAGGGCGAAATTTCATACAACGGTGATATCTTTGTGATGGTCCAGTGTATCGAACCATCGTCCCGATAATCCGTTTCCTGCGCCGCTATATCAAAACCGAAGGAACATCCGGTGATATCGCCCCGTGCAATTCTTGCGTAAGCGTTCATGGCATCGCCGTCGTTCCGATTCACCCGGATGCGCCCCCATAGTCCATGCGAATCCTGCTTAATCTCCATCGTCCCCGCGCTGGTCCTTCCCAGCACGATATCAGAATTATGATTATACAAGGCTCTCACATCATCGCTTATGGAATCATCGAATGCCCCCGGCGCAATGCTTTCCGTTGCTCCCGGCCACAGCTCATAGGTGGAATTAAAAACAGCGAAGTATCCTTCGATGAAAAGGTCCTCGCCGTCCTCGCGCGTCTGCACGTTCTCCATATTCAGATATCTATGATCCACTTCCTTCACCTCCGTTCTGCAGCTTGCTTTGATCTCCAATCATTCCCCTGGGGATGTAATTCTCCAGGATAATCAGGTCATTCAGCCCTTCCATCGGCGACAGGTTCAGCCAGTTCCTGACCTCATTTCCTGTCATAATTCCTCTTACATATTGGTCATCTGCTACGGCCGCCAACTCCTTGATATCGTAGTTATACAGGCTCCGGGAATTGAACCGGAAAAACCACGTATTCCCGATAATCAGCTTTTTAGTCAGCTCCTGCTCAATGATCTGCGCCACTGGCATGATCTTGGTGTTTATAAAATTATTCCACTCATCCCTCTTAAAATCCCCGACGCCCAGCACGAATGCCGGCACGCCTAGCACTGCGGCCACCGTCTTTTTATCCAGCGTCACGAAATCGGCCAGGGCAAGGTCGGATAGGGTAAGGGGCTTCACTTGCTCAACAGAAAACTGTTCCGCTGGAATCATCCAAGGTTCCCCCGCCTCCGCCGTATCGATATAATCCGCCAGAAGCCTTCTCCGCCCTTCCGGGCTGGCGAATTCATCTGTGAGGGCGTCCACCTTCACGATAATGGACGGCTTCCATTTACTGGACATGAAGCCTTTTTCTGTTGCGGCTGCCTGCTTCAGATTGTTCGCCACATCTGACAATGCCACATGATACCCGGTTCCCATCCAGGGATAATAATCGTCCGGATTCATGGCGAAATGCAGTACCTCGTTCGGCTCGTATTCCTGGCCCCCGGCAAGCACCCGGTAGTCCCAGATCCCTTCTGGAATAAAAGATACCAGCCCAGAGGGTACCGGCTTCAAATCCCGGATGATACCCCCCACTGTTTCCGGCCACACTACGCAATTCCCGCGGCCCGAAAGCATCATTGTTTTCACAATCCAATAAATGAAATTGCTCCTGGTCATCTTTGAAAACGGATTGATGTCGATCTTTCGGCTCAACTCGTTACGTATCCGTATGTCCCCGTCCTCTGCATTTTCCATCAAGTGGATGGTCATGCTTCCGATTAGCCGCGCGATTGTGTCCACGGCAGCCGTCACTTCCGGATTATCTGACAGCCTGGTATATCCCAAACACTCCAGTGTCCCCCAAGACTCATCCGAAAAGAACGCTACTCCTCTTTTCTGCGGCTTATCCCGCGCCGCCGACATTCGCTTCTTTTTCTTTTTGCTCATGTTTTCACTCTCCAAACCAGCTTTTTGCTTTTTCCTTGCGCTCCATATTTGCCAAATAGCGAACGCACGCAAAAACCGAAGCATCGAAAAGGTCTATTCGATGCTCCGGTTGAATTTTATCGTATTGAATCATATCATCTGTTTTTTCTACGGCCCGTACATTCTCCACGCAGTACTCATATGCCTCTGAATGCAAGTAATACAGATTTCCGTTTTTTACCTGATTTTCAATATGTCGGAATCCCTCTGATTTCAGATAGTAATATTGCGGTTGATCTATAATGTTGAATCTGGCCTGCTTCATGCCCATAAAATATTCCCGACAGAATTTTCTGTCATGGCCCACCTGCTTTATTTTGAACCCTCGTTCCCGCATTTTTACGAACCAGTTCACTACATCCGCATAATTCACGGTCGGGGAATTGCACAGCGTCAGCAAATTTTCGTCCGCCCATCCGAACAGCGGAATATTGTCCTGCTCCGCCTTCAGATGGGCTGCCACTACCGGAAAGAAAGCATGTGTGATAATAATATCCACGCCCTTGTAATGTCCATACAGCGCCGTTGCCGTCAGGTCATGAAGCCGTGACAGGTCTGCGCCTCCAAACCAGTCAACAGGCAGCTTCGCCAGCTGGTTCAGCGTCCAGTCATACTTCCGATCGCTCCACTTAAATTCATTCAGGTCGAAATACGCCAGCATAGCGCTGGTGTAGATATTCAGGCTTCGGCTCAGGAAATCCTTCCGCTGCTGTGGGTCATTCTGGGCTTGCAATGCTTCCTGCATAATATCTGCTGGCCGGATGGTCGCACCGTAGGAAGGATTTGCTTTTTCCTGCTGCTCTGCGCTTGTGAAATCTACATTTCCCTTCTCATCCTGGTCCGCCCTGGATACGAAGCAAAACAGGCTGTCATCCTTCACCGTTCCACTTACCACCTTCACAGCATAGTCAAGCCTTCTGTAGCAGAAGCTGTTGATTTCATCCCCGGCTGTGGTAATTCCAATCATCAGTTTATTGGTATAGGCTTTCATGGCCTCCTTAAACCGGTTATACTGCGAAGCCTTCTTGAATGCGTGGATTTCATCCGCAATGGCAATGTTGCAGTTGAAGGAGTCCTGTGCATCCGGATTCGACGCCAGGGCTTCGATGTGGATGCTCCCGCACACTACCCCGTCATCATCCAAAAATTGATAACTGATGGAATGCTCTGCGTTATTGTTAAGCACCCGAAAATCCTCTATCATCCCCTTCGCCCGCAGGCTGTGGATGATGAAGTCGAATGACTGGCAAGCCTGCTTTTGCGATGCCGCCACAATATAGATGGTCGCTCCGGATTTCCTTTCCAGAATTGCCAGCCCCCAGGCCAGTGCAGCAATGAACGTGGTCTTCCCGTTTTTTCGTGGGATAAAAATGAACGTCTCCTTGTAGCGGCGCTCGTTCGTCCTCTTGTAGTAAAAACCTACAAGGTTATACACTATAAAAATCTGCCACGGTTGAAGCTTCAGCGGCGTGTTCATCAGGGGCCGTCCGTCCAGGTCTTCCCCCTGTTTATGCACCATCGTCCTTTCGATAATTCCGATTACCAGATCCGGCTCCTTGGTGTGCAGCTCCAGATCTTCCCTCTGTAGGTCTTTCTGGAATCTGGCGCAGGCCAAAACCACCTCTTTGCCTGTTTTTATTTTTCCTTTCAGCACATCCCTGGCATACTGTATTGCTACGTCTTTATATTTATCCGCCAAGATCCTTCAACGCCTCCGCCAGGCTGTTCGCCTTCTTTTTCTTCAGCGCATTCTGGTCGATCCTCTTAAGGCCTGCCGGCGTCAGCCCTAAGTCTCTCCAGTATGCCAGGGCATTTTTATTCAGGTCGTCCCACACCACCAGCGCAGGATTTTTGATATAATTCGTGGCTCCGGCTTTATTGGTGTATTCCACCAGCGGTTGCGCTCCAGATTCCTGATAGAATTTTTCCACCTCATCTCTACGCTCCAGAATTTCTGCGAGGGCCGCGATCGTCGCATCAAAAAAAGGCCGATATGTGCCAGCTTTTTCGCAGGAATCTCTTATCCGTTTTTCCCATGTTTTCCGCTTCAATCCATATTTACCCCCTTTCTTAAAAAATATCGCGTACTTAGAAATGATTCCCTACGCCGGTTCCCTTGGCTCTCACCTGTAAATCAAATGGGTGGGGGGTTATTCTTCACGCAATCTCTTCATTGTGTTTTTATTCACTACTACAGTATTCCACTGAATAGTCGGAAACTCTGTGCATTCTCTTGTAGTCGGAAGATGAATATAAATATCAAAGTCTGTAATTGCATCAGTGTCACTGCTTATCATACTTTCTGCTCTGTCAATCAGTTCCTGCCCGGCTTCCTTGATTCTCTGTACCAATACATCTCTGTAACTCATTTCCCATACCTCGCTTTCAATGCCTTGTTCCCTTTTTCCGGGTGCGCTTTTTCATGGCATGCATGGCACAAACTTATTAAATTGTCCATGTCATATACCAGTTCCGGATATTCGTCTGCATGTTTTTTGTGGTGTACTACTGTTGCTTCTACGGCTTTTCCGTATTTTCGGCATTCACGGCACATATAACCATCACGCCGTAAGACTCGCAGTCGCACTCTTTTCCATTTTGCTGATGTGTAATCAAATTTCATAACAATCCTCTTTTAAATTTAAAATGGCAGACTGGTATAAAAACCTGTCTGCCATTTATGCTAAAGGAGATTTATAACGACTGAATTGCCGTTTGGGTTCCTCCCGGGTTCCCTGATTATTATTATAATGTTGCATTTGTTGCATGCGTTGCAACTTTCAAAAAATTCTCAATTTTTCTACTTACTGTGCTTTTATCCGCATGTATTTTCTTCCCAATCTGTTCCAGTATCATGCCTTCCAAGAAGCGCATCCGAAAGATCCGACGTATCTGGCTGTCCGGAATGGCCTCTACCCACTGCTCTGTTTCCTCACAGTCTGCTTTCAATTTCTCCAAACGTGTCATATATCTTTCCCGAAGGCTCCGTTCCTTATTGTAATCATACCCTATCACCGCCTGCGGCTTGGGAAAGCCATAGGAATAATCAAATATCGTATCATTTCCAATCAGGCTGTCTCCGTCCCCCAGATGCAGCAGCTTATACCTCAATTCCCGGATTTCTTCTTTCTGGCTCCTGTATCTCTCCAGCTGCTCCCTTTCCATCGTTATCATCTCCTTTCCAATCCATGCAAAACTTAAAATTATGTCTGCCTAAGCCCCTGCTGCCTCCAGCCTTTTTTATCTCTTACATTAAGTTTTGTGACTCCATTTTTCATTGACGTAATCTAGAAAAGCATCCACATCTTCCTCCGCTCTATTTCTTGTGTATACACGTTTTCGCTTGTCTTTCTTCCTTCGAAGAGGAATTCCGGCTATTTTTCTTGAATTATTTGTAAACAACATTTTTTCCATATTACTCTTTCGTTAAATTTCAAATTACCCTTCCAATAGGAACTGTCTTTCTTCTAATCGCTCATATACAGTCTGACCGGTATCCGTTTCTATGTACGGAAGAAAAATTTCCTCAAAACGTACCATTTCAATATCTAGAAGAGCCATTTGAACCTCTACCCAGTCTTTCAAAATTCTCCATGCCACACGCTCCGCCTGCTCTCTAGTGTCTTTAATCTGTTTTCGCGGATTATCTTTTTTCTCTTTTCGCAACACCTTAAGGCAGTCATCTACCTTTGCTGGCAATCGAACAGGAATCTGCTGTGCTCCCGTGTCAATTAAGAAAGATAGTCCTGTAACAGTACCGTCTTCATAATTTTTCATGATCGACTTAGCTCCATGCTTCATCAGGATATATTCAATTTCTGATACTGTTTTAAACGCATCTATCGTTGTTGTATAATTCAGAATCGCCATTTTTCTCCTTTCTTGTTCCCTATCAGGTAATCTCTTTCTCCCATGTGCTCCAGCTTATATCGTAATTCTCGGATTTCTTCCTTCTGTTTCCGATACCGTTCCAGCTTCTCTCTGTTTATCAGAATCCCCCTTTATTCTTTTACTCTCTCAGAATTATTAGCTAAATTCTATTTGTCTATCTTTGTCTGCATGACGATCTCCCTTTTCATATTTTACGTGATACAATATCTTTGGAGGTATATCATGCAAAATATTAAAATTCCATCTCATTTCACCATAATTCAAAATCGTGAGTGCGTTCTTGAATTCAAATCTCAATTCCATTACTGGCGGATTACAGAAAATTATGGCTTATATATATTAGCCCACAAATATCTTGCTTCTAACGCATATCACAAGCAACGCATTGGTTCGAATCCCAATCTTCTCCTTCGGTATGTTGTTCGTCACGATAAGGCTTTCGAAATGACGATGAAATCTTAAAATACGCCTTTTCCTCCTTTCTCCGGGCCCTGATGGCCGGAACTGGCAATCAAGTCTGGAGTTTCCTCACTAAATCCGATGTCTCGTGATATATTATCGGGGATACCAATCCCTCCGGAATGGCTTTATTTTTCTGCTTATTATCCTGCTGCCTCTGCATCTTCCGCAGATTCAATCACTATTACTGTTCCTTCGATGATACCAAGCTCCGAGCTCTGATTGAATGTATGTGTTTCTGCTTTTTCCCCAGAGCGCATCGGCCGCGTAAGGTACCACAGTGATTCATCCTTCCAGGTAATCATCTCCAGCTTCTGCCCTGCCTCCAGTTCGATTTCAACGGTTCCTCCTAAGTTCCGTGCCGCTGTCTGACATCCAAAAATAGATGTTGCCGCCAGTAACATCCCTATCACTGCAAATATCTTTTTACTCATTCGGTACCTCCACTTTCTTAAATTCGCTAGCCAAGATTTCAAATTATATATCCTGCCGCTATCATATATGTCCCTATCATAATCGCCAGCTGTAGGTTCTTTTCCTCCGGTATATACACCAGACTAATTGTGAAACCCACCTCTTCTCTTTCTTCTGCTGCGATATAGAATCCTTTTTCCACTTATTCCTCCTTTCTCCGGCCCCGAAGGGCCGGAACTAACAATCAAATCCATAGGTACAAAATCCGATTCGTGATATATTATCGGAGGTGCCAATCCCTCCGGAATGGCTTAGTTCTTCTGATCCGTATCCTGCTGCCGATGCGGCGCAATCTCCGTTCCTTCAAACGCTGGCCGATGGAAAATTTCCCTTGCTCGCCTTGTCTTCCGGTCGTTCCGTTCCCCCATGGCCTGCATCAATTCCATCTTTTTATCATCTGCCAGCTTCAAAGCATGGAGCTCCTTCGTGTTCTTTCTCTTTCTCATCCTCTGACTCCTCAAAAATATAATTCTGGCCAAAAACCTTCATGAATTTTTCATGACCATATATTTCTTCAAATGCCT
>CALWGE010000046.1 GCA_944378225.1 uncultured Merdimonas sp.
ACCTGCACCCAGACGGTTGCAGAGTTCCTCCACCGAACCGCCGCCGGAAGTCGGAATCAGACCGCAGGCGAGCAGAGCCGCCTTATGAAGTGCAAAGGGATCCGAAGGATTGCGGCAGTCCTGAAGCGCCTCCAGGCTGTCGAATTCCTGATAGGAACCGATATCCGTGCTGGCCAGGGCAATCACCGGTCTGTCCAGTCTCTTTACAGTAACCTCAATGGGCATACGGCCCCGCAGAGAGATGGCCGCATTCAGCACATTGCCGCCGTGCTCCATGCAGTAGGGAGGAGTGTCACTCCAGCCGCCGCCCCAGTTCACCCGGACAGGAAGGCTCACCACCGCATCCTCCTTCAGGGTACAGGTATCCTTATAGTTCACACTGTCCATGGCTGCAGACAAAGTTGCGTCCCGGATAATGCCAAAACATTCATCCGCGTAGGAACTCTCACCGGTAAGTTTCCAGAGATAGCCGTAAATGCGCATCCTTCTTCCGAACTCATCCAGCTTATGAATATCCATCCGGGACGCTTTCTCCATGAGATACTCCGCCGTATGAGGCAGCACAACCGGGCAGACTTTTTTCACTTCCTCTGCAGGTACGCCGTTTTCAATCTGCTCAAGAATCGCCTCGCCCATTACCTGCTCATAAAGATTCTCCTGCCAGGGCAGAATCGCCGTTACATCTGCGCGGTTAAAGCTTTCCTCCAGACTCATAAGGCGTCCCGTTCTGACACCGGAAAGAGTCTTCTCCACCGCTTCCTCCATGGTGCGGCAGACCGGATACAGCTTCGCCGTCCACAGCGGCTCCCCGAGCTCCTTTCCGAAAAGAAGCGGCTCTTTGGGATTATCATCCACTCCGTACATCCGGCACACGAAATGCCCGTCTTCCAGCTTAAGTCCGTGCAGTACTGTTCCGTCAGGAACCGTTTCTCCCGTGAGAGTCACACCGGAGATGACACAGCGCTTTCCTATCACAGTGCCGCGATGAATACGGCTGTCCTCGATATAACTGCCTTCTCCCACCATGGCGCGGCGGCTCACATAGCTGTTACTCACCGCGAAGTTCTGGGGGGCCAGGTTACTGTTGATAGTCCCGGACCAGTTCAGGAAGCGGTATTCTTCCATCCCGTCAGTCATCAGATGCAGCAGCTCCCGGGTGGTGCCGAAATGAATGAAGGATGCCGGAGACAGATGAATCAGCTTCATCTGATAAGATGAAAGCACCTTCCACAGCGCTTCCCTGCAGGTCCGCAGCTCTTCTGTAAAGCTTCCCTCCGGCTTCTCCAGATAGAACTGTTCCAGGGTGGAGCCTGACGCCAGAGGATAAAGGAAGTCCGCATAGAACGAAAGGCGGGCCTTCTCATTCACAAACCGGTCGTACTTCTCATCCGAATCAATCAGGCCATAAAGGTCACTCAGCAGATCACTTCTTAAAATTACTGCCCCCGTATCGATATTTACATTCCCGCGTCCATCGACTGCTCCCATCTCTGTGAGGGTTTCCACCGTCTGCTTATGCAGGAACTGACCCACATTTCCTTTCTCGTCGCTCAGATAAACGCCATGGTTTTTGCCCGTCTCCACATTTTCCTTGATGGAAAGAGCCGCGGCGCCTGCTCCGTAAAAATCGATCTGAAGAGCGTTGAACAGGAGCAGCACGTCTCCGGAGCATATCAGCATTCCTTCGCTGATCCGGCTGGCCACAGTGCTCATACCAATCATAAACTCATCAAACAGGGTCGATCTTCTCTGATCCGGAAGAAGCCGGGGAACCGGACTGAACAGCTTGCCGCAGGCTGAATACTGGGGAACACGCTTACTGTCGCCGCCGGAATGAATGACAAGCACTCGCTTTCCTTCAAAGCTGCCTTCCCGCTCTGCCACATAGCGGATGCAGGAAAGGGTGGCGCCGCCGCTTCCAATCCTCTGTCCGTTCCGATCAGGGATTACAGCGTAATGTGTTCTCAGCGGCAGCTGATTCTTCTTCAGCCGGTGTTCCAGCTGAATCTGATAAGCGTTCGCCTGGGCCTCGTTGCTGGCTGTCAGAATTACATAATCCCATACAGGCAGTTCCTGATCTTCCAGCGTCTCCAGGAAATAACTCAACGCATCCTGATAAGACTGCTGCTCAAAAAGTGTCGTATACTTATTCATCGTTTATCTGGTTCCTTTCATCCTTTAACTTTTTATCTGTAATTGTTTCTGCTGTTCTCTCAGAATCCGGCGCGCCTCTTCACAGGCCTTTCTGGTTCCTCCCAGAATGGAGCAGGGCCTGTCCAGTGTAATCCTGCCGCCGCCCGGCACAGATCCAGAGCCGCCGAACCTCCGTTCCTTACAGAAAGGCTGTTCAGGTACAATTCCTTCACCGCTGCAAACAGCAGATCCGTATCGCCCTCATTATACCTTGCGCATCCAAAAGAAACAATCCCCTCTGATACAGATTTTTCCTCAAGTTCCAGTTTCCTCCCGTTCAGGTATGCTCCCTGCCCCCGAACGACACGGTACATGGAATCCACATAGGGATTGTACACAAAACCTGCCAGCATCTGTCCCTGGCAGGAAAGCCCCACAGAAACACAGCTGTGCTGATAGCCAAAGATAAAGTTCGTCGTCCCGTCGACTGTCTCCCGCCTGGCGGACGAGAGCTTCCACTTCATCGAAAAAACCGTCAGGCAGTCTTGCCGGTGTACATCTTTCCATCGTATTTATCCTCTTTTCCGTGACACTTATGCGAGCTGTCTCAGCATGTCCAGCGTTTTCACATATACCGTTTCCAAATCCGGCATCTTCGCTTCCGCCTCTGCAAGGTTTCCGCTCCGCAGTTCTTCCACAATATCGCTGACCTGGCGGAAAAAGGTTTTCATGGACAGATTGCCTGCCACCCCCTTCAGCGTATGGGCCGCCTCAAAGGCCGCCGCAGTATCTCCCTGTGCCATGGCCTGTTTCAGCTTTGCAAAATTCTCATCCTGCGGAAAACGAAGCAGAAATTTCATCATCAGTGCCTCATTTCCCATAAAACGTTCCATGGCCTCATCCACGTCGACGCCTTCTGCCAGAAGAAGCTGTCTTTTCATTTCATCCATCTGCATTACTCCTTATACTCTTATATCGTTCATCCTCTATGCGTTGCGCAGATAATAGCCGCGAAGGGCAGGTTCCTCCCGGCAGAAATAGTCCAGAAGCCTGGGATTGAACATACCGCATTTTCCTTCCCGAATCATGGTCAGCGCTGTCTCTGCGTCAAAAGCGTCCTTATAGCACCGTTTGCTTACGAGAGCGTCATACACGTCTGCCAGAGCGACTATCTGGGTCCAGATCGGCGTCTCGTCACCTTTCAGATGATCCGGATAACCGCCGCCGTCCCACCGCTCATGGTGATGCAGGGCTATATCATACGCATACTGATAAGAGGAATGTTCTCTCATCTGCGGAATCTTTGATAACAGCTCCGCCCCTCTGACTGTATGGGTTTTCATCAGTTCGTACTCTTCCGGCGTCAGCCTCCCTTTCTTGTTCAGCACAGCGTCCGGAATCGAGATCTTTCCCACATCATGTGTAACAGCTCCCAGTCCAATCAGTTTTATCTGCTCCTCGCTCAGTCCATCGCCCAGCGGCGTACTGCTCAGAAGATGGCAGGTAATATCATGAATCCGATGTACATGCTCTCCCGATTCGTCGCTTCGAAACTCGATGGCTGTGGCCAGCGCCTCCACCATTCCCATTCCCATCTCCGCCAGTTTCTGGGTCTGCAGAAGCAGCTGATCCCGCTGCCTCTCCACTTCCTCTCCCAATCTTCGCCGTGCCCGGAACAGCTCTACCACAGAGTTCACCCGCCGGTGCACCACATAAGAGACAACCGGTTTCAGGATGACATCCATGACCCCCAGTTCATACGCTTCCTTCATGGTACTGCCCGCGGAATCTGCCGTAACAAGAAATACCGGAATTCTGTTCGTCAGTCCTTCCTGCGACAGCTTTCTGAGCAATTCAATACCGCTGAGACGGGGCATCACTACATCCAGAAGAACCGCGCTCAGCGAATCCGCTCCGGAACGGATAATTTCCAGGGCTTCCATTCCGTCTTCCGCCTCGATAATATGGTATTCCCCACTGAAAATATTAGCCAGTACCGCCCGGTTTATCTCCTCATCATCCACAATCAGAAGATTCTCCTTATTCTCTTCCATCACTTATCAAAACCTCCGTCTTTTCCTATCCCATTCCGTAATCTGCTTCTGCAGTGTTTTCCTCAGAACCCCATTATCAATAGGCTTGGAAATGTGATCGTTCATTCCCGCCTGACTGGTTCTGGCAATATCCTCCGCAAAAACATTGGCTGTAACAGCAATGATCGGCGTCCCCGCGGCGTCTGCGCGTTCTGTACCGCGAATAGTTTGAGCCGCCGCGCAGCCGTCCATAACCGGCATCTGCATATCCATCAGAACCGCATCGATGGAGAAGGGAGCGGAATCCAGGAACACCTGTACCGCCTCCTGTCCGTTCACAGCGGTAAGAACCGTGACGCCCAGATGCTTCAGCACCTCGGACAAAATCTCCAGATTAATCTCATTGTCTTCCGCCACCAGGATCGTCCGGCCGCTCCATTCAAAATCTCTGCCCTCTTCCCTGACCGGCTCAGGAATCTGCTCCTTTGCAGACTCCGCCGTATCAAGAGGGATCGTAATCGTAAACCGGGATCCTTTGCCCAGCTTACTCTCTACCGAAATCTCTCCGTTCATCTGCTGAACCAGACTTTTGACAATCGTCATTCCCAGGCCCGTTCCAATGGTAGGTCTGGAGGTAAAAGCAGTTTCCCTTGAATAAGGATCAAACAGCTTCTCCAGAAAATCCTCAGACATACCGATTCCCGTATCTTCCACCACGATCTGATATTTACTGTGCTGCTGAAACCTGAACTGTCTGACATCCAGACGTACAGATGCTCCCGGATTACTGTATTTAATGGAATTTGAAAGCAGGTTGTTGAGAATCTGAATTATCTTTTTTTCATCTCCCCATACTACCGGATCCTGAATGTCAATGGAGACATCCAGTTTCTTTCCTTCCTCCTGCGCCTTATCCCGGAAAATATCAGCCACATCCGTCATGAGCTGCCGCAAATCCATCTCACGCTGATCCAGCTTCTGCTTGCCTGCTTCCATTCTGGACATCTCAAGAATATCATTGATCAGCTCCAGCAACTGATTGGCCGAAAACAGAATTTTCCTAAGATAGTTCCTGACTTTCTCCGTGTCTCCGTCCTGGCAGCTTTTTTCCGCTGATTCACAGCAGCCGATTACTGCATTGAGCGGCGTGCGCATATCATGAGACATTCCCCTGAAGAATTCGGATTTCGCGCGGGTACTTTCCTGAGCCGCGTCCAGAGCATCCTGCAGAATAATCGTATTCTGCAGCTCCCAGCGTTTCTCCTCATCCACATCCCGGAAACAGAGAATGACTCCGTCCGGCACCACCTCACGATTATAGAGAGTGCGGACATTGACCCAGCGATAGGTATCTCCAAACAGGCGCTGATAATCTCCGCCGTAATCCTCGATACCCTGGGCAATCCTTTCCCGGATACTTTCCAGTGAAAAGCTCTCTTCAAAGGTCCGATACGTGCTGGGCTTTACCAGAGTACGCAAGGTATTCATAAATATCTCATAGTTTCCCTTCGCGGGAATTTTATCCTTCAGATCCCGGTAAATCTTGATTCCTTCATAGGTTTCATCCCGAAGGTTCACCCTGTAGATGGAATAAAAGGAATTCCCCAGCATATGAACCGTGTCGTCCAGCTTCTTCATGCTCCGGCTCCGCACACTGTCGATCAGCGTGATAAACAGGATTACAATAAACAGCAGGGATGCCAGACCTACCAGAATATAAACCAGCGTATTCTGATCTCCCATCAGAATGTGACGGACAGGAATCGTAAGAATTACCGTCCATCCATTGTCCATTTTCTGGTAATAGACTCCTCTGTTGAACCCGTCCGTGTCGGTCACAAAAGCGTCGTAATCCAGCAGCGAGCCGTCAGCAACTCCTGCCATTAAATACTCCATATAGCTTTCAAGCGTAGCCGAATCCATCTTCCGGCTTGTTTTGGAATAGAGCAGCTTTCCATTTTCATCACAGAGAAAATAAGAACAGTCCTCCGGAAGCGTCTGTGCCGTATTATGCATAATATCATTCTGGATATAGACGTCCATCGCCAGCACATATCCTTCCCGGTTCAGACTTTTGGAAATGGTGATAATCTGCTGGCCCGTAATCGCATCACGATACGCATCTCCCCAGACGCTTTCCCCGTCTGCCTCCAGCGCCGCCTGATACCATTTTGTATCCTCATAATGGTAGGTCGCGTCACCCTCCCAGGGATTCACCGCCACAATCTCTCCATCAATTACAGCATAGAAATCCACCTGCCCCTGACCGTTAACATTCGTCAGTTTTGAAAAATAATTGGAAAGCCCGCTCTGGATCATGGATGGATCCCCGCCTTCATCGATAATATCATTCACAAACTGGCTGGCCAGCGTCAGATTCTTCTCCAGCGTATTCATATTCACCTGTTCTTCTATGGCATAGCTGTGCGCCAGAGCCATCCCCAGACTCTGGGCATTCTGCAGCAGCTTAATCCGCACCAGAAAAACTCCCAGCGCCAGTAACCCGGCTTCAAACAGCAGCAGCAGGCCATTCAGAATGTTGCCGCGACGCCTGTTTATTTTTCGCATTTTCATAATTCCCCCTCTGTTTTCTCAGGCTCCTTACTGATATTCTCCATACTCACAGCCCACATTCCGGGCACTCATATCATCTATCAGTTCCCATCTTCTTCCCTTTCTTACCCAAAGCTTCACCGTTCCAAAACCATTTCCGCAGTTCCACAGTCTCGAGCCAGACCAAACACTTTCGGTCTGCCGCCGCCCACTTCGAACACGCTGTTCTCCAGTCGTTTTCCCGTAAGGCTGCTGACCAGATTGCTGGAAGACAGCCATACCCAGGGCGAGGTAAAGTCGCTGCCCCAGTTTTTGTCCGCATAACCATAACAGTCCTCCGGCCGCACGGAATATTCCTCTCCATTCAGCTTAACCCAGCCACTGAACGCAGTCTTCATTCCTTCCGCATGCCAGGTCATCTCACCGGCATCGCACATCCATTCCGGATGCTCCTTCACCTCTTCCGGGCTCACCTTTACATGACCTGTGATTCTCGTTTCGCTGCAGCTGCAGTCTCCCGCCTGAAGCTGCAGCGGCCGGTTCACAGGCACGGAAACCTGACTCCATAGGAAAAACCGGTGCAGCTGTCCCTTTTCTCTTCCCCAGAATCCCACATTCACCATACAGTAAGACGGACGTTTCCCGGCTTTTCTTCCTTCCGGATCGTTCCACACAATCACCGGCTCCTCCTGGGCCAGGGCCGGATTGCACAGAAAATATTCGATATAAAACGTCTTTGGCTGTCCCGTCCTGCTGTGGTAAGCTGTGAAAGAATGCCACCACCAGTCATATCCTTTTTTTGCAAGCGGTCCCTGCAGCATAAAGTAATCCCGCGTAATATCACTTTTATTCATACTCTGTCTTCTCTCTGTTTCCGCACCTGACACCAGGCGCTTTTCTGTCCTTTCCCGGGCGGAAAAAGGTACTCTGTCCGCATCATTTTACATACTATTTTAGTGTACCCGGCCCTTTACGTCAATTCCCTCCCCCCTATTTTATTCTGACACAAAAACTGCCAGGCGGTATTCTGCAAATTACGCGCCTGACAGTCCCATTTTTTCTTTTCCTGCATATTCTGATAAAAAAGGCTCAAGGTGTTCTCATATGAACCACTGAAAAATCTTTATTTATTATCTACCCTTTGCTCTCTATCACCTCGCATTCTTCTAAATAGTTATAATATGCTTTAATTGATGCGATTTTCCGCTTTATAGTCTTTTGGCTATATTTCTTATGTAATTCTGTTATGTAATCTTCTATTCTATTTTTTTCAGGCAACCCATCCTGCGTATATTGAAAAAACTGTTTTAAATCGATTCGATATGCTTTCAAAGTATTCCAATCCAGTTCTTTTCTAAATTCACAGTATTCCAGATATTTTTCTACCTGCTCCTTATAGTCCATTGTCATGTCCTCCACATCTTTTTTATATAGTGTAGCACATTTCCATAAATGCATCTGTCTCTCCATATAAACTATGGGCGTATAAAGGCTAAAACTGTAGTTTACATCCCGGACATTTCTTTTTCAAAATCAATAAAGTTCTAATCTAATCAAATTCTTCTTATCATATCAGCCTTCTCTCCTGCAATGCGTTATAACAAAACAGGAGCAGCCTGATCAACTGCCCCTTTCAATTCGTTTCAATATTCTTTTTTCCACATTCATTCCAGATCAGTTCCGTGGCAGAAATTAGATAGAGCATGCCCGTCTCACGAAGTGATAAGCACAAATTATTGTACATGCTTATACACTTTTCCAGGTAATAAGTATTGTCAGTCGGACGATAAATATCAACTCCTCCAAGCCTTAAATCCAAAATCAAATTCTTTATCCCGCAAACCAACTCGTTCAGCTTTACTTGCAACATATCAGATTCGATATTGTTTTCAAATTGATAAAGACATGTACTGGCAAACAGCTTTCTGTCGCTCCCACATTGTTTCCATACAGATGCAACCCAGTTTTTTTCTTCTAATGCTGTATGGTTCAAAATAGCAATGTACTTAGGCAAATCCGTTCGATCATAATAAAAATATTTTTTGTAACTGCACCAAAGCATCAGCCACTCTCCAAGCTGCTGTAGAAAGTATATCTGCGCATCCTTTACATCCCTCAGCAAATGCTCCTCCAGACCATACTTTTCATTTAATACAGATATTTTATCTTTTTTTACATACAGTTTTCGATAATGGAACCAGGAATCTCGATAATTTGTATTGCATTCTTTTGGATAATACATTCCAAATCCTTCGTAAAGTTCACGCATAATCTGAAACATACGTCCAAATTCGTAAATACTGTCTGCACACTTCTTTTTTATCAAGGCAATCTCGTCCGTGCCATAAATTTCTGTTTGATTCATTCAGAAATCCCCCACTTCTTCCTGAACTGGGTAAGCACTTCGCTTGTAAAATCGTAATTTCTATCTTTCAGCAATCCATATTCCAAATGATTTCCCATCGACATTTTTCCGCCTCTTCTATCCGGAATATTTTTCTTTTGCTGAGACTCCAATGCGCAATCTACCAGGAATCTGTTAAATCTCTTATCCTCATCTGTAAAGATATTTTCCACAGCAACTCTCTCCATCTTACATTGTTCCCTGCTTTCCTTGTATTTCATTTTTGCGATAGTATTTAATTTTTTTTAAAATAAAATCCGAAGTAATATTCCCGCTCTGAAGTTCCCACTTCAACGCTTCAAGTTCACTGTCTACATCCTGATGCCGGATCTGGTAAAGGTACTGTTGAAAATCACCTAGAAACTGCTGAAGAGCGCGCTGACGTATCAGCGCCAATGCTGCACACAGTTCCTGATCCATCATCGTTTCTGTAATTTCTCCCCGTTTCAACAATTCGTTCATATCCTCATAAAATTTCAGGCATTCACGAAACTGTCTTTCGTTTTCTTCATAATACGGTGTATCATCCCGCAGTGCAAAATTTTCTGCCATGATATTATCCTGACATGTAATTAGCATACATTTATCTATCAGTTCGTATACAAATCTATCTTTCGTCATAGTCAACCCCTCACCGCTCATGAGAATACAGACATTCATCACATATATATGTTAACTTTTGGTTTTCTCCAAAAGGTCTTATAATATGAATGTTTTCCGAACATCTTCCGCACGAAGAACATTTTACCCCGAATGTATTCAGGTTGATCTCCAATTCAATTTCAGCTGGAAGTACTAATGGTTTTTTTTGGGAAAACTGTTCTGAACATTTGTTTAATTCTTTCTGCAGATATTTAGACACATCATATCTGATATCTCTTACCTGATTGGAAAATTCCGATAAAAGATAATATTTTACCGGAGAGTGTCTCGTCTTTAAAATATCATATGCTATTTTATAGCATCCGTAATAGCCCAGATGTCTGGCTTTCGCGTTTTTAAGTAAAATATCATCTTCATATATTCCACTAATATTTGCAATTATTATCTGGCAATTTTGCAACTTATTTATCATACCATCATAAACAGACACTTCGTTTATCGATGTATCGGATGTATAACCAATCTGTATACTTTGCCTGTCCTTACTCATACACTCAAATGTACATCCGAAAGTATGTCCAAAATAAGTTCTTGTATTCTTTTGTTCATGGCAGGTGGGAAATACCTGCATCACAATATCTGTTCCAATTTGTATGGCTTGATGTGTTAAAATATTCCTGTTTTCCGGAAAAACTTTCTTCAGTCGTTCTGTCTCAAACTGATCCACGCTGACACAATAAAGAATATTGCATAAAGGACTAAACCCGCTGTTTCTGTCTGCAAACGTCTGAACAGTCTCATACGTCACTGGATCCAGATACCAGGATATTTTATGAGGAATTTTGTCATCTTTACTGATGTAAAATCCCTCCGGATTCCAGTTGTACTCCTGATCTTTATGATTCTTCGATGCATTAAAATGCAAGTCATCCAACAATCTGATATCAGACGAATGATCGATATGTTCATGTGTTACAACCACTACATCCACATCCAATACAGAGAATCCAGCCCTATGTAAATTTTCTACAAATTTGTACCCAGGATCTACTGCAATCCCTTTACCGTTCCATCGAATATAGAAACCTCCGCCGCTATACCTCTCAATATCGTTAGAATAATTTAGAAGTATAGGCATAGAAGAACTAAACGCTTTCAATATCAACAGACAATTCTTTTCCAGAAAATTTCGTCTTTTATGTCTGTCCAAATAGATTTCAACAGGCTTTTCCTGTTGCTCCAGAAGTCTTTGAATACTGTGAGGAAGCATGAACAAGCTTTTTTCATTAAATTCCTCTTCGTCATGAAAATAAAGTACTTTCTCTAACTCTGTCCAATATTCTCTTTCGCAGCCTATGCATTTCATACACAAATCGCACGAACTATTCTGTTCCTGATACTCTTTCAGTTTATCAATTCTCGCCTGACTCTGTTCAAGTTCAAAAAGTGCTTTTGTCTTATTCCAGATTTCTCTCCTGCGATTATCAAGCTTTCCTATGACCTCTCCCTGACTGGAATATGCAGAGAGCTTTCCAAAAACATCGTCATATTCCGGAAGTTGACGGCTGTTCTGAATCCATTCTTTAAATATATATTCAAAAAAAGAAAATAAGCAAGTATCTTTCACGTACATCAATTCCTCATCACTTATGCCCAGTATACGTTGGTTCTGCCTGTTTGGCAAGTTCTTTTTCCCTTTTGATCCATCTAATCTGTAAATAGTTTTATTTTTTCTTTTATCTTTACGTTCATTACTTCAATCTCATCCAGGCTCCATTTCTGATTTCCATTTCTGATTTCAGCAACACGGATTTCCTTTGCCATTTTAAGGTATAATTTCGCCATTTTTAAATCATGTAAACAATATAACCTGTTTGTTCTTTGTATTGCCATGTCATAGAATGTATTGCCAAGTCCCAAATAAGTCACTGACAAATCTCCCCTTGACGTATTGTTAAGACGACAGCGTATTTCAGCAGCCTTATTATAATAAAAAACAGCAGCTTCATTTTTACCGGCACTATTCATAATAACAGCCATATTATTGTAAGCTGATGCCATATTGGAATGATCTTTGCCTCGAAAAATCGACTGGAATCCTCTTAGCGCATTCTTCTGATATTTTTCTGCCGATTGTAAATATGTATTCTTTTTCATTTCATCTTTTTCTGCTTTCCACATTCCCTGATATAAAAGAGCCAGATTGCTTTCTGTCTCTACCAATGATTTCTTCTTTTTTAATTCTTTTCGTATTTTATATGCATTGAGATAACTTTTCTCTGCCAGAGAATCCTTATAATCATAATAATATATATATCCCTTATGGTTATAAGCGCTTCCCAGAAGTTCTTTTAACTCGCCTTGCTTCTCCTGAGACTTTATCAGACATATACATTTTTGCACATCAGACAATGCCTTTGTATAATCTTTAAATTGTCCGTACAATACAGAAATATTATAATATGCCTCAGCAAGAATTCCGACCGGTACATTTTCCAAAAGTAAAGGTACGGTCTCTATAACAGCCTCTATAAACGAAATAAGTCTCATGGATAACTCATGGTCAGGATTTTCCGTATAAGAAATTTCTTTTGTAAGGTTCTTCAAAAGCATTTCTGCAGCATCTGTTTGCGGAATTATGGCTCGTCTTACAACCTCCTTTATAACAGGATGCATATAATATCCCTGATTATCCGCAATAAACCATGCATGTCTTTCCAAATAATTTAAATTGTAACTGTTTGATAATTCCATCCATATTTTAAACTTATATGGTATCCTCTCTGAAGGGAGAAGAGACATGCAATATAATATCCTTTTTTGCTGCTGATTCAGTTTTTCTGTATTGAATGTATGCAGCAGATGACCAATCAGATTATCCTCTCGCAATTCAATTGACGCAATTCCTTCAAGATCAAATCCTCTTTCTTCCAGCATATTTTCAAGATCAGTTAAAGTATATCTTTCCGATTTAGAAATTTTTGCCAGAATTTCAATGACAAGAGTATGCTTTCCTGCTCTTTTTACAATTCTCCTGATTTTCGCATCATCATATTCCAGACCATAATATTTGTAGAAAAGTCTGATGCATGCATCCGTGCTAAGAAAATCAATCGGAACCGTATCATAATGGCTGAACCCCGTAATCCTTGATGTACAAATCACACTACATTTCGCATTTGAAAGCTCCTGTAAAAAAGGTTCCTCTTCCTCCGTCACATTTATATTATCCACAAATATAACTGCTGTATCCTCAATATCCTGTTGTAGAAACTGAAGGAATTGATTCTTCCAATCATCAGATCCTTTTGGAAAAAACAATTGTTTTCTTAAATCTTCAAGCAAATTTTTGTCATGGTATGTCACCCAGGCTAATGTCCTCTGAGCCTCCCCGTCAAATTGATGAAAAATCTTCCTGCACACTGTAGATTTCCCAATACCACCTAATCCATTGACAAGCACCAGTTTTCTTGAATTTTGTATTTTTTTCAAAATTTCATCATATTCACATCGCTCTACATATTCTTCCGGAGGCAGAGATGGTTTCGTTGTCAAAATACGCGGATATATTTTTACCTCTTGAAAATTCTTGTGACGCATACCTTCTAAATAATCGCGCAACACGACAAGACGTTTTTCTGAAATTGCCTTTACAATACAATGAATCCAGTATTCCACGTCTTGTTTATTAAATTGTAATCCTGTAACTGATTCCAATATTTCCTTCCAGCTGTCATCATTTAATTCCAGAGCATATCCCAGCTTTTCGTACATATTCACTATCATAGAATCGGTATATTCCAGCTCATATGATTTAGTAAATATTTCCAAAGAATATTCCAGACATAAGAGCATTTCTTCATCCACAGTCCGCCCTTTGCTTTTATGATAAAGATTCAGAATATACTCTGTTCCAATCGCTTTAATTCCGTCAACCGCAAACAACAGAAGTGTATTTTGCTGAATAATATTACTTATTTCATTCAACGTTAATATCATCATTTATTCTCTTTCTTTTTCAATTTATTTCAAAAATTGCATAAAATCATACACTAATTTATAAGTACACAAATATAAGAACAAAAGAATCTAAAAAGCAGAAAAGCTCAGATAATTCAATAAAATTGCAAACAAATACCGTCTTTATTTTCCATATAATACCACATTTTTCTTGTTTTAACAAGTTCCATTCTGCAAAGTTATTTAATAATTGCTGATACAGCTTTTCGATGCCTGTTTTATTCCTTTGTAGATTCCGGCAGCTCCAGATTGTACACAGGCCCATGGTATCCCGCCGCTCAAAGGTAAAAGACAGGTATCACTTTATCTAAAAACAGTATAAAAGTAGAATCATTCACCAGATTACATATAATTAAAATACAAAAACAGGTCCTCCGTGATATGCACCGTATCACAGAAGACCTGCTTCTTACAACAATTTATACAAAGATTCTCCGTTCGTCTGAATTACATTCTGGTACCAGTAGTAGCTGTCTTTCTTATACCGGTCCAGAGTTCCGCCTTCCTCATCTCTGTCCACGTAAATGAAACCGTATCTCTTTTGATAGCCGTTCAGCCAGCTGAGCAGGTCTGTAAAGGACCAGGTACAGTACGCAATTACTCTGCAGCCTTCTTCAATGGCCTCGCCCAGAGCCTGCAGATGGTGCTGCAGGTAGGCAATCCGGTAATCATCATGGATCCTGTGATCCGCTTCCAGCTTATCAAACGCTCCCAGTCCGTTTTCAGAAATCACAATGGGCAGGCCATACCGGCTGGTAATCTCCCGGCAGCAGAACTGCAGGCCCATGGGATCGATGCTCCAGTCCCAGTCTGTGGTCAGCAGATAGGGATTCGCCGGATTCTTATAAATACCCGGAATTCCCGTTACCTGAGCTGTTCCCTTCACGCCGGTAGTATTCATCTCCCCGTAGGGAGTAACACCGTCCATGGGATTGTATTCGCAGACGCAGCTCTGATAATAATTGACTCCCATAAATGTGATTTCGGAAGCCGCCTTTTTCAGGATTTCCATATCACCGTCCTGTATCACAGGAGCAATGTTCTTCTTTTTCAGATAAGTCATCGCCGCAATGGGATATCTTCCGTATGCATAGACATCCATCCACCAGTAATTTTTCAGGTCGTCATAATTACATTTTGCCATGGCGTTCATAGGTCTGCAGTCCAGGGCGTAGGACGGGGTGTACGCAAAGCTTGCGCCTATATTTCCTTTCCCGCCCATTTCCCGATATGCCAGAACCGTTTTCGCATGGGCCATAAAAGCATGGTGATTTACCTGGTAGAACATCTTCTGGTCATCAAACTTGCCGGGCGGATGCTGAGCAGTCAGCCAGCCCAGAGAAGTGAAAATATTCTGCTCATTCAGGGTAATCCAGTACTTCACCTTCTGTCCCCACAGACGGAACAGGGTTTTCGCGTATGCCACGAAATCATCAATCACCTGGGGACTCTCCCATCCTCCGTAGGCATCTACCAGCGCCTGGGGGAGATCCCAGTGATAAATCGTAACCATCGGTTCTATGTGCTGTCTGAGACACTCATCGATGATCGCCGTATAGAAGTCCACTCCCTGCTGGTTGATCTCTCCTCTTCCTTCCGGGTAAATGCGCGTCCATGCAATGGAAAAACGATACGTCTTTAAGCCCATTTCCGCCATCAGACGAATGTCTTCCAGGTATCTGTGATAATGATCCACCGCCAAATCTCCCGTAGTTCCTTTATACGTTTTCCCCGGAATCCGGACAAATGCATCCCAGTTCGACATCCCTTTTCCGCCTTCCCGGTATCCGCCCTCTATCTGATAAGCGGCAGAAGCGCTTCCCCACAGGAAATCTTCCGGAAACCGTTCTACTTTCATCTGCTCCATAATCTGCCTTCCTCCGTTTCCATTATCTGATTGTTATAATCTCGTCTGCCTTCTGAACCGTTCCTTCCTTCACTCCTGTGATTTCCGCGAACCGCTCCACATTTGTTACGAGTACCGGCGTCGTGATATCATATCCTTCGCTGACAATCTCATCTCTGTCGAATTCCAGAATCACTTCACCTTTTCTGATTCTGTCTCCGGTGGCCTTCTTCGGATGGAAATGCGCTCCGTTCAGATTCACTGTATCGATTCCCACATGAATCAGGCACTCCACTCCCTGGTCGCTGACGAGACCTACGGCGTGTCCTGTCTCGAAGAACATATCTACTTTTCCGTCAAAGGGAGCATATACAACTCCTTCCTCCGGCAGAATCGCAACTCCCTGGCCGAGAATTCCATTGGAGAATGTCGCGTCATTTACCTGTTCCATCGGAACAATCTCACCCTTGATCGGGCTCTCGATAATAATTTTCTGGCCTTCCGGAAGAACGGATGCCGGAGTATCTGCTGTCTCCTCTGCTTCGTCCTCCTCATCCACGATATCTTCAAATCCGATTAACATAGTTGCCACGAAAGTAACCACAACGGTCAGAAGAATGGTCAGCGCCGCAATCAGAAGGCTGGCCGGACGGCTCTCCTCCACATACTGCACGATAGTTACAATGGCAGGAGTAGCGATTCCAAAGCACTTCATCTGGAAAAATCCGCCGAACAGTCCGCCCACAGCCGCACCGATGCATGCACCCAGCATGGGCCGTTTCAGTCTCAGTGTTACGCCATACAGCGCCGGCTCTGTAATTCCTGCGAACAGCGCGGAAAACGCGGAAGAACCTGCCACCTGACGGAAATCCTTGTTTTTACTTTTTACGGATACTGCAAGGGCTGCCGCTCCCTGTGCCATGTTCGAGCAAAGCTCCCCGATACAGATAAAGTTCTCAAAGCCTGTGGTTGCAATCATACCCAGTTTAATCGGCGTAAATGCGTGATGCATACCTGCCATAACCACAAAAGGATAAATACCTGCCACAATACCAATGGCGATGAAGCCCAGCTTATCATGCACCGCATATACAACCTGTGACAGCACACTTCCCAGAACAGCGCCCAGAGGTCCCAATACAATCAGAGCGATGGGAGCTTCGATCAGAACAACCAGCATGGGTTTCAAAAAGTTTTTCGTAACGACCGGCGTAATTCTGTCCACCAGCTTCTCCACGTACTTCAAAGACCACACAGACAGAATAATCGGAATAACCGAATACGGATAAAACGCATAGGTCACAGGGATGCCGCCCAGAAATTTCACCGTCTCTCCGGCTTCCTTCGCCGTATCCATCAGAGAAACAAAATTGGGATGCAGCATAATCAGCGCGATGCTGGCCGCATAATATGTATTTGTTCCGAATTTTTTCGCTGCGGAAATGGCAATCAGCACAGGCATGAAATAGAATGCTCCGTCACCGATAACATTTAACAACTGATACGTCTGCCCTTCCGTATTTAAAATCCCGATCATCGGAAGCAGTGTCAGCAGCACTTTAATCATCGCCGCGCCGATGATGGCCGGAATAACCGGCGCCATAATTCCTGAAATGGTATCCATCAGCATCGAGATAATATTTTTCTTCTCTTTTTTCGCCTCTGTTTTCACCGGCGTTTCATTGGAAAAGTTACCCAGCTTATTCAGCTCTGCAAATACATTGGCCACATCATTTCCAATGATAATCTGATACTGTCCGCCTTTCTTCATGATACCCATGACGCCCTTTGTCTTCTTAACTGCTTCGTCATCCACAATTGACTCATCCTTCAATGTGAATCTCAGCCTGGTCATACAGTGAACGAGATTCAGTACGTTCTCTTTTCCTCCTACCCGTTCCAGGATTTTTTTCGCTGTCTTTTCGTAATCCATTCTCTCCACCTCATTTTGATTTGATTATTTATGTGTATATAAAAAGACCTGACTACAGAAAACACACCTTATCAAACATGTGTCCTCTGCAATCAGGTCTTGCTTAACTGAATAATTACAAACCTGCGGGCGCATCGCGCTCATCCAGTATTCTTTTAATATGTATCAGCAGATACAGTTCTTCGTCGATGCTCAGATCGTATCCGTACTGCTTCCTGATAAACTGTGCGACTTTCCTGACTCCGGTATATGCATCCGGATTCTGCTTTACCACCGCCTTATATATCTCGCTCATGCTGTCCTGATACACCTGATGCTCCAGGACCCTCGCAGAGAAAAACTTCAGATGTGTCAGGAACCTCTGATAGGATAAGGAGTCTTCATGAAAATCGATTTTATAGTGCAGCTTCACGATTTTCACTATAGCCTGAATCAGCTCCGTAATCTTCTCCAGATCAGACGTATCGCTGGCCTCAAACTCTGAGGAAACAATGTGCATGGCGATAAAAGCCGCTTCGTCTTCTCCCAGATCCAGTCCGGTCATCTCCTGTATCCAGGTAATCGTCTCTATTCCCACCTGATACTCCTGCGGATAGAATCTTCTGATTTCATCCTTCATCACATTCTGCAAAATGATTCCGTTCTGATAACGTTCCACTGCAGAATTAATATGATCCGTAAGCGTGACATAAAGCGCGTCCCTGATTTTCAGGTTCTGCTCTTTTCTCGCCGCAGCCACTGCTCTGTCTGCTATCTCCAGATACCGCTCCGAAATCTCCCGCACCACATCCTGCAGACGATGGTTCGCTTCGGCATTCTTCAGACAGTAAATCTTATCCACCAGGCTTTCATCCAGATCATCGCCTTTTTTCTTCTTAAACCCGATTCCAGGTCCTGTCACGATAATTTCCCGGTTTTTCTCATCAACCGTTACAATCGCATTCGTATTCAAAACTCTGATAATCTTCACTGTATCTCCCCCGCATTCCAGTAAACAAAAAAGACTGTTCATAACACTTCTGCGCATAGTATTATAAACAGTCTTGCTTACCTTTACGTAATAACAAACCTTCTGTATAGTAGTATAACCTCTTAGATGCCTCTTGTCTACAAGAAAATAATTTTTATGAAAATATTACAAATTATGGGGTTTGGTTTTGTGCAGGTTGCTGTCTTACCCATTCTCCCGTGTCTTCAGCTTTTCCACGGTATCGTACATGACCGACATGCACTTTTCGAATTCTTCTTTGGATACGGTATAGAAATCATCTCCCGGATAACGCGCGTCAAAATAAAAGTCTGTCAGATACGCCAGACCAATCGTATCAAGATTCAGTCCAGGGATATATTCATTCAATTTTGACGCCATTTTTTTCATATTATGTTTACGCAGTAAATCAGATACGTCTTCATCGGTCACAAGCCTGTCCAGGAAACCCTTCAGGTACTTTTCTGCCACCTGCTGACATTGTACCGCCAGCTGATTATAAAACGTGCTTCCGGAATTCACTACAGATTCCAGATATTCCAGATCATTTTCCGCTATTGCAAGATACGAGTTTTGAATCATGGTATCACCTCCAGGATCAGTTTTTTGTCCCGCTCAAACAGGTTTTGAAAAACGGACGGTTCCTTCGTAGTCTCTTCATTCATATATACGACATCCGTTCTCACGCCTTCCACGGGCTCGTCCAACGTCCACCGGATATCTGCCGCAAGCACTCTGTCTTCCAGCTTTTTCTTCGTCACGACTGCCAGATCGAGATCACTCGTGCTCCTCACTTCTCCCCGCGCGCAGCTGCCAAACAGATATACCTTCGTCAGCCCCGGTATATTTTTCTCCAGCAGGTACTGCAGATCCTGTTCCAGCTTTACTACGAAACGTGACGGTAAATGCCGGTACTGTTCTTTATATATTTTGACCGAATTGTCCATGTATTCCCCTCCGGCTTCTCTTCTCACCTGTTATCTACAATAACACAGATCTTTTCAGATGCGCAAGTCAGATAAAATCAAATCATATTCTGCCCCCTGCATCTGACATCACTGTCTCTGGTTACTCCAGTTCTTCCACATCTACCCCCAGAGCCTTTGCCAGAGCAATCGCTGTCTTTAAAGAAAGATTCTCCACCTTTCTCTCCCCATACTCAATTCTCTGGAGCTGCGAAACTGTCATATGGGCACGGTCTGCCAGTTGTTTCTGTGTCAGGCCACGAACCAAACGCAAATTTTGAACCGAATTCTTTCTGGTCTTTTTCATCATTCCTTCCATCGTGTCAACTGCTTTTGAAATATCTGCTTCATGGAGGGTCGGATACATCTTTTGCAGCATTCGAATACTGATAGAATTCCAGTTCTCAGAGAATGGCAGATTCTCATACCACTGAAAATACGCGAGGACCCATCCGCTCCAATATAAGTCGCTGCGGTCTTCCCGCCATGCCGGCTCCGGACATTCCGTCCTGTGATCGATATCACGCAGAATCTCACGCGCCAGCTCCGGTCCGGATTTTCCGGCAATCACCGATACATCTCCAATCTCAAACCTTCTGGCTACACCGCTGTCAAGAAACATCTTCCAGAAGGAATCCGGATCATACCCGCAGTCCATGCAGGCATATTCCAACATATCACCCAGTCTTTGCATGGCACCTTCCACATACATTTCATCGTAAGCGTGGATCATCCGATTTTACCTCCTGTCTCATAATATCCAGCATATACAACTCATCCGAGCTGTAACTAGGTCTCCGGTCACTTTCCAAATACTCTGCTCTGGCAGCTTTATCTCTTTTCATCTTAAGCACATAGTATTTAGAACGGGCAGCTTTTTGAGCACTTACAAAATGTATTTTTTCAAATGCTCTCCTGGAAATCAAAACCACCTGTTCCCCTAGATTTTCCAGCCGCATCGCTTTCTCCAGCTTACTGACTGGAATTGCATTATTCAAAAAATCTTCTGCAAAGGAAAAATAGGAATCATCTGCCCTGTATCCAATGATCACATCGTATACCTCTGTGTTAACATGAAAATTGTCCAACAGATATGCCCTGGCGTCTTTTGCAATCTGGTTTGTCAGGCGAAATAAACGATTGGCCAAAAGCACAGTCAACCAATGAAGAATTGTATATTCCGGTTCATTCAGATTCAGTACCTTCAGCCCGGTCATATTAAGTTCGTATTCGTTAGCGAATCCATCGTGGTCTTCCCCACAACTCCATTCTTTTGCCATTTCCATGTCTTTTGTGCAATAAAAGCCAAGTCCATAATCATTGTAGGGCTTTCCTTTTCCGAATTCAGGCTTTTCTATTTTATCCACCGATCCGTGATAAATTCTCATTGTCTGCACCTTCTTTCCGTTTCCATTGTACCCCCAATTGGAGGTATATTCAAGATAGACTTCCGCGTTCAAAATATTCGGTCTTTGGTCCCAAACCAAGAACCCCTTCCTGCATGCAGCATTCCTATCTGCTGCCTATTGACTTTAAAGCTCATTCCCTCACATACATCCTGTTAAAGAGAAGAAAGTCAAAAAGCCGAAACTGAAAGGCTCTAAAGCAGAATCTGTTGATAAGATCACGGTTGACCAGTTATTGAATCAGTTGGAAACTTAGTTTTTCAAAAGGTCGGCAAGATAGAATTCATCTTTTTTATGCGAACCTATTTTATGTCGGTATTCACGAATCGCTCTGACTAGCAAAGCACAGTCGCTCCCAAAGTAATCTCGGTAGAACTGCGTGCTGTTGTCATATTTCTTCCGACCACACCTTACGTACTGCTTTGCGAATGCCTTTGGCTTCATTTCATCAACTTCCTCTTCAGATTCATCAGCTCTTCATAATTTACGGCAGTGTGAAAAGCATTGTTGTAGAACTGTTTGCTCTTAAGGAGTCCCGAACGCAAGTCATAATCTTCGTACATATTTCGCACTCTGATCTTACCATCTGCCTGGCAAATCCAGATATTGTCCTGTCGGTTGAATAAGTCAAGCACTTCACAGTAGTGTGTCGTAAACATCAAGGAAGCGCCCAAACGATTAACCGTTTTAGTGCTTATTGTTCAGGCGGAACTCGCCCAGGATGGAATAACAGCAATCCAGTAGTTCGATAGCTGTTGTTTTTCCAGAGGCATTTTTCCCGACAAATGCCGCCGTACTATACACATATGGCATGCGCTTTCGGTATGGAAGCATGTAAACACTATTACACTGTGAAATATGTCCGCCTTCCAGATTTGTTG
>CALWGE010000047.1 GCA_944378225.1 uncultured Merdimonas sp.
CAGCTCCAGCCCTTTCAAATCCACATATCGCTCTTTTTTTTTTTTTCCTTTGCCCGCGCGAAGCATCCTGTGCCGCTCCACCCGTCTTCGCCCTTCCTCGCCATAGGGCTTCATAGCCGCAATATAATAGAGCGGAAGTTTCTCTTTCCCTGCAAGCTTTACTGCTGCATTTTCCGCATATTCCGATTTTCCGCTCCCGCTTCCGCCTATCACCAGTATCAGCATGTCTGTTCCCCGCATTTATTCAGAAAATTCCAGGCCCCCTCCGGATTAGAACCGAAAAACAGATGAGGAAATCCAGCATAAAGGCTGGCTGTGCCATGCACGCAGTCCCAGCTCCGGTTCCGCAGAGGCTTCTGCGCCTGCATGGCGTCTCCGCAGTTTTCACTTTCCCAGTAATGAAACTCATGACCACGGATCTGTCCTCCTTCGGGCAGCAGAAGCTGATCTTTTACTGCAGTCAGCGTAATATATCCAAATCTGGACAGCTTCGGCGTCCGATATGCCCTTGCATCCAGAACACCTGCCATCGGATAATCCTTTCCGTCTTCTCCTTCCAGTGTTCTGTGAAGATAAAGAAATCCGCCGCACTCCGCAATACAGGGCAGTCCGCCTGTCACAGCCTCCCGTACGGCATCCCGCATGGAGGTATTTTCTGCAAGACGTGCTGCATGAAGCTCCGGATAGCCTCCGCTTAAAATAAGGCCCTGCAGGTTATCCGGAAGGCTGCCGTCTGTAAGAGGTGAAAACGGCACAAGCTCTGCCCCCATATCCTGAAGCATCTGCAGGTTATCCCGATAGGTGAAGCAAAAAGCCTCATCCTGGGCAACACCAATCCGGACTTTCCTGTTTTCCGGAAGCTTCGGGAATTCCGGTTCTTTGTATGATAATTCCGGAGCGGACTGTGCCAAAGCTGTCAAAGCATCCAGATCCAGCGTTTCCTCCAGGACAGCTGCCAGCTTATGGAGCTTTTCCTTCAGTCTCCCTACCTCTCCGGGCAGTACCAGCCCCAGATGACGGCTTTCCAGTACCAGCTCTTCTGCCTTCGGCACATATCCCAGCACCTTCACAGGAATTCTCTCTTCAATACGTGCTTTCAAATCCGGATACAAAGACGGGGGCATCTGATTCAGGATAACGCCCCGGATGTGCCGGTGCTTTTCATATTCCACAAACCCCTGAATCACCGGAAGCACGGACATACTCATGCCCCGGCAGTTCACCACCAGAACCACAGGGATGTCCAGAGCCTCTGCCACATCTGAAGATGACGCCTGCTCTGAAATACCGCCCAGCCCGTCATAATATCCCATAACTCCCTCTACGACAGAAATATCCATCCCGGATGCAGCCCGGCCAAACAGATACCGGGCAGTTTCATAATCTGTAAAAAAAGTATCCAGATTCCCGGATCGGGTACCGATGACCCTGCTGTGGAACATCGGATCAATATAATCCGGTCCGCATTTAAAAGAAGCCGTCTTTAACCCGCGGTTTACAAGTGCCTGCAGAATGCCGCAGGTCACAAGGGTTTTCCCGCTTCCGCTGGAAGGCGCGGCCAGCATAATCCTTGGAAATTTCATGATTACATCTCCTCCCTGCCATGGGCAGAAAAAATATATACAGGATTCTGACCCATCATCATCTGATAGGGTCCTGCTTTTTTCGCCTTTGCAGATTGAATCTGTACAATCTCCGTATCTGCAAACGGAAGCTCTTTCAGGCAAAGGTTTGCCTCGCTGACAGTTTCCAGCGTAATCGCATTGATAACCACACGGACGCCAGGATTTTTTTCGAGACAAAGTTCCAGAATTTCTCTCAGATTTCCTGACGAACCACCGATGAAGACATGGGAGGGAGCCGGAAGCTCACGCAAGGCTTCCGGCGCGGTACCTTCCACTACATGCACATTTGGTATGCCGAATTTCCGGCAGTTCTGTCCGATCAGCTCCGCCGCCTCCGGCTTTTTCTCAACCGCCCATACCTGTCCCTCAAAAGCCTGCAGCGCCATCTCTACTGTTACCGATCCCGTACCGGCACCGATATCCCAGACCACAGAAGTTTCTGAAAGGGCCAGCTTATCTACAGACAGTCCCCGCACCTCACATTTTGTCATGGGAGCTCCGCCCCTGATAAATTCCTCATCCGGAATACATCTGCGAACCCCCGTACAGAAATCCGGATTTTCAATGAGCGCCACACAAAGACCGTCAAAACACTGATTTTTCAATTCTTCCGGTTTGCCTTTTGTAATTCGTTCCTGCGGATAATGAAGGCGTTCTCCTATATACAGGGTAACGTCTCCCAGACCGTATTCAATAAATTTTTCACAGAGAGACTGTACGGAATCCTTTCCTCCCAGCAGAGTAAAGGTACGAAAATGTCCTTTTACCGCTGCGATCAGATTCTGGCTGCGTCCGTGGACGCTCATCAGTTTTACATCCTCCCAGGCGATTTTCAGGCGGCTGCAGAAATATGCCGCAGAGGAAATACCCGGTATCAGCTCTGTCCGGATACCTTCTGCCTCAAATGCGTCCATCAGCCGTTTCGCCCCGCTGTAAAATCCCACATCTCCTGATAAGGCGGCAGCAATCCTGCTGTATTCGGGATGCTCCTTCAGATAATTCACCATTTTCCCCGGATCATACGCATCAAACAGAGGAATTCCCCAGCTGCGGAAAGAATCAAGCATCCTTCCCGATCCCAGGATACAGTCTGCTTTCCGGAACGCCGCCATGGCATCTCCTGTCATGTTTTCCGGAACACCCATGCCGATTCCAATCAGGTACGCTTTTCTCTCTGACATCTCTGCTTTTCTCTCATCTGTAGGCAGATCTGCTTCATCTCCCGGAAACTGCGGTCTTGTCCCCAGAGAAAATTCTTTTACCAGCTCCTCAACTCCCTCTGCCACAGACATTCCGTCCTGCTCCGGAGGCCGTCTGATCAGGATTACCCTGACTCCGGCCTCTTTTGCCGCTTCCAGTTTTTCGGGAAATCCCCCTGCCCGTCCGGATTCTTTTGTTACCAGATATTCGGCGCCCGTATGACGCAGCATTGCCAGATTCATATCCTTTGAAAACGGTCCCTGCATACAAATCAGATTTTTTCCCGGAACGCCCATCTCTGTACACTGACGCACCACTTCCGCGGATGCAAGAACTCTTGCGTATACACGTTCCTGAAAGTCCGGAAGCTCTGTAAATTTTGAAAGCTCCTTGCTTCCTGTCGTTACAAGAACTTTTCCTTCTTTTCCGGAAAGCCAGTCCACTGCCTCTTCCACGCTGCCGACTGTCGTCACACAGTCTTCCTCTGAAGGTGTCAGAGATGGACGAATGCAACGGAGATAACGGCAGTCCGCCTCTTCACAGGCCCCTCGGATATTTTCAGATACTGCGGATGCATAGGGATGTGTCGCATCCACTACCAGCGGCCTTCCTTCTCTGTCAAAAAGACTGCGCATCTCCTCCTGAGTCAGACGGCCTTCCAGCACCTCCAGTTCCGGTTCCGGCTGCATCAGTTCCTTCCCATATTCAGTTGCCACACAGCAGAGTGTGTCCACACCTTCTGCTGCCAGCCATTCGCCGAGAATTCTTCCTTCCGTTGTCCCTGCAAATACGATTACCTGCTTCATGTCAATCCTTTCCTTCAGACAAAATTCACTGCATACTCTTCCAGGGCTACCGCTACCGTAACGCCGTCTGCTGCCGTCTTTCCCTGCAGAAGGCGCTTTCTGCCGGAAGCCTTCAGAGCGCTCCGTTCACATACATTTCCGACTCCCACGGTCTGTCTTACAAATTCCGACTCTGAAAATTCTCCTTCCACCGCCAGAAGTTCCTCTGCCGTGTAAGTAAGAAAAGACAGCTTCCACCGTCTGCAGAATTCCAGCAGCCCCGGTTCATCTTTTTTCAAATCCACAGACGCTGCTTTTACCACGCTGTGCATGGAAATCTGATTCTGTTCCAGCACCTTCCTTACCGCCGCCTCTATCTGATCGGCCGAAGTACCTCTCCTGCACCCGATTCCAAGGACTGTAATCCGCGGCACAAGATGAAGAGTCCTGGGAAACGGATCATATGTCTCATCCAGAGAAATACTGATTCCCAGTTCTCCTCTTTTCTGTACAGAAAGTTCCGGCGGAATCCGTCCGCACAGTTCAAAATCACTGTACAGACCAATGGTTCTCTGTTCCACCACATCTGCCGCTATCTCCTTGGCCAGTTTCAGATCATCCAGAAACATGTTTTCCCGGCGCGCAAAATCATCCACAGAAAAACGGCCCCCTGCATCCGTGGCAGTCGTAATGACAGGAACCGCTCCCACAAGAGCTGCAATTTTCCGGGTCAGCTCATTGGCTCCACCCAGGTGCCCCGATAAAAGAGAAATCAGAAACCGACCCTGCTCATCCATGCAGAGAATCGCCGGATCGGAAGCCTTGCTCTCTACAAAAGGAGCAACCGCGCGGACGGCAATTCCCGCCGCTCCCACAAAAACCAGCGCGTCACATTCCACAAAAGCCCTCTCTGTCCACTCACGCAGAGATTCCTTTACCGGGCGTATTCCCCACTGTCCCGCTTCTTTTCCTTTTCCATATGCTTCACAGTGCGCGCCTCTTTCCTCCATTGCCTTAACAATGCGAAGCGCATACCGGCTCCCTGCTCTGGTAAATGCAATGACTGCAAGTTTCATTCTGACATGCTCCCTTCTTCAAGCTCTTTCTGAATACAGGCCAGAATTCTGCGGGTATCTGCCGACTCTCCCAGGGTTCCCTCCGTCTGGGAAAAAATCATAATTCCTTTCTCCAGACTGTGTCCGCTTCTGTGATCCACATAAAATTCCATACGCTCCAGCAGACGCTTCATCACGCTCTCTAAAAGACCTTTTTCCTTGAGAATTTCCAGAGCTTCATCCGTAGTGATACTGTTCATCAGCGCTTCCGCCGTCTCCCGGTCTGCCCCCATGACAGCCGCATGGGCTGTCAGAATCTCCATACGGCTGTCCGCATTTCTGGAATGTGTATTCATAATTCCTCCTGCCAGCTTTACCAGCTTGCCGATATGCCCTGCCAGAAGAATTCCCCTGGCTCCGTATTCCACGGCAGCGTCAATGGCGGCTCCGAGAAAATTACTGTATTTTACCGCGGTTTTCAGCAGATTCGGATGAAACTCATTCAGATAATCCAACCCATAATTTCCCGGTACCAGCACCAGATAGCTTCTCCCCTGAGCCAGCTGCATCTTTATCTCCACCCGAATGGTCTCGATCAGCGCTTCCTCGCTCATAGGCTCCACAATACCGCTCGTACCCAGTACAGAAATGCCTCCCACAATACCCAGGCGGGGATTGAAGGTTTTGGCTGCCAGCTCCCTGCCTCCCGGAATCCGGACAAGCACAGAAAGTCCGCCTTCATAACCAAACTGTCTGCAGGCCTCCTCTACTCCCTCACGGATCATCTGTCTGGGAATTTTATTGATAGCTGCAGCTCCCACCGGCTGTTCCAGACCGGCCCGCGTCACACGGCCCACGCCCTCGCCGCCATCGATCTCTATACCGGCTTTCTCCGTTTTTTTCACTTCCGCATAAATTTTCAGACCATCCGTCACATCCGGGTCGTCCCCCGCATCCTTCCGTATGGCGCAGGAAGCCCCGTCTGCCGTAACCCTTGCATCCAGCACCTCAAGGCAAAGGGCAATTCCCTTCGGAGTCATCAGCTTCACTTCCGGTACCTCAGTCCCGCCAAGCAGCATCCAGGCTGCCGCCTTCGCCGCTGCCGCCGCACAGGAACCTGTCGTGTAGCCCATGCGCATTTTTTTATTATTTTTATACACATAACGATCCAGCATAAGATGATCTCCTTTTTTGCGACACACGCGCCATTTCCCTTGCGGGTTCCGCACGCCATTTCCCTTGCGGGACCCGCTTGCGCTCCTCTCGGACGCAGCGGATGCCTAAGACGCCCGTGCTGCCGCCCGGCCGTCTAAGCACCGGCGTCCTCAAAGGGTCCCGGCCGGAAATGGCAGCGCTCCGTAATGTCACTGTTCCCGCAGTCCGCCGCCGGGCCCCATCGCTTTTCTGATGCCTCTGAGCCCTCCGCCCCTGCCCGGCCATCACTTTTGTGATGCCTGTAGCCTGAGACGGCGGGTATCAGCGTGGCGCCTGCGACCCTGCGGTGAGCTTTCTGTATCCACCGTGTTCCGGCCTCTTTGCGGCAGCTGTGTGCTCCGGGACGGACTGCGGCGCAGTCCGCCGCCGGGCACACGGGTGCACGAAAAGGGACGAACACAGGATACAGAAGCTCACACCTGATGCGTATACTGCTCCACTTTCCCTTCTGCAAAGCTGGGAAGTCCGTTATATAATGCCAGCGCATATTTGTAGAGGCCGTATGCGGTGACTGCTCCCGTACCTTCCCCAAGATGCATGCCGGCCTGAATCGGAGCTTCCATTCCAAGAGCATCCAGCATCATATGGCCGGCCGGTTCTGCGGAGCAGTGGGTCGCTACCATATAAGGTTTACAGGCCGGTGCCAGTTTTGCCGCACAGTAAGCTGCCACGGAAGAAATAAAGCCGTCAATCAGAACGGGGACTCCCATGACTCCGCCTCCGATATAGCAGCCAATCATGCCTGCAATATCCAGACTTCCGATTTTTGAGAGCACATCGATAACATCATCTCTGTCCGGATGATTCAGTTCAATCGCCTGGCGGATGACTTCGATCTTATGTTCCAGTCCGGAAGTGGAAAGGCCTGCACCGCGTCCTGTAACTTCAGCCGGATCCCTGGAAAGAAGTACAGAGGCCATGGCTGAACTGGGAGTTGTATTTCCAATTCCCATTTCACCTGTGATAATCATACGATATCCCTGCCCGTAAAGCTCTTTTACCACTTCGATTCCGGTAACAATGGCTTTGCAGGCTTCTTCCCTTGTCATGGCAGGTTCTTTTGCGATGTTGCCCGTACCGTAGCGCACCACCCGGTTCCAGATCCGGGAATGCTTTCCATCCGTCAGCATGCCGATATTGACAGGAATCACTTCGATTCCTTCCTGACGGGCCATAATGCACACAGAAGACTTCCGGTCTCCCATATTTTCCAGCACCTGAGCCGTCACTTCGCTTCCGGTCTGACTGACTCCTTCTGCCACGACTCCGTTATCGGCCCCCATAATGACAACGACCGGATTCAGCGTCTCTACCTTTTCTGATCCGTAGATTCCTGCCAGCTGAACCACCATCTCCTCGAGCTTTCCCATCCCACGCAGAGGTTTGCACAGGGAATCCCAGCAATTCCAGCATGCATCCGCTGCTTTCAGATTGAAAGGTCTGATTTGTCCGATGTATTCTTCCAGCTTCATTTTTATCTACCTCCCTGATACAGCATGGCGTTACAGATGGCTGCCGCAATATTACTGCCGCCCTTTCGTCCCCGTGGAACGATATAAGGTACACCTGCTGTCATAATCAGTTCTTTTGCCTCCACTACATTTACGAATCCTACCGGCGCTCCGATAATCAGAGCCGGCCGGATTCTGCCTTCCTGAATCAGCTCATAAAGCCGAATCAGCGCTGTAGGGGCATTGCCTACCGCAATGATCAGTTCTCCTTCCAGCTGCGCAGCCTTTTCCATGCAGACTGCTGCACGGGTACATCCCCGTTCCTTTGCCTGCTCTGCCACATCTGCATCTGACATAAAACAATACACGCTGCCGCCGCACTCTGCCATGCGCTTTTTGCTGATTCCGGAAGCTGCCATCTTTGTGTCCGTCACAATAGACGCTCCTGCGTTCAGAGCTTCTATACCCTTCTGTACTGCCGCTTCAGAAAAGCAGAGATTGTCTGCATAATCAAAGTCAGCGGATGTGTGGATACAGCGCTTTATAACGGAGAATTCCGGCTCCGGCCAGGTGCGTCCTCCCAGCTCCTTTGTAATGATCTCCATGCTGCGCTTCTCAATTTCCATAGGCTTTACAATTTCTATTTTTTCTAACATGTTATCCCTGCCTCTAATATCTCATAGATTTGTTTCATGTCCAGTGAACTGCGTACCAGATCTGCCAGCTTGTCATATTCCTGCCGCTTGTGCTCTTCCGGGTCAAAATGCCAGTTTTCCGGATCCAGACCTTTTCTGCGCATCAGCCGGCTGACCATCATGGCCGCCAGATCCCCATAATCAAAAATTCCGTGCAGGTAAGTGCCGAACACCGTTCCCTGCGGATTGGAAAGTCCGTCCAGACGGCCGTCCTCCAGATAAATCATTTCTCTGCAGTCTCCGGTCTTTTCCGTCCGTCCCATATGAATTTCGTAACCCTGTACTTCCTTTTCCGCAAATTCCCTGAAGCTTTCCCCGCACTCTTCCGCTCCTGTTATGCGGCCGCGAATCTGCGTCCTTGTCTTGGCCCTGGAAAATACAGTCTTCGTCGAAAGAAGTCCCATTCCCCGCATGCTTCCCCCATGCTCTACGCCGTCCGGGTCTTCCAGGAGCTCTCCCAGCATCTGATATCCACCGCAGATTCCCACCACAGGAATCTTCTGCTCCGAGCAGCGGAGAATGACGGCTTCCATACCAGATTCCCGAAGCCAGGATAAATCATCCATCGTATTTTTGGTGCCGGGAAGAAAGATCAAATCCGGAGCACCCAGTTCCTCCGCAGTTCCCACATACCGGAGAGATACCCCTTCCATGCGTTCAAACACATTAAAATCCGTAAAATTGGATATGTGAGGCAGACGGATTACAGCCAGATCAATTCCGCCTTTCTTGGCCGTATGCGTCAGTCTGTCGGAAAGGCTGTCTTCATCATCGATATCCAGAGGAGTCATGGGAACCACACCTACCACAGGAATTCCTGTCTTTTCCTCAATCATCCGCAGTCCCGGTCTGAGAATTTCCACGTCCCCGCGAAATTTATTGATAACCAGTCCTTTGATCATGGACTGTTCTTCTTCCTCCAAAAGCTTTACCGTACCATACAGAGAGGCGAAGACCCCGCCCCGGTCGATGTCGCCGCAGAGCAGCACCGGAGCCTTCGCAATCCGGGCCATGCCCATATTCACAATATCATTTTCTTTCAGGTTGATTTCTGCCGGACTTCCCGCGCCTTCTATAACAACCACATCATACGTATCGCAAAGCTTATGGAACGCTTTTTCTATCTCAGGAATCAGCTGTTTTTTATTTGCATAATAATCCATGGCCTTCATATTGCCAAGGACTTCGCCGTTTACGATAACCTGACTTCCTACATTACTGGTAGGCTTCAGAAGAATGGGATTCATTTCCACCGTCGGCTCAATCCCTGCCGCCTCTGCCTGCATAGCCTGTGCACGCCCTATTTCCAGCCCGTCTTTCGTAATGTAGGAATTCAGAGCCATGTTCTGAGACTTAAAAGGCGCAGTCCGGTAACCGTCCTGCATAAAAACACGGCAGAGTCCTGCCACCAGGAAACTTTTCCCTGCATTTGACATGGTTCCCTGCACCATAATAACCTTTGCTTTGTGTTTTCTTTCACTCATTTTTTCCGCACACCTTTCCAAGAGCTTCCAGCAGACGCTCGTTCTCTTTTCGGGTCCGGACCGCCGTCCGATAATAATCTTTTCCCAGTCCTCTGTAATTGGCGCAGGATCTGAGAAGGAGACCTTCCCCCAGCAGACGTTCCCGCAGATTTTCGTCACCCGGAGCACGGAAACACAGATAATTCGCCTGGCCATCCATAACAGAAAAACCAAGTTTTATAAGTCCTTCTTTCAGCCAGATACGTTCCTGTGTTACATACTCTACAGTCTTTTCCCGAAACCCTTCTTTTTCCGCCTCCAGAGCTGCTATCCCTGCAGCCTGAGCCGGTTCTGATACTGACCAGGGCTGCCCCGCTTTCCGCATCCGTTCCAGAAGCAGCGTATTGGAGGACAGTACATAACCCAGACGGAGTCCCGGCATCGCATAAAGCTTCGTAAAAGATTTCAGAATCACCAGTTTCGGATACTCTTCCAGAAGATCCGAAACGGAATACTTCTGCGGATCCGGTACAAACTCCAGAAAACATTCGTCCATACAGACCCAGATATCCTGCTCCTGTGATTTTTTGAGAATTTTCATAAGGAGACTCTTCTCAGTCAGCAGTCCGGTAGGATTGTTGGGATTACACAGAAACATCAGGTTCAGATCCTGCGTCATTTTCTCCACAATGGATTCCGTTAACCCGTCAGAATCGTCCAGTTTATGATAAACGATTTCTGTTCCCACAGCCCCAAGCGCTTCCTCATATTCCGCAAAAGCAGGCGCTGTCACCAGAGCTTTCTCCGGATACAGAGCATATACCAGACGGTATATTAAATCTGCTCCTCCGTTTCCGCAAAGGATATAATCCGCTTTCCATCCGGTATACTCTGCCAGCGCCGCGCGCAGTCTGCGGCAGAATGGATCCGGATAACAGACAGCCTGATTCAGGCTGTCTGCTGCCGCTTTACGAATGACAGACGGCATTCCCAGAGGATTAATATTAGCTGAGAAATCCAGAATTTCCGAAAGTGAACGTCCGCTTTTTTCTGCTGCGCTTTCCAGGTCGCCCCCATGAAGAAAGCCTTTGCTTTCCGGGCCGCGTCTGAGCTCTTTTCTATATTCTGCCATATATTCTGTCCTTCCTGATTACATCCCGCATTCCTTCTGCCGTATAAACCACAGCGCTGGCGTAAACAGGCAGACCTGCCTTTTGTGCAGCCTTTTCTGTCACCGGTCCGATGCAGATTACTTTGGCTGTCAGTTTTTCCGGTTCCCCTGTCATAGCGGCAAATGCTTTCACTGCCGAAGCGCTGGCAAAGGTGATATAGTCCATTTCCGGAAGCAGACGATTCAGCTCTTCTGCCTTACGCTCATCCTGCTTTGTACCATAAAGAGCCGCGTCTGTAAATGGAATACCTGCTGCCTCCAGTGCCTCCGGAAGCTCAGAGGAAGCTTCTCTGGCCCGCAGCAGCAATACTCTGTCTGCCGAAGTAAGAGCCGGAATCCATTCCGCAGCCAGATCCCTGCTGGAATACCTGCCGGGAACAAAATCGGCATAAATCCCTGCTTCCTCCAGAGCTGCCTTTGTCTCTTCTCCAATTACTGCAAAACGCAGAGAAGAAAGCTTCCTGATATCGATACGATGTTTACGAAGCGCTTTCCGGAAAATTTCCACACCGTTTCTGCTGGTAAAAACCGCCCAGGTATAAGGCATGTTTTCTTCCTTCTCTTTTTTCCCGCAGAAATCAGAAGAACCCAGACTTTCCATCACGGCAGTAAGTTCCGGACTCTCCAGCTCCTCTGTATAAATCAGACTGAGAGGAATCACTTCCGCCCCGGCCTCCTCCAGAACCTGCCTCTGCTTTTCACACATGGATGACGTTCCTGTAATCAGCACTCTGGCGCCTGACAAAGCTTTACCGCCGGACCAGCACAGTTCCTGATTAAGCTCTGCCACTCCTCCGACTACCGTGATGGCCGGCGTCTGAATGCCAGCTTCCTTTGCTTTTTCTGCTATATTTTCAAGGAAGCCTGTCACAACCTTCTGACGGGCTGTCGTCCCTTCCTGAATCACTGCTGCCGGCGTTTTCGGATCTTTTCCCTGCTTCATCAGTTCCGAGGCAATATGAGGCAGATTGCGAAGTCCCATAAGGAAAACCAGTGTTCCTTCTTCTTTTGCCAGTGTGGCGTAATCCAGCACTGTACCTTCTTTATCTGCGCTTTCATGACCTGTAATCACATGGAAGGATGACGCATAATCCCGATGAGTCACCGGGATTCCCGCATAGGCGGGAGCTGCATAAGAAGAAGACACTCCGGGAATAATCTCAAATTCCACCCCTGCCTTGCGAAGTTCCTGCGCCTCTTCTCCTCCGCGCCCGAAAATAAAGGGATCCCCGCCTTTCACCCGGGCTACGTTCTTTCCCTCCAGCGCTTTTTCCACCAGAAGGGCATTCGTCTCCCACTGACGCAGATGGTGTTTATCTGCCCTTTTTCCTGCATAAATCAGCTCCGCATCCTCACGTGCTTCATTTAAAACTGCCGCTGATGCCAGATTGTCGTAAACCAGCACATCTGCCTTACGGATACAGTCAAGGGCTTTAACAGTGAGCAGTCCCGTGTCACCGGGGCCTGCACCCAGCAGCCATACTTTTCCCTGCTTTACTTTCTGAGCCAGACTTTCTCCGAGAGCCCGGGCATTTTCCAGCTCTGACCCTTCCGTCAGAGCGCAGCTTCCTTCCGCTCTTCGAAGGTGAACTCCATCCGGCGCAAACATCACGCGCATCTGCAGCTCTCTGTCTGTATCCGGAAGACAAAGTCCCGCTGCCGGTGCGTTGCAGCTTCCGCCAATAGCTTTCAGAAACGCTCTTTCTGCTTCCAGCTGCAGAGCTGCCTCCGGACAGTGAATCGCCTGAAGCACTTCCTCCAGACGCCCTTCCTTTGCTTCCACAGCCAGAATTCCCTGTCCCGCTGCCGGCAGAAATTTATCCGGGTCCAGATATTCCAGACAGATTCCGTCTTCCTCTGTCACAGAAAGTCTCTCCAGCCCTGCTGCAGCCAGCAGAATGGCGTCGTACTGACCTTCTTTCAGCTTTCTGATCCGTGTCTGGACATTTCCTCTCAGAAGCCTGATCTGTACCAGAGGATTCAGTTCTCTGATCTGCAGTTCCCGGCGCAGAGAACTGGTTCCCACAATGCTCCCCGGCGCCAGCTCCGAAGCCCGGATTCCATCTCTGGTTACAAGAACATCCCGCACATCTGCCCGGGAAAGAACAGCTCCGATCCCCAGTCCTTCCGGGAAATCCATAGGCATATCCTTGGCGCTGTGTACCGCCAGATCAATTTCCTCCCGAAGAAGGGCATCCTCCAGCTCCTTTGTAAATACGCCCTTGCCTCCGAAAGAGGTCAGGGAGCGATCCAGCAGCTCGTCGCCTTTGGTAGACATCTCTACAATCTCAATCTCTGCCTCCGGGAATGCTGTCTCTATACGCTGCCGCACCAGATCCGTCTGGATCAGGGCCAGCCTGCTTTTTCTGGTTCCTATCCGAATTTTCATAGCCTCTCCTTATTTCTCCAGGCTGTAGCCCCGGGGCGTTATCATTCGTCCCTCGCTTACATAGGTCTGGGAATTTCCAATCAGCACTACGCTGAACATGTCGATTTCTGCATTTTTGAGCTCTGCCAGTGTGGTAATCTGGCTGCTTTCCCCTTTTCGCCCTGCATTGCGCACGATTCCAACCGGCGTCTCGCCTTTGCGGTATTTCATCAGAATATCTGCTGCCTGTTCCACATATCCGGTACGTTTTTTGCTCTTGGGATTGTAAAGGCATACGATCAAATCACTCTGTCCTGCACAGTCTACACGCTTCATGATAAGGTCCAGAGGCGTCATCAGATCGCTCAGGCTTATTACGGCAAAATCATGCATCAGCGGAGCGCCCAGGACAGAAGCCGCTGCGCTGGCTGCGGTTACGCCCGGAACTGTTTCGATTTCGATATCTGCTCCCATTTCCTCTGCCACCTGATAAATAATGCCTGCCATTCCATAAATTCCGCTGTCTCCGGAACTCACCATGGCTACTGTCTGATCCTTCACGGCTTCTTCCACTGCCATACGGCAGCGTTTAACTTCCTGCATCATAGGAGTCGCCAGATAATTTTTGTCCGGAAAAAACTCTTTGAGCAGCTCCACGTAAGTTGTATATCCTGTAATGATGTCTGCCTTTTTAATTACATCAATACATTTCGCGGTCATATGTTCGTATCCGCCCGGACCGAAGCCCACCACATACAATTTTCCCATCTTATTTCCTCCTGCCGCCATTCCGGCTGTTTTTTTGTTTTGCCGCCTTTCAGGCATCAGTTTCTGTTTTCCTCTTCCGGCCGGATACAGCGGAAAAAGGCTTTCAGTTCCTCTGGCTCAGCGTTTTCCCGAATCCGGTAAAAAAGCTTGTCAAGAGCTCTGTCAATCCCCTTACGCTCAGCCTCTTCCTCGATCCAGGCCTTGGTTTCCTGAATCTGCGGTACCGCCTGCTGAAAAATCATCCAGCGCATAAAATCTCTCTGGTATTCCTCCAGAATTTCCCCGGCCTGCCGGACTGCCTGTTTTTTAGCCTGATTGTTGGCTCGCGCCAGTTCCTCAAAATCATCCATGTTGTAAAAGAAGGTCCGTGGAAGTCCTGCGATGCTTTCCTCAATATCCACAGGAACGGCCAGGTCTACAAAGACTCTGGGTTTCTCCGTCTTCAGCTTTTCCTTTACTCTGGCACAGGTCAGCGTATAGTGAGGACTGGCTGTGGCGCTGATCACCACATCCATCTGATCCAGATATTCATACCGGTCTTTGTAATCAATCAGCGTATTGGACTCACTCTTCATATGAGCGTCATGGGTCAGAGTTACATTCCGGATGGTGCTGTAAATATGCAGCCCCTTCATGCTGTAAAGATTTTTCAGGACAATGCCGCCAATCTGTCCGGTACCGCCAATCACCATGATATGCCTGCCTGCCAGGCCTCCCAGAGCCTCATCTGCAGTCTTCACTGCCAGCGTAGCCGTGGATACTGCCGTTTTGGACAGCTCTGTCTCCGTCTTGATTTTTTTTGAACAGGTAATGGCATATCGGAACAGGGTATTGAGATATTTGCCGGAAGTTCCTGCCTCCTGCGCCTGCTCCTGCGCTTTTTTTACCTGGCCGAGAATCTGATCCTCGCCCACTACCATGGAATCCAGTCCGGCTGCCACCGAAAACAGATGACAGACCGCCTTCTCATCCTGATAAAACCGCAGATAATCTGCCACATCCTGACGGTTTCCCGCTCCTGCCTGCCGCAGAATCAGCTGCTGCTGAAGTGTAAACAGATTCTTTCTCTGCCCATCCTGCTCTCCATAATAAGTATAGATTTCCGTCCGGTTGCAGGTGGCGATCACTACGCTTTCCGCCGCCCCTCCTTCCGAAATCAGGGTTTTCATTAACTCCTCCTGCTGCTCTTTGGTAAAAGCGAACAGTTCCCGGATTTCCAGAGGAGCCGTCTTGTGGCTGATGCTGACAAGCCGAATGCTCATGACGCATCTACTCCTTTTCTGTACTCATGTGTAAATGTTTTATCGTAAAGTTTTGAAAGCTCATAGTCATCTCCCAGAAAATCTCCCACTACAGTGAGCGCCGTCTTCCGGATTCCTGCCTCATGTACCTTTTCCGCAATGTCCGCAAGCGTTCCCCGAACGATTTTCTGATCCTCCCAGGTGGCCTTGTATACTACTGCCACCGGCGTATCCGGCCGGTATTCCTCCCTCAGAGTAGCGCTGAGCTCATCCATCATGCCTACGCTGAGGAAAATAACCATAGTTGCGTGATGTTTTGCCAGATCACGCAGTTTTTCGCCTTCCGGCATGGGGGTGCGCCCTTCCATTCTGGTAAGAATAACTGTCTGGCTGACTCCCGGCAGCGTGTATTCCTTCTTCAGCACGGCGGCCGTCGCAAGGAAAGAACTGACTCCCGGAATTACCTCATATTCAATTCCCATACGATCCAGCGCATCCATCTGCTCTCTGTGCGCCCCAAATACTGCGGGATCCCCCGTATGTACCCGGACTGTCTTCAGTCCTTTCTCCTCCGCATCTTTCATGACCTCCAGCACTTCTTCCAGCGTCATACCTGCGCTGTTATAAATAGCTGCTCCCGGCTTCGCGTCAGCCAGAACCTGCGGATTTACCAGAGAACCTGCATAGATAATCACATCTGCACTGTCAATCAGTTTTTTTCCTTTAATCGTCAGAAGCTCCGGATCTCCCGGGCCCGCCCCGATAAATGATACCATTGTCTTTTTACCTCTTCTCTCTCTTAATCATTACAGTTGTAAAATAACTATATTCCCGATCCGGATCCAGCGGACCAATATATTCATCCTTCATGCCGACACAGCTTAAAACAGTCGCGCACTCCCGGCCCCTCCCGTATTTATCAAGCAGCTCTCCGATCCGCGCGATACTTCCGCCGGCCTTCATCACCACCACGTTGTCAAAACCTGCCACAGCGTCCTCCAGGGCTTTTCCTGCCTTCACTGACGGTACAATTACCAGAGATTCATTTCCCTCCATAAGAGGCAGTCCTGCTGCCGCCGCGCCGCTGCAGAAAGACGGAATGCCCGGAATAATCTCTGTTTCATATCCCCGCTCTGCCACATACTGGTTCACATACATGTAAGTACTGTAAACTGCCACGTCTCCCAGCGTAATCATCGCCACTGTCTTGCCCTGTTCAAGTATATCCGTAAGTTCACGGCCTGCAGCTTCTCTGCAGCGCTTTCTCTCTTCTTTGTCTCTGGCCATCCGGAAAACCACTTCCAGAAGTTCTTTATTCTCCAGACTGACTGTCGGACGGATAATTTCCAGAGCTGTGCTTTTTTCTCCTTCTTCCTTGACCGGAACGGCTATCACATCTGCCGATTCCAGAATTCTTTTTGCCTTCAGTGTCAGGAGCTCCGGATCCCCCGGGCCTACGCCGATGCCGTATAACTTGCCTCTCATGCTTTCTTCTCCCTTATTTTACTTATTCTGTTTCTACAGATTCCAGTCTGTCTTACTTTCCCTGCTCTGACCGTGCCCGGTCAACCGCATTTCCTGTCAGATCCCGAATCACCTCTGACGCAATCAGCAGTCCCGCCACTGAGGGCACAAAAGCTGTGGACCCCGGTGCATCCGTCTCTTCCAGAGGCTTCAGCGGTATTTCCTTAGAGTAAACTACCTTAAGCCGCTCAATCCCTCTCTTCCGCAATTCCCGGCGCATTACCCTCGCCAGAGGACACACGGAAGTCTCATAAATGTCCGCCGTTTCAAAAAGGAAAGGATTCAGCTTGTTGCCTGCTCCCATACTGCTGATTACAGGTACTCCTGCCTTTCCGGCCTCCTCCACCAGAGACAGCTTTGCCGTTACTGTATCCACGGCGTCCACCACATAGGAATAGGAAGGAAAATCAAATTCATCCTTTGTCTCCGGAAGGTAAAAACATTCATGCGTCACAACTGTAGCCTCTGGATTGATATCCAGTATCCGCTCCCTCATGACCTCGGTTTTATACCTGCCGATAGTCTGGTGTGTGGCAATAATCTGCCGGTTCAGATTGGACAGGCACACCCTGTCCTTATCTGTCAGAATCAGTGTTCCCACACCGCTTCGCGCCAGCGCCTCGACCACATAGCCTCCCACGCCTCCGATTCCGAAAACTGCTACCCTGGATTTTTTAAGAATTTCCATTGCCTCGCTTCCCAAAAGAAGCTCTGTTCTTGAAAACTGTTCTTCTGCCATAATAATCTCCACATATACTCACACAGCCATTTTCACGCAGAAAAAGGGATCTGTACACGACAGATCCCTCCTTGATGATCGATTCTCCACGGAACTGCTTTTCTCGGAAGCCTGTCCAGCTGCAAAAGAGCAGGTTTCCTGGCTCGCAGCTTCCGGCGCACGGGCACTTCACTTATGGTTTCTCTCCCGCCAGTTCTTTCCCCGCGCCTTCCTTTGCCCGCCTTCTCACACATTCTGTTCTCTGCGCAATGGCCTTTCAGGCAAATAATTCTGCATACAGTGACCGGATCGCTCAGGCATCTCACCTGATTCCCTCTTCCGCGCCCCCAAAGGCGCGCACTCTTTCACCTACATATAATGGTTTTAAACCTGCATTTTAGTTTAGCACACAGGCAGATATTCGTCAAATCTTCCTTATTCTTTCTCCGGCATAACCACCTGGATATGCACATCCTTCAGCTGCTGAGGATCTACTTCTGCCGGAGCTCCCATCATTACATCCTGAGCAGTCTTATTCATGGGGAACGGAATGATCTCACGGATGCTTTCCTCTCCCGCAATCAGCATAACCATGCGGTCTACACCGGGAGCGATTCCTGCGTGAGGCGGCGCTCCATAGCAGAAAGCATTATACATAGCCGGGAATTTGGCCTTCACATCATCCTCGCCAAGTCCTACCAGCTGGAAAGCTTTCACCATAATCTCGGGATCATGATTCCGTACAGCGCCGGAGGAAAGCTCTACGCCGTTGCAGACCAGATCATACTGGTATGCATAAATGTCGAGAGGATCTTTCTCCTCCAGATCTTTAAGACCGCCCTGAGGCATGGAGAACGGATTGTGGCAGAATTCAAGCTTTCCGGATTCCTCACCGATTTCATACATGGGGAAGTCTACGATCCAGCAGAATTCATAACATTCCTTATTCATATGACCTTCTACAGTATTTCCGAGAACCTTGCGAAGTACGCCTGCTGTTTTCTGAGCTGCCAGTTTCTTTCCGGCTGTCAGACCTACAAAATCACCGGGCTTCAGAGACAGTGCCGCGATCACGTCATCCTTTCTGTCAGCCAGGAATTTGGAGATTCCTCCCACCAGCTCTCCGTTCTCATCGAGTCGGAACCAGTAAGCCTTATTTCCGGTCTGCACCTCCACATCGGCACACATCTTGTCAATCACTTTGCGGGTGGCTTTGAAATCACTGAATACCACAGCCTTTACCGTCTGTCCCTCAAAGGGGCCGAAACCACAGTCTGCCATGCATTCCGTCGCGTCCTGCACAACCAGATCGATACGCAGATCAGGCTTGTCAGACCCATAAATCTCCATGGCATCATGATAGGAAATTCTCTTAAACGGAGCGCTGGAAGCCGTCTTATACACACCATATTTCGCAAAGATGGGCGGAAGTACATCCTCAAGAACTGCGAAAACATCTTCCTGACTGGCAAATGCCATCTCCATATCCAGCTGATAAAATTCTCCCGGAGAACGATCTGCTCTCGCGTCCTCATCACGGAAACAGGGCGCAATCTGGAAATACCGGTCAAAACCTGCAGTCATCAGAAGCTGCTTGAACTGCTGGGGCGCCTGCGGCAGGGCATAAAATTTACCCGGATGATTTCTGGATGGAACCAGATAATCTCTTGCGCCTTCCGGAGAAGAACAGGTCAGAATCGGTGTGGTAATCTCCAGAAATCCGTGTTCTGTCATACTTCTGCGAAGCTCTGCCACCACATTGCAGCGCAGAATAATCCGATCCTTTACCGCCGGATTTCTCAGATCGAGATAGCGGTACTTTAATCTCATATTCTCATCCGCTTCCTTGGAACGGTTAATCTCAAAGGGAAGCTCATTGTAACGGCAGCGGCCGAGAACCTGGATATCTGTGGGAACCACCTCAATCTCACCGGTTGGCAGATTCGGATTCTTGCTGGAACGCTCACGAACTACACCAGTAATGGACAGTGTAGACTCATTATTGACTCCTGACAGACGCGCCATCATCTCTTCTGTCTCGATGACTGCCTGGGTCGTTCCATAAAAATCACGCAGAATCAGGAATCCCAGATTCTTGCTTACCTTTCGCATATTCTCATACCAGCCTACAAGTGTTACGGTTTTTCCCACATCGGAAAGACGCAGCTCGTTGCAGGTGTGTGTTCTTGACTGAAACATCTCTTTTCTCCTCCTGAATCTATCTTTCAGATATTATACAAACAGCGCCGGGAGATCGCCAAGGGCGCTTTCTGTCTGTTCTCCCGTAGCCATATCCTTCACATGAACCATGCCTTTCTCAAGCTCGTCCGCTCCGATGATGACAACCTTCTTTGCTCCGATTTTATTGGCATACTTCATCTGTGCCTTCACACTGCGATCCATGTAGTCCGTTTCCACAATCAGTCCGTGGCTGCGGATCTCATTGACCAGCTTATAGGCTTTTGCTCTTGCCTCCTCGCCCAGAATTCCCACATAAAGGTCCGGGGTATCCATGGAAGGAAGTTCCACTCCTTCCTTATCAAGGAAATAAAGAATTCTCTCGATTCCCATACCAAAGCCTACAGAAGGAATATCCTGCTTTTCATCAATCTCATGAATCAGGCCGTCATAGCGTCCGCCTCCGCAGAGGGTAAAGCCTTCAGAATTTACAAACTCAAATACTGTCTTTGTATAATAGTCAAGACCGCGGACAATTTCCGTATCTACCTCAAAGGGAATCTCCAGTTCCGTCAGGAGCTTTTTCAGCTCCTCAAAATGATTCCGGCATTCCTCATCCAGATAATCTATCGTTCTCGGCGCGTCTTTGATGATTTCCTTACATTCAGGTACCTTGCAGTCAATGACGCGCATGGGATTCTTCTGCATTCTCTCCCTGCAGGTAGGACACAAAGCATCTTCATGCTTCCTCAGATAGGAAAGCAGAGCCTCGTTATAATCCTTCTTGCAGTTTGGACAGCCAATACTGTTAATATGAAGTTTTACGTCCTTCAGCCCGATTTTCCGGATAAAGGAAGCTGCCAGAGAAATAACCTCCACTTCAGCCAGCGGGCTTTTCGAACCTACAAACTCCACTCCGAACTGATGATGCTGACGGAGACGTCCGCTCTGAGGTTTCTCATAACGGAATGCCTGAGTCACATAATAAAGCTTTGTGGGAGCAGGATTTGCATACATGTTGTGCTCCAGATAAGCACGCATAACGCCTGCCGTACCCTCCGGCTTCAGTGTAATGCTTCTGTCTCCCTTATCTTTAAAGGTATACATTTCTTTCTGCACCACATCAGTGGTTTCACCCACGCCGCGCTGGAACAGAACGGTATGCTCAAACATCGGGGTAATGATCTCTGTCATATTGTAGGTGCGGGCCAGCTCTCTTGCCTGCCTCTCCACCCAGGCACGTCTGTGCATCCGCTCGCCGTACCAGTCTTCCACTCCTCTTGGAGCCTGTGTAATCATAATGTCTCCTCCTCTGTAATCCGGACTTCGAGATGCGGAAGCGCCCATTTTTCCTGAAGCGTTTCCTCATGAATAACTCTCTGAAAGGCCAGAAATACTTTCATATCAAAATTTTTTACTTCCTCTATCATTAAATCCACAGCCGTATCCGGGTCAAATGCTTTCCGATACGGCCGATCTGAAGTAAGGGCAGCATATACATCACAGACCCTCAAAATGCGGGAGCCAAGAGGAATCTGCTCCCCGGACAGATTCTCCGGATATCCGGAACCATCATAATTCTCATGATGATACAGAATACTCTCCACAATAAAGTCCGAATAATCATGACGCATTAATAGTTCATATCCCAGCCGGGGATGCATTCGGACGTATTTCATTTCTTCAATTTTCAGCGTATCCTGGTGGCGTCCATACAGATATCCGGATACCCGGAGCTTACCGATATCATGTAACATACCGGCTATGGCCAGTTCATGACACTGTGTCTCATAAAGTCCCATATTTTTCGCCACATAATAGGCCAGATTACTGACCCGGATGCCATGATTGATTTCCTCAGTGATATCCTCTTCGAAAAAGGAAAGGGGTGTCACCTCTGTCACTTCATTCATCCCTGCCTTCAATATTACTTTAACAAACCATGTTTCTCCATAAAGCTTCGTTTTCTCTCAATCATTTCGTCAATTCTGTCTATGTACTGCGCTACATCCTTGACGTTTTCCACCCTCTCAATATGGTCTGCAGCAAAAACAAACTTGGAAGACGCACCCGCTCCTGCAGCGAGTATCGTCTGTTTTTCTTCCATAATCAGTATATTGTAAATCCCGGCTTTGTCAACCTTTGCATAGCCCACATTTTCAAA
>CALWGE010000048.1 GCA_944378225.1 uncultured Merdimonas sp.
ATTTATTATACCATGAATGCGGTGCTAGAGATAGAAAAGCCCGAGCATTTGCTCGGGACTTTGTCTACAGTCTGAAATCCCCGGCATATGCCGGGGATTTTTCAAATTTAAAGAGAGACCGCAAGGGTCTCTCTTTTCCTGTTTTATGAAACTATATAAACTGCGTACATTTTTTATCCGGACTTTTTCAGCCCCGGAAAATGACGGACATCTTAGTCTTCCTTCAGATCCTTGATACTGAAGCTGTAACGTCCCATCTTGTCCTTGCCCAGGCATACTACCTTTACTACATCACCAAGGGTCAGAACATCCTCTACGTGATTAATGCGGTGCTTTGCAATCTTGGAGATATGAACCATACCTTCCTTGCCGGGAGCAAACTCCAGGAATGCGCCGAATTCCTTGATGCTGACTACTTTTCCGGTCAGAATCATGCCTTCCTCGAAATCTGTCACTATGGTCTGAATCAGCTGTACTGCCCTATCCATAGCAGCCTTGTCAGTTCCGCAGATGGATACTGCGCCATCGTCGTCGATATCGATCTTCACGCCGGTCTGCTCAATAATAGCGTTGATGGTCTTTCCTCTCTGGCCAACCACATCGCCAATCTTCTGCGGATCAATCTGAATCTGTACGATCTTCGGTGCGTAAGGACCTACTTCCGGTCTTGGAGCATCGATGCAGGGCTTCATACAGGTATCCATAATGAAGAGGCGTGCCTCACGGCAGCGGGCAATCGCGCCTTCTACGATCGGACGTGTCAGACCATGGATCTTGATATCCATCTGGATAGCTGTAATACCTTCTGTAGTTCCTGTTACCTTGAAGTCCATATCGCCGAAGAAGTCTTCCAGACCCTGGATATCCGTCAGCAGTACGAAATCATCATCTGTCTCTCCGGTTACCAGACCGCAGGAAATACCAGCTACCATCTTCTTAATCGGAACTCCGGCAGCCATCAGAGACATGCAGGAAGCACAGGTGGAAGCCATGGATGTGGAACCGTTGGACTCGAAGGTCTCGGATACCGTACGAATCGCATAGGGGAACTCTTCCTCGGAAGGAAGTACGGGCAGCAGCGCACGCTCTGCCAGAGCTCCATGGCCGATCTCGCGGCGTCCCGGTCCGCGGCTGGGCTTTGTCTCGCCTACAGAATAGCTCGGGAAATTGTAATGGTGCATATAACGCTTGCTGGTTTCATTCTCATCCAGTCCGTCCAGGCGCTGTGCCTCGGACAGCGGAGCCAGTGTACAGATGTTGCAGATCTGTGTCTGTCCTCTGGTGAACATGGCAGAGCCGTGTACACGCGGAATAATATCTACTTCTGCAGACAGCGGACGAATCTGTGTCATCTCACGTCCATCCGGACGCTTGTGATCTTTCAGAATCATCTTACGCACTGTCTTCTTCTGATACTGATATACTGCCTCGCCAAGAACCTCAAGCCACTCTTCCTTCTCAGCAAATGCCTCTTCGAGACGCTGGGTAATCTGACGGATATTCTCTTCACGTACCTGCTTCTCATCTGTGAAAACTGCTTTCTCCATCTCTTCAGGAGGAACAATTTCCTTAATTGCAGCAAACAGTTCTTCCGGAACTGCGCAGCTGGTATAGCTGTGCTTTTCTTTTCCGCACTCTGCCGCGATCTTATCGATGAAAGCAATTACCTGCTGGTTAACATCATGAGCCAGATAGATGGCTTCAATCATCTTCGCCTCGGGCAGCTCATTTGCTCCGGCCTCGATCATGATAACCTTTTCTCTTGTGGAAGCCACAGTCAGTTTCAGATCAGATGCCTTATACTGAGCCTGTCCCGGGTTTACAACAAACTCTCCGTCAACCATACCAATCTGTGTCATCGCACAGGGACCTGCAAAAGGAATATCAGAAATTGCTGTCGCAATCGCAGAACCAAGCATAGCGGTCAGTTCCGGGCTGCACTCCGGATCTACAGACAGAACCAGGTTATTCAGAGTTACGTCGTTGCGGTAATCCTTCGGGAACAGCGGACGCATGGGACGGTCAATAACACGGGATGTCAGAACTGCGTTCTCGGACGCCTTTCCTTCTCTCTTGTTAAATCCTCCCGGGATCTTGCCTACCGCATACATCTTCTCCTCATACTCTACGCTCAGAGGGAAAAAATCAATTCCGTCTCGGGGCTTGTCAGAAGCTGTGGCAGTAGAAAGCACGGTTGTATCACCGTAATGCATGAATGCAGCTCCATTAGCCTGCTTTGCCACTCTGCCCACATCTACAGTCAGAGTTCTGCCGGCCAGCTCCATAGAAAAACTCTTGTACATTCTATTTCTCCTTTTTTATTCATGGATGTTTCCTGACGCAGGAGAAACCGAAACTACTGATCCACGCACGTCTGCGCACATTCATGCGCGCATCAGTGGTCTCGGAACATTTCTCCTACGTGTTGACGGGTTGCAGAATTCCGGCTTTGCTGTGCCGGAACCGTTGTCTGCCTTTCTGTCAGACGCAAAACGGGGCGAAAGAATCCAAACGATTCCTCCGCCCGGTATGAAGCTTATTTTCTGAGTCCCAGTCTCTCGATCAGGCTACGGTATCTTTCGATATCCATCTTCTTCAGATATGCAAGCATATTACGTCTCTGTCCAACCATCTTCAGCAGACCACGTCTGGAATGATGATCCTTCGGGTTATTCTGCAGATGCTCTGTGAGCTCCTGGATACGTGCGGTCAGGATAGCTACCTGTACCTCCGGTGATCCGGTGTCACCCGGCTTAAGGCCGTACTCTGCGATAATTGCCTGTTTCTTTTCCTTTGCGATCATGATACTTCCTCCTTTTTCTTCATACGCCGTATATTAAGTAATGGCCGGAGTGTCCGATTACTGAATACCGGCAAGTCTCATACCGCTATACTGTACCACATACGCCAGACTGTGTCAAGGTATGAAATCATTTTCCCCGCTTTTCTACCGGCCTGTAAAAATCTGCGCAAGAGGCGAATCCGACGGCAGAATCAGAGTCTTGTCTTCTTTGCCGGCAAGGCTTTCCCGGGCTGCGTCAAGACTCCGCACAAATGAATAGAATTCACTGCGGCTTTCGTCTGCATAGGCGTCTGACAGAATCCGCATGTACTCTGCCTCACCCTCTGCCATCAGCTGTTCAGCCTGAGCGTTGGCCTCAGAAAGCATAATGGAAACTTCCTTATCCGTAGTATTCCGGATAATCTGAGCCTGTGACTCTCCCTCTGCCGTGTACTGGGCTGCAATATTTTCACGCTCAGAAATCATACGTGTATATACGGCCTGCTTGTTATCATCCGGCAGATCCAGCTTTTTCACTTCCACCGCCAGAATATCAATTCCGTACTGCTCATAGTCTCCAAGCTGCTCCATGATTTCCTCTGTCAGGGATTTGATCTGTACCTCTTCAGCAGTTTCCTCCAGAATCAGATCATTGGAGTGAACATCTGACTCTGCTTCGGATGCTGTCACCGTCATTTTTCCGTCACGGCTTTTGATAATCTCATCCTGTGTCATGCTGGACACTGTATTCTTCGTGGCATTATATACCAGCGCATTGATACGGTTTTCCGCATTGTAGATGGAGTTGGCCAGCGTCTGGGTGAAGGTAAGCGGATCTGTCACCCGCCAGAGTACGTAACTGTCCACAATCATGGATTTTTTATCAGATGTGATTACGTCAGATGCAGGAAGATCGTAAATCAGTATCTCTTTCGGCACTGTATCGGTCGTCTGGACAAAAGGAATTTTAAAAGACAGACCCGAAGTGCTGACTACCCGCTGCACTCTTCCGAACTGACGAATCAGCTTATACTCGTTCTCTTTGCAGATCACCAGGCTGTTTGCCAGCAGGAAGAGAACCAGAAAAGCCAGAACATATTTCAAAAAGCCCGGGGATTTTTTCTTACTGTCCATTCTCCGTCACCTCCGTCTGCGCTGTACTGCTGAAGGGTTCCAGGGGCAGAAGCTGCTGTACCTGAGATCCATCTCCGCCTTCTATAATAACTTTCATATCCGGAAGCACATCCTCCATGGCTTCATAGAACATACGCTGCCGTGTGATGGCGGGATATTTTACGTATTCTTCATACATGGAATTAAACCGCGCCACCTGTCCTTCCGCCTCGTTAATGCGGCTTTCCTTTTCAGCCTCCGCATCCTGCAGGATCTTGTCCGCCTCAGCCTCGGCCTTGGGGATTTCCTCATTGCGGTATTTATTTGCATTATTCAAAGCCGTGTCTTTGCCCTGCTTGGCCGTCTCCACCGCCTTAAAGGCCTCGATAACTTCTGTGGTAGGCGGCTGGGCATCCTGAATCGTAATGCTCACCAGTTGAATTCCGATATCGTACTGCTCCAGCTTTTCCATAATCATATCCCGGATATTGGCCTGAATTTCATTCTTTCCTGTAGTCAGCACCGCATCCACTGTATAGGAACCAATCGTTGTACGGATGCAGTTCTGAGCGATATTATCCAGCACCAGCACCGGATCCTGAGAGGCATACAGCGCCTTTACCGGATCGGAAATCCGGTACTCTGCATAAAAATCCACCCGGATAAAGTTATAGTCCGAGGTAATCATCATGGCATCGTCTGTATACTGCAGATCATCGTCATACCCTACAGAAATGCCCTGTATCGTTGTATTCACTTTTGTCACCGTCTGAATAATCGGGATTTTGAAATGAAGTCCGGGCTCTGTCACCGCCCTGGGCGTCCCGAAGGTGCAGACCACCGCCTGTTCCTCCTCCTGAATGGTATACCAGCAGGAAGTTCCCAGGAACAATACCAGAAGTCCAATGAGCAGACCGACTCCTGCACGCTTTGCATTTTTCAGCCCTGCGCCCTTCCCCTGTCTTTTTTTCTTCGGCTGTTCCGCTTCTCCTTCCGGCGGAACTTCTCTGTAATTCTTTCCAAAAGAATTTCCAAAATTAAACTGGAACATCTCATCCCCCCTTATGTATGATGAAAATATTATATCACATGTGCATACCAGGGGAAATATGAAATAAAAAAGGACGCAGATAAAAACTGCGTCCCGTTCCTGCTGTTCAGAATTTCCTGATTAATCGTTGATAATTCTTGCCGCACTTACCGGTGTTCTGTAATACATATTGGAAATAATGATTCCCGTCCGGGAATTGCTGGCGTGTACCACCTGCCCGTTGCCAATGTACATAGCCACATGGTTAATGCTTTTGCCGCTTCCATAGAAAATCAGATCGCCTGGCTTTACTTCGCTGACGCTGATTTTTGTGCCGCAGTTAGCCTGAGCCTTGGAGGAATGCGGAAGAGAAATTCCGTAATTCCGGTAAACCGCCAGTGTGAAGCCGGAACAGTCTGCTCCGTTGGTCAGGCTGGTTCCTCCCCATACATACCGGTTTCCTACATACTGCTTTGCAAACTCGCACATATCTATCCGTACGTCTGTGACTCCTTCACCGTAAAGCGCCTCGGTGATGGTCAGAGCTGTATCCAGCTCATCCGTTACTTCCACATACTCGGCAGCCACATAGCCTTCTTCGCCGTCGATATCTACCTTAACCCAGTCGCCCATATCCTCAAGAACTGTCAGCTGTTCTCCATTGGGCACCATGGTCCAGAAATCAGCTTCCGTGCTGGGCTCCATACGCACATACAGGGAATCTGTGGTAACCTTCGCTACCGTCTGACCCAGCTGAAAAGCCAGATCAATGGCCTCCTGTCCGGTGTACAGATACTGGGCTTTTACATAGCCGTCTACCTCTCCGGACTGGATATGCGCCCACTCGCCTTCATATTCCAGAACCTCACAGGCACCATTCTTTCTGAGTTTTCCTACCAGAGAGCTGCTTTCGTCCGCAGTTTCCCGGATATTCAGATTATCCTCTACATTCGCAATTCCTATGTTTACATAGCCTTCCAGCGGTGTACCTGTCCATACCACCTCGGCCGTAGCCTGCGTCTGTTCTTCGGTATTCGTCGTCTGATCAAAAGTAGAAGCAATGCCTGCGTTCAGATTGTCTCCAAGCTGAGCCGCCTGCGTATCCATGCTTACCACTGCCATAAAAATAGCTCCCAGAACAACTCCTGCCGCTTTGTACCGTCTGTACATGAAACCCTCCATATATAAAGTGAAAACAGAATTTATACCATTAATTATTACAACTTTGTTAAGATTCTATTACACTCTAAAACAATATGCGAAAATTGTCAAGTACTAAAAACAATACAATACTTACCAGCGTGTTCTGCGAACCAGGCGCAGCAGCTCATCCCGATCCATCAGTTCTACGCCGATTTCATCCCCCAGTTCCAGCGCAGAAGGCGAAAAATAGCTGTTCGTCAGCACTACCGGCACGTCGCAGCCATAGAATTCGGCGCCCGCATAGGCCTCCTGAACAGCCTTGTTGGGAATTTTCCCTGCATAATGCTTACACTGAATAGCATAGGAAACCCCGTCCTTCTGGGCCAGAATATCGACGCCCTGATCACCGCTTCCCCTTGTCACTTCCACATGATTCCAGCCGTCCCGGACGAGCAGCTTTGCAACATATTCCTCAAACTCCCATCCGTCCATTTCGTCAAAATCTGCCCGGCGCAGGCGGCGCCTTTCTTTACGCCACCTGTGAAACCAGCATATAAACCGGAAAAGCATTTTAAAGGGCCAGAAAATCAGGCGGAGAATAAAAAGCACCGGCGCGGCTACTGTATAATAAAAAAGCCTCATGCGTCCTGTGCTCCTCCAAAATATGTTCTTCCCCACTCCACATCCTGTTCGATTCGCTTTTTCAGTTCTTCCAGATCAGCAAATTTTTTCTCAGGTCTTTCGTACCCATAAAAGTTTACCGTAAGAATCTCTCCGTACAGATTCCGGTCCAGATCAAAAAGATAAGTTTCGATCCCTCTTTGTGATTCAGCACCTACAGTGGGCTTATATCCGATATTTGTGATGCCTTCAAAAGCCTCTCCTGCAATATCTGTCCGTGTCGCATAGACTCCGTTGGGAGGCAGCAGTTTACGGCCGGAGGGGAGAATATTGGTGGTGGGCATTCCCAGTGTACGTCCAATCTGTCTGCCGTGCAGCACTTCTCCCGTAACGGAATAGGCATACCCCAGAAGCTGATTTACCATCTCCATATGCCCCTGTTCCAGCTCCCGGCGTATCCGGCTGCTGCTGATTTCCTCTCCCTGATAACAGGCCTTTTCCACCACATCCACCTTATATCCATACTCTGTGCTCAGCTGCTGCAGCAGACGGTAATCTCCCTGCCGGTGATAACCGAAACGGAAATCCGTACCCACTGCCAGATAACGCACATGAAGTCTGTTTACCAGAATTTCGCGCACAAAATCTTCTGCCTGCATATGAGAAATTTTCTCTACAAAGGGGCATTCCAGCAGATAATCCACTCCCCGTTTCCGAAGCATTTTTCTTCTTTCCTCCGGAAGCAGAAGCACCGGCCTGTCCCCAAAATCAAAGGTAAATATCAGAGATTTCAGGCCTTCCTGTTTTTTCTCTGTGATTTTTTCCACCAGAAGCTGATGTCCCTGATGGAGCCCATCAAATTTTCCAAGTGAAACTGCCGTTTCTTCCTGTATCTGAAAGTCTGTCGTTCCTTCAATAATCTTCATACCGTATCCTTCAAGCCTGCTATGACAAAAACATTTTTACCGGACGATACAGAAGTCCGCCTTTTTCCTCATGTCTTCCGTAGATTCCCACAAATTTTCCGGTGGAATCATAGACCCGTACCCTTTCTCCATCGAAAATTTCCTGCACATCCTGTCCTGAAAAAGGATTTCCATTGTGTACAAGACGATCTGCCTCCGTCCGCATCTGAAGCCGTGGATAAGAAGAAAATACTTCATCCACCGGGAGCAGAACTTCGCCGAGACTGCCTTCCCGCATCCGCTCTTCAATCTCAGACAGGCGCAGACTCTCTTCCACTGCGAAACGGTCTACGCGTGTTCGAAGAAGATGTTTCATACATCCTCCGCAGCCCAGACGTTCTCCGATATCCTGACAAAGCGTACGGATATAGGTTCCGCTGGTACAGCTCACAGAAAAGGTAATCTCCGGCAGTTCCATACGATGGATTTCAATATCAAGAATCCGTACCCGCCGTGCCTGCCTTTCTATCTCTTTTCCCTCTCTCGCCAGTTCATAAAGTTTTTTCCCGCCTACCTTCAGTGCAGAATACATGGGAGGAACCTGATCATAATCTCCGAGAAAGCTCATGACCGCTTCCCGTGCCTCTTCTTCGCTTACCTCCACCGGAGACGTGCTTAAAACCTTTCCGGAGACATCCTGTGTGTCAGTCGTCTGTCCCAGAAGAAGCACTGCTTCGTAGGTTTTTTCTTTATCGCTCAGAAGACCACAGAGCTTTGTGGCATTTCCCAGACATACAGGAAGAACTCCCTCCGCATCCGGATCGAGAGTTCCTGTATGGCCTATCTTTTTCTGTTTTACTATCCCGCGCAGCTTCGCCACCACATCGTGGGAGGTGAAGCCCGCTTCTTTATATACATTCAGTACGCCGTTCATTCTTCTTCCTGCAGGCTCTCGATTTTGTCCTGTTCTTCTTCCAGACTGTCGATGCCTTCCTGTTCTTCTTTCAGCTGCTGTTCTATATGTAAGGTCAGATTGTTCACTACGTCATAGAGACTTCCATGCATCGTACAACCTGCCGCCTTAACATGACCGCCGCCGCCAAAATATGCGCACACAGCGCTCACATCCACAATTCCGTTGGAGCGCAGACTGGCTTTATACTCCTGGGTTCCTGTCTCGTAGAGGAAAATAGCCACCTCCACACCGGCCGTTACCCGCAGCTGGCTTACAATTCCCTCCAGATCAGAGGGACCTACGCCGTAAAATTCCATATCCTTCTGCCGAATGCGTCCTACAATGACTTTTCCATTCATCAGAAGAATGCTTTCCATCAGCGCGCGTCCAAGAACCTGATTCTGCACGTAGGTCTTACGATAAAAAGTATCCTCGATAATCCGTGTAAAATCAATTCCTCTGGCCATCAGCTTTCCGGCGATCTGCATGGTCTTTTCTGTGGTGTTGGTATACTGGAAAACTCCTGTATCATGGATGATTCCCATGTATATAGCCTCCGCAGTCTCTTTGGAGATCCGGTCTTCTTCAAGAATCTGAAATACCAGTTCTGCCGTGGAGCTTGCCTTGGCGTCCACCCAGTTCTGATCTGCAAAGCCTCTGTTTGTAATATGATGATCGATGCAAAGAGTTTTCTTTGCTGTCTCCAGGTACTTTACAGCTTCTCCAAGCCGTTCCTTTTCACTTGCGTCCAGAGCTATAAACAAATCATACGTTCTGTCCTCTTCGCAGGAGGTCTGAACCTGTTCAGCCCCTTTCAGAAACAGAAAACCGGGATTTATCTTTTCCAGATATACATCCGCAGAAATCTCAGGATAGTTCTCCTGAAGATAATTGTATACAGCCAGACAGGAACCGGTACAGTCCCCGTCCGGCCGGATGTGTCCGGCAATCGCAACAGTTTTCACGCCTTCAAGTTCATTCTTCAGCCTGATCATCCTCATCACCTTCTTCCAAGCTGTTCTGATTCACATCATCTATCAGTCTGGACATATGCACTCCATATTCAATGGACTGATCCATAATAAACCGGATCTCCGGGGTGTTGCGCAGATTTACTGTACGGGCCAGTTCTCTGCGGATATAACCCTCCGCACTTTTCAGCCCGGCAAGCGTATCTTTCTGGGCTTCCTCATCCCCCAGAACACTGATATACGCCTTCGCGCTTTTCAGGTCCGGCGCAACCTCCACCTCTACCACCGAGGTCATCGGGTGAATCCGCGGATCCTTAATATCGTTCTGGATAATAGAACTCAGAACCCTGCGTACTTCCCCGTTGATTCTCGTATTTTTAATACTGTTTTTTCTCATGCTTTATCTGGGCACCTCCACCATGGTATATGCCTCAACAATATCCAGCTCCTGAATATCATTGAACTTTTCAAATACAAGACCACACTCGTAACCAGATTTCACTTCTTTCACATCGTCTTTGAAACGCTTCAGAGATGCAAGATTTCCCTCGAAGATCTGTGTTCCTTCTCTGCTGATACGGCACTTGCAGCCTCTCTGGAATACACCGTCCAGCACATAGGATCCGGCAATATTGCCTACGCCGGAAGCCTTGAAGATCTGACGAATCTCTGCATGGCCAATCACTTTCTCTTCGTAAATCGGATCCAGCATTCCCTTCATGGCAGATTCCACATCATTGATGGCATCATAGATTACCCGGTACAGACGCAGGTCTACCTTTTCACGCTCTGCCGTATCCTTCGCAGTAGCATCCGGACGTACGTTAAAGCCGATAATAATTGCGCTGGAAGCAGCTGCCAGGCTTACATCGGATTCATTAATAGCTCCTACGCCGCTGTGGATAATCTTAACCACAACTTCTTCATTGGAAAGCTTCAGAAGGCTCTGTTTTACTGCCTCTACGGAACCCTGTACGTCAGCCTTTACGATAATGTTCAGTTCTTTCAGATTTCCGGACTGAATCTGTGAATACAGATCATCCAGAGACATCTTCATCTTTGTATCTTCGATAAGTTTCTCACGGCTCTCTTTTACATAAGTCTCTGCAAAAGCTCTCGCTTCCTTCTCTGTCTCCGGAGAAACGAAAATCTCACCTGCATTCGGAACATCGTTCAGACCCAGGATCTCTACCGGTTTGGACGGACCTGCTTCCTTTACGCGGCGTCCGTTGTCATCCATCATGGCACGGACCTTACCATGGCAGGCTCCGACCGCAATCGGATCACCCACATGAAGTGTTCCTTTCTGTACCAGAACTGTTGCCACGGGTCCTTTTCCCTTGTCAAGCTCTGCCTCGATAACAAGACCTCTTGCGCTGCGGTTGGGATTTGCTTTCAGCTCCATCACTTCAGCTGTCAGAAGAATCATTTCAAGAAGCTGATCAATTCCCTCGTGGGTATGGGCAGATACCGGAACAAAGATGGTGCTTCCGCCCCAGTCCTCGGGAATCAGCTCATACTCTACCAGCTCCTGTTTTACACGCTCAATATTGGCGCTCGGCTTGTCGATCTTATTGATTGCTACAATAATTTCAATACCTGCCGCTTTGGCATGGTTGATAGCTTCCACAGTCTGCGGCATGACACCGTCATCTGCTGCCACAACGAGAATCGCAATATCTGTGGAATTGGCTCCACGCATACGCATGGCTGTAAACGCCTCATGTCCCGGTGTATCCAGGAATGTGATTTTCTGATCATTGATGGATACCACATAAGCACCGATATGCTGTGTGATTCCGCCTGCCTCACGATCAATCACATGAGTGTGGCGAATCGCATCCAGAAGAGAGGTCTTACCATGGTCTACATGACCCATAACACAGACTACCGGCGGTCTGGAAACAAGACTGTCCTCCGGATCCTCCTGGTCTTCCAGCATCTTTCCGATTACATCTTCCTTCTCCTCCGGTACCGGATCGAAGTTCAGTTCCATCGCCAGTTCTCCGGCTGCGTCAAAATCCAGCTCAGAGTTTACTGTAACCATCTTTCCTTCCAGGAACAGCTTTTTAATAATCACGGAAGGCTGAATCTTCATCTTCTCAGCCAGATCATGAATGCTGATCATTTCCGGAATCTCAATTACTTTCGGCGTATTATCCTCTTTCTTCGGTGCAGGTGCCGGCTTAGGTGCCGTAAGATTGCCCTTAGCTCCCTTACCGCCTTTCTGGTTCGGACGATTGCCGCCCTGGTTCGGACGACGTCCGCCCTGAGTCTGCTTACCGGTCCAGTTGTCATTGAATTTCGTGTTTTTGTCTTTCTTGGTATCATCATTGCGGTTCTTGTTTTCTGCTCTCCGGTTTTCTGATTTCCGCAGTTCTACAGGCGCTGCCAGAATATCAATGGAACGTCTTGTATCGCGTCCCTGACCTCTTCCGTCGCGGCTCTGGAATCCACGGCCGTCTCTTCCCTGACCGTCTCTTCTTCCGCCGTCTCTGTCTCCCTGATTTCTTCCGTCACGGTTCTGGAATCCGCGGCCGTCTCTTCTTACGCCGTCTCTGTCTCCCTGATTTCTTCCGTCGCGGTTCTGGAATCCGCCGCGGCTGTCTCTGTCTCCCTGATTTCTTCCGTCACGATTCTGGAATCCACGGCTGTCTCTTCCCTGACCGTCTCTTCTTCCGCCGTCTCTGTCTCCCTGATTTCTTCCGTCACGATTCTGAGCCGGACGCGCTCCTGCTCCTGCTGCATTCTGGGATGCTGCCGGACGTGTTCCGGTTCCGGCAGAATTCTGGGAAGACGGACGTGATCCTGTTCCGGATACGCTCTGCGCGGACACGGGCGTTTTTGCTCCCTCATCCTGTGCAGGACGGGACTGCTGAGCAGCCGGCTGCTTTACAACATTTTTCGCTGCCGCATTCTGTGTCTGATTCTCAGCTGCGGGAGCTGCAGGCTGCTGCGCTGTTCCTGCAAGTGTTCCTGCAAGTCTTGCGCTGACGCGGGGTGCCGCGGGCTTCGCGGCGCCGGTTCCTGCTGCAGGTTTTGCCGTATTGTTTCCTGCCGGACGTGTGCCTCCCTGTGCAGGACGGGACTGCTGAGCACGATTTCCCTGTTTTCTGTCACCTCTGGGATCTTTAATGCCCGTCTGGCTGTTATGTGCATTATATACTGCAATAATTTTTTTCTTCTTTGGGGGAGCAGAAGCTGCTCCTTCCTGTTTTCCGGCAGCGCCTTCCGTTCTGGCAGCCGTATCCTTTGTCTCTGTCTGTTCTTTTTTCGGGGCAAGAGCTTTCTTCACCATAGCCTCCTGTTCCTCTGAAAGTACGCTCATATGGCTTTTCACCTCCACATTTTTCTCTGCCAGAGCCGCTATCACTTCTTTATTTGTTCTGTCCAGTTCCTTTGCCAGTTCATGTACTCTTTTCGACATACTTACTACCTCCCTTATCTGTTCATCAGGCATTTCTCGATGGCCTTTGCAAATCCCTCGTCCAGTACTGCCAGGGAAGCACGAAACTCCTTTCCCATGGCTCGACCAAGCATCTCTTTCTCACCAAAGAAGTACAAAGGCACTTCATAGTAAGTACACATGTTTCGAAATTTTTTCTTTGTATTTTCTGACGCGGTCTCCGAAACGATGACCAGATACGCCTTTCCGGCCTTCACTGCATGCTCTACGGAAAACTCTCCGCTTGTAAGCCTGCCGGCTTTCATGGCCAGCCCAATCATCGAATATATTTTATTCTGTGCCAAGCTCATCCAACTCCTTTTCCAGACTGTCATATACCTCCGGCGGAATCCCAGTCTTCAGAGACCGTTCCAGCCCCCGATTCTTTCTCGCCTTCAAAAGACATTCCTTCGAGAAGCACAGATATGCGCCGCGCCCGTTTTTCCGGCCTGTGGCATCCAGGACAATCTCATTTTCCGGGGTCTTTATAACCCGCAGCATTTCTTTTTTATTTTTCATCTCCTGACAGCCCACGCATTGACGCATCGGCACTTTTCTGTTTGTACTCAATCTCTCACTTCCTGATTCTACTGTTTTCCGTCACATTTTATACCCGCAGAAGCTGATTTCTTTATTCTGCCTCCTCCGGGTACTCCTCTGCTGCCTGCACATCCTGTTCTTCCAGTCCGTCTGTATCTGCCGCAGTATCCTCTTCACTGCTCATTTCTTCCTGGACCTGAGACTCCTTGTACTCTTCGTAATCATCGTAGTACTCGTCATCCTCGTCTACTTCCAGCCAGCCTTCAATCTCACGGGCCTGTGTCTCACTCTTGATATCAATCTTAAATCCGGTCAGACGTGCTGCAAGTCTTGCGTTCTGTCCTTCTTTTCCGATGGCAAGAGACAGCTGGTAATCCGGAACAACCACCTTGGCCGTCTTATCATCCGGATCTGCCAGAACTGCAACTACTTTGGCGGGGCTGAGCGCATTCTCTATCAGCACTGCCGGATTTTCATTCCAGTTGATAACATCGATCTTTTCGCCCCGCAGCTCATTTACAATTGCGTTTACTCTTGCTCCGTTCATTCCGACGCATGCGCCCACCGGATCTACATCCGGATCATTGGACCATACGGCAATCTTGGTTCTGGATCCCGCCTCACGGGCAATACATTTAATTTCAACCGTGCCGTCCCGGACTTCTGTCACTTCTGATTCAAACAGTCTCTTCACCAGCTCCGGATGCGTTCTGGATACCAGAATACGCGGTCCTTTTGTAGTATCCTTAACTTCCAGGATGTACACTTTAATACGCTCGGTAGGTTTGAACACTTCACCCTTCACCATTTCATTCTCGTTGAGGATGGCATCCACCTTGCCCAGATTAATGCTCACATTACGGCCCAGATATCTCTGTACCACTCCGGTCACTACATCCTTCTCTTTTGCATAATACTGATTAAAGAGAACCTTTCTTTCTTCTTCGCGAATCTTCTGCAGGATCACGTTTTTGGCATTCTGAGTAGCGATTCGTCCGAACTCTTTTGAGCGGATCTCTACATTCACCACATCGCCCAGCTCATATTTGGAATTAATCTCTCTGGCCTTATCCAGACTGATTTCTGCCACTTCGTCTTCCACTTTCTCCACAACAGTCTTCTCTGCGAATACAGAGAACTGGCAGGTAACCGGATCGATATTCACCTTTACATTATCTGCCTTGCCGAAATGATTCTTGCAGGCAGTCAGAAGAGAATTCTCAATCGCCTCCAGCAGGGTCTCCTTGCTGATATCCTTTTCCTTCTCAATCTGCTCCAGTGCTTCCAGCAGTTCTGTGTTCATCTCTTTCTTTCCTCCTCGTTTTTCACACGGTTTTCTATCTATCCTTAAAAGTCAAATGCAAGCCGAATCAGGGCAATATTTTCTTTCTCAAAAATCTGCTCCTGTCCTTCCTCTGTCTCGATGGTCACCGTACCTTCGTCGTATGCTTTCAGAATTCCCCGGAATTCCTTCTGCTTATTCATCATACGATAAGTCCGGATTTCCACTTCTTCTCCCAGACTGCGCTCAAAATCCCGCTGTTTCTTCAGTGGTCTTCCCAGCCCCGGAGAACTTACCTCCAGAATGTAGGAGTCCTCGATGAAATCCTGTTCGTCCAGCAAATCTCCCAGCGCTCTGTTCACAATCTCACAGTCGTCCACCGTAATACCGCCGGGTTTGTCGATATAAGCCCGCAGATACCAGGATCCGCCTTCCTTTACATATTCCACATCCACCAGTTCAAAATGGTGTTCTTCCAGAACAGGCATCAGCAGCTTTTCTGTTCTCTGTTCATACTCTTCTCTTCTTGCCATCGTCTTCCCTTCGTTTCCGAATCCTGCCAAAAACAAAGAGTGAACTTTCGTTCACTCTTCTTCAGCCACATTATTACATCATCTACACTATATCACGTTCCTTTTGGAAATGCAAGGCTTTTCTGTAACAAATGCGTCATTTATACGTTAATTTCGGCCTTTTCTCCAAGCAGGTCCTTATATTCATCCAGAATCGGATTCACTACCTGTGTCAGGAATGCATCTACCTGTTCCGGTGCTCGTCCCACATAACGGGAAGGCTCCATGGTCTTTTTCAGGTCTTCAAGAGAGAGACCAAAGGCGGGATCTGCAGCAATCAGCTCCAGCAGATTATTGTCTCCGCCATTTACCTTTACATTGCGTCCTGCTTCCATGGAAAGCTCACGGATGCGTTCATGAAGTTCCTGGCGATCTCCGCCTGCCTTTACCGCATCCATCATAATATTTTCCGTAGCCATAAACGGCAGCTCTGCCATAAGACGCTTCTCAATTACTTTCGGATATACCACAAGACCGTCTACTACGTTCAGGCACAGATCCAGGATACCGTCTACCGCAAGGAATCCTTCCGGAACGGAAAGACGCTTGTTCGCAGAATCATCCAGCGTACGCTCAAACCACTGGGTTGCAGAAGTAATAGCCGGATTCAGTGCGTCTACAATCACATACCGGGACAGGGAAGCGATACGCTCGCTGCGCATGGGATTACGTTTATAAGCCATGGCAGAAGAACCAATCTGAGACTTCTCAAAAGGCTCCTCCACTTCCTTCAGATGCTGCAGAAGCCGAATATCATTGGACATCTTGTGGGCGCTGGCTGCAATTCCTGCCAGCACGTTCAGCACGCGGGTGTCCACCTTCCGGGAATATGTCTGACCGGATACCGGATAGCACTGAGAAAAGCCCATCTTTTCCGCAATCATGGGATCAATCCGATCGATCTTTTCCTGGTCTCCGTCAAAAAGCTCCAGAAAGCTTGCCTGAGTTCCTGTAGTTCCCTTGGAACCAAGAAGCTTCATAGAGGAAATCACATGGTTCAGATCTTCCAGATCCAGACAGAACTCCTGCATCCAGAGTGTGGCCCTCTTTCCCACCGTAGTAGGCTGCGCAGGCTGAAAATGTGTAAAAGCAAGCGTAGGCTGGTTCTTATATTTATCTGCGAAAGCGGCAAGTTCGTTCAGAACATTCACCAGCTTTCTCCGTACCAGTTTCAGAGCCTCTGTCATTACAATGATATCTGTATTGTCTCCCACATAACAGGATGTTGCTCCCAGATGGATAATGCCCTTTGCCTTCGGACACTGGCAGCCGTAAGCATAGACGTGAGACATGACATCATGACGCACTTCTTTCTCCCGTGCCTTCGCCACATCGTAATTAATATCATCCTGATGGCTTTTCAGCTCATCAATCTGTTCCTGGGTGATGGGCAGCCCCAGCTCTTTTTCTGTCTCAGCAAGGGCAATCCACAGTTTTCTCCATGTCCGGAATTTCTTATCCGGTGAAAAGATATACTGCATCTCTTTGCTGGCATACCGTTCTGACAGGGGACTTACATATCTGTCTGTACTCATACTCTCTCCTTATTTTAACGTCTGTTTTATGTTACTTTTTAAATTCTCCGCGAATATCCTCTTCCGGCGGATCAAGCGGATATTTCCCGGTAAAGCAGGCCGTACAATGGGGCAGACCGTCAATCATCTCTCCAAGCCTTTCCACTCCCAGGTATTCCAGAGAATCTGCGCCAATTATCCGGCAGATTTCTTCCACGCTTCTGTTATAAGCAATCAGCTGATCTCTGGCAGGTACATCCGTACCGAAATAACAGGGATACAGAAACGGCGGTGAACTAATCCGCATATGGACCTCTTTTGCTCCCGCTTCGCGAAGCATGCTTACGATACGGCCGCTTGTAGTTCCCCTTACAATGGAATCATCAATAAGGACAATTCTCTTATCCTTTACGGCCTCCCGAAGCACATTCAGTTTAATCCGCACGCCAGACTCCCGGCTGCTCTGACCGGGGCTGATAAAAGTACGCCCCACATAGCCGTTCTTTACAAAAGCCGTTCCGTAGGGAATTCCTGACTGAAGAGAATATCCGAGCGCAGCCGCATTTCCCGACTCCGGTACCCCCGTCACCAGATCTGCATCCACCGGCGCATCCATAGCCAGAAAGCGCCCTGCCCGAATCCGCGACTGATAGACGCTGACTCCGTCAAAATGGCTGTCTGGTCTGGCAAAATAAATATACTCAAAAATACAGCGGGCCTCCTGCTCTTTTGCGATACAGTGGCTCCTGTCTGACTGAATGCCGTCGGGGGTGATTGTTACAATCTCACCCGGTTCAACATCCCGTACAAATTCCGCCCCTATCGTTTCCAGGGCGCAGGTTTCTGAAGCAAGAATATATGCCTGATCCCTCTTTCCGATACAAAGCGGCCGGAACCCGAAAGGATCTCTTGCTCCAATCAGTTTGCGCGGAGACATGATTACAAGTGAATATGCCCCTTTGATCTTATCCATGGCACGCGCCACAGCCTCTTCCACAGACGCTGTCCGGACACGCTCCCGCGCAATGTGATAGGCAATCACCTCAGAATCAATGGTCGTCTGAAAGATTGCACCTGTGTATTCCAGTTCCCGCCGAAGCTCCGGCGCATTGATAAGATTCCCGTTATGCGCCAGTCCCAGCGTTCCTTTTATATAATTCAGTACCAGCGGCTGCGCGTTCTCCCGTGTGCTGCTGCCCGCTGTTGAATACCGCGTATGACCAAGCCCTATATCTCCCTTTAATCCCTCCAGCACTTCCGGCGTAAAGACCTCGTTTACCAGCCCCATCCCCTTGTGGCTTTTCACGATTCCCTTTGGTCCTCTTGTATCGCTGACTGCAATACCGCAGCTTTCCTGGCCTCTGTGCTGCAGGGCAAACAATCCATAATAGATGGCAGAAGCTACATCGTTTCCTCCAAAATCATAGATTCCAAAGACCCCGCATTCTTCTCCAAGCTTCTCCCCGTTTTCATACTGCTTATGAATCATACGCTCACTTATCCTTTATGTAATTTTCAGATTTTATATCTTTACAGTCCCAGACGATTGAATACTTCGTTATAGGCTTCCTCAACATTTCCCAGATCTCTGCGGAAACGATCCTTGTCCAGCTTCTCATTCGTCTTCATGTCCCAGAGACGGCAGGTATCCGGTGATGTCTCATCTGCCAGAATAATCTGTCCTTTATAACGTCCGAACTCGATCTTGAAGTCAATCAGACGGATGCCGGCATTTGCGAAATAAGCCTTGTATACTTCATTTACCTTAAACGCGTACTCTGTGATGGTATCAATCTCTTCACGGGTAGCAAGTCCCAGTGCAATCGCAAAATAATCGTTAATAAGCGGATCTCCCAGTTCATCGTTCTTATAGCTGAACTCCAGAGTAGGCGCCTTGAACTCTGTTCCCTCGGGAACGCCCAGGCGCTTGGAAAAGCTTCCTGCCGCCACATTACGCACGATTACTTCCAGCGGAACAATCTCTACCTTCTTAACAGCTGTCTCACGATCGCTTAACTCTTCAATAAAGTGAGTAGGAACTCCTTCCTTCTCAAGAAGCTGGAACACACGGTTGGTCATACGATTGTTAATCACGCCTTTACCCTGGATTGTGCCCTTCTTCAGTCCATTGAACGCTGTCGCGTCATCCTTATAATCTACAATTAAAACGTCCGGATCGTCAGTCTGGTAAACCTTCTTTGCTTTTCCTTCATACAGTAAATCCAATTTCTTCATCTTCATACCGTCCTTTTCTGGTTATTAATCTGAATCCTGACGCCTTCCGTTTCCGAGAAGACGCTGTTACGTGAAAATTATATACTAAGATTTTTTGAAAAGCAAGGCAGCCGCGCCCGATTCTTATAAAATATTCTAATCGGTATTCTGCGTCTGGGCTTATAGAAGAACGATGAATTCCGTGTTTTTCCTCTTATTATATATTCAGAAATTCTTCCACCTGCTCCTGTGCAAGCCCAAGTCTTTCAGCAATCTCCCCCGGACACATGCCTGTTTTTTGAAGTCTGAAAATATCTTTTGCCATTCCAAGCCCTTGTTCTATTCCTTGTTCTATCCCAATCTGCAGTCCTTCTTTTTTCCCGTCTTCTACCAGTTCCCGAATTGCTTCACACATATTTCTTCCTCCTTTTGGCTCCCCCTTGTTCAGAAGTTCCGGTTCCCCAAGGTACTCTGCTATCGTCTCATAGGTATCATCTGAAATCTCCCTGTTTCCTATAATTTCCGTCAGATGCAGAAATGCTTTTTTATCTGTGGCATATTTGATGCACAGCAACAAAAAAGAGGTGTCTGAGGGAAATTCAAGTAATCTTTCATCAGGTGTATGACAGACATCCAGAATATGTATCGGATAATCTGCCACATATTCTTTCATCTCTTTCGGAAGGCGGCTCAGATCCAACATTTCCTTAAGACTCGTGGCTCCGTCCCACGGTCTTTCTCCACAGTACAGAATCAATGTAATGACAGGCTGCAGTCTGTCATCCCCGGAAAACTCTGAGAGATATTCGTCAGGCCGAAGCTGTGCTTTTTCTTCTTTATATCTGCTGCTTATCATCTTTTTCTGTTGTAAATATGAGAGTACATCGCTGTCCATAACCCGCAAAGGCATTGTATAATCCACATATTCCTGCATTTCTGTTCCGACAAACAGTCTGACTGCTGTATTATCCAGTCTTTTATACAAGTCGCGGTATTTATGCCTGTATACTCTTCCTTTTGTACTTTTCCCATCCTGTCTGCGATCTGCAGAACTGACAGACTCTGCCTTCCAATAAACTGCTCCCCTGAAAAACCAGCCATTCATCAGTTCTGAAAAACGCTTATTCTGATCATAATACTCCAAAAGCGGATTTTCTTTTTTTCCCATGCATCTTCTCCTTATTATTTTACACAGAAACTGAAACTGCCGCAACCTTTCCGGCTGCAGAATACTATCTTTTGTATTCTGTTTTCTCAATTCAGTCAAAAGTATTATCCCGGTTGGAAATTCGGAGAGAACTCTCCCTTGCGAACCTTAAGATTTTGATATTCTGAAAATATCACAGATGTAATATTCTGTCAATTACATTTCCCGTTCCTGATAACCTATCCGAATTTCTTTGCGACTGCAATCCGCGGTATTCCCTATCTTCGGCAGAAAAAGCCTGTTGAATTCAGAACATTCAGACTTTCCTGTTTCGCAAAAAAATACTGGACGAATCCCCGATATTATGAGAAAATATAATCAAATGCGACAAACCGGGACAGAATGGACCGGTGTCGCTGATTAACTTATTTTGAAAGGAGTTTTATAATGATTTATTCACATGAAGTTGAAAAAATGTGTCCGGTAGCTCAGGGCGTAAATCATGGCGCTGCTCCGATTCCGGAAGAAGCAAAATGGGTACAGGCAAAAGAAATCAAAGATATTTCCGGCCTGACACACGGCGTAGGCTGGTGTGCTCCCCAGCAGGGCGCATGTAAGCTGACTCTGAATGTGAAGGAAGGCGTAATCCAGGAGGCTCTGGTTGAGACTCTGGGATGCTCCGGTATGACACATTCCGCTGCTATGGCTGCAGAGATTCTTCCGGGAAGAACTATTCTGGAGGCTCTGAATACCGACCTTGTATGTGATGCAATCAATACTGCAATGAGAGAGCTGTTCCTTCAGATTGTATACGGACGTTCTCAGTCCGCATTCTCTGAGGATGGACTTCCTATCGGCGCAGGTCTGGAGGACCTTGGAAAGGGTCTGAGAAGCCAGGTTGGTACCATGTACGGAACTCTGAAAAAAGGACCTCGTTACCTGGAAATGGCAGAGGGTTATGTAACCGGTATTGCACTGGATGCTGACGATCAGATCATTGGCTACAAATTCGTAAACCTTGGAAAGATGACAGACTTCATCAAGAAGGGCGACGATCCCACCACCGCATGGGAAAAAGCACAGGGACAGTACGGACGTGTAGATGATGCAGTAAAGATCATCGACCCGAGACAGGAATAATCGAGGAGGTAAGAAAATGGCTTTATTTGAATCATATGAAAGAAGAA
>CALWGE010000049.1 GCA_944378225.1 uncultured Merdimonas sp.
ATATCTGCAATTTTCAAGGTTCAATCTGAGCCTATTTCTTAGGCTTCATTTTTTCATAACTCATTTGACACTACCTTATAACTGGCTTAAGCCAATCATGTCTCCCATTTGTTCCTGAAGAGAAGCTGTCAATTCCTGGAGCCTTACATCCCCATTCTGCGACTCCATAAGTGCTGTAATGAGAATAGGAAGATTCATTCCGTAAATAACCGCAACATTATCATTTTTGAAAGAATATCTGGAAACCACGTTAAACGGAGTGCCGCCTTTAATATCACAGAAGATCAAATACTGATTATCATTTGAAACATCAACAATTTTACTCCGGAAAATTTCGTCCAGTTCATCCATCCCCATGTCCACTCCAAAAGTGACAGCTTCCAGATTCTCCTGTTCCCCTATCAGCATTTCTACAGACTGTATCAGTCCTTCCGCAAATCCTCCATGTGATGTCAACAAAATATGCAGCATTTTTATCCCTCCATTCTCCAAAGATACTCTGCGTTTTTATGGAAAATATACTCAAGTTTCTCTTCCGGAATATTCAGTTCATAGAACTTTTCCACTTCAATATTAACCGGTTTATAAGGCCAGTCTGTTCCGAAACATACTCGTTCAGGACCCAGTATATCAATAGCTCTCTTCAAAACTTCCACATCCATCTGGCCTGAGGTTTCCACCCAGACATTTTTCAAATCCTTTACAGCCTCAATGGTAGAAAGTCCAAATTCATAGTATCCGATATGCGTAAATAAGAAATCAATTCCAGGAAATTTCTTGGCGTATTCTACCCATGTATATGGTGTGGAAAAGGGTGCTGTACCCACGTGTGTCTGTACATGTACTCCATACTTCTGAATTTCCTCCAGAATGGGTATTAAAGCCGGTGTGTTATCCGGATAATATCCATGCTTCCAGGAATGAAATTTAACACCATTCATATGATACTCTCCCAGGCACCGGTCTACTTCGTCAACCGCATCTTTGGCTTTCGGATTAATGAATGCATACCCTTTAATCACGCCCGGGAACTTCTGCATCGCCCGGTACACCAGATCATTCTGTTCACGGCTGGAAATGCCAGATAAACTGCTGATTCCGACCTTTGAAATTCCATACGCATTTAAATCGTTTATCAGTTCTTCCGGTGTGTTTTCATCGCCTGAACTCGTCTTCCCCAAATGCGAATGAATATCATAGATAAGCATTTTACTCCCTCCTTTAATGTATTAACATTATAATATAATAACATTATAATTAAATGATATTGTTTTGTCAACTATTTTGTAGAAACAAACAAAAAAAATATGCTTGAAAATTACTTATTTAGATAATTTTCAAGCATATCCCTATTTGTCCTGTATAAAATTATTGTATTATTGCCAGTAACGCCTTCCCGCTTCCATTCCCAAAGTCATGTCTTCATCTATGATTTCTTTATCAGTCTAAGCGCAATTCTACTTTATACTGATAACATTCCGGATTATAAAACATTTCAACGTACTCGAATGGTTTTCTATTCCCTGTATAAGTAACCCTTTCTTTATGGAACACTGCAGTTTTAGACGGAAGGCCCAAAATATTTAATATTCTTTCTGATGGCGTCTTCACTTCCAATATTTCGCATGCAGTGGTAGGCACAATCCCATTTTCTCTTAGCAGTGCATATAATGATACGTCAGGCAGGAACTGTTCCGCTCTAAGAATTAAGCCAGCTGTTTTCTTAATGTATGCTTTGTGAAGCCCTACCACCATGTCCTGACAGTACCGTTTTCTTTCAATATAATAGACGCTTTCTTCTTCGCCTAATTCCAGCTGGTCTGCGACTTTTTTTCTGGGGATAAGTTCCTGAAAGTCAAGAAGCTCCGAACTGGCTTGTTTTCCATAAAGATGCATATCATCTGTAAAACTCGTCAGCTTTCTCATATCATATAAATGCTTCGAATGACAGACAACTGTACCTTTTTTACCCCGGTTCTTTTCAACGATTCCTTCCTGTGCCAGCATTTCAACTGCACCTCGGACCGTTATCCGGCTTACGCCATAAATCTGCTCCATTTCTTTTTCTGACGGAAGTTTCTCTCCTTCCCGCAAGACACCTGACTGTATTTTTTTCAAAATATCCAGATAGATCTGATAATGCAGGGGAACCTTTATCTTTTTGTCAATGATAGATTCCACTTTTTTACCTCCTTGCAATATAATGTTATCATATGATTATTATAACATTATATCCAAATAAGATCACCAGATTTTTTAAATATTTCCAATACCTTCTTAATTACATCAGCCTCTTTCCACGAACAGGATTTACACACTCGCTCAGACTTCTATGCCTCTGCATGAAATAACCAATCTGTTGAAAGGCCGGATAACAGCAATCCCGCCAGCCCCATGTAAAGCATGGAATTTGCCGGATTCGATGTTATTGCGCATGTCCCGGTACTGCAGCCTGCGAAACGATAATAGAGATAACCGGCAAGCATTCCGCCCGCCGCGAAAAAAACCGGACGAATCCATTTTATGATTTTCCTTTTCATTCTGAACCCTCCTGCAGGTATATTCAGCCATTTTCCGCCAGATACTGCTCTGCATAATGCGCAGCCACAGCTCCGTCGGCTGCTGCCGTGATAATCTGACGCAATGCCTTAGTACGTACATCACCTGCCGCGAATACTCCGGGCAGATTTGTACGGGTGGTCTCATCAGCAATAATATATCCGTTCTCATCCAGATCCACCTGTCCCCGCACCAGGTCTGTTGCCGGAGAACGACCGATACTTACAAACAAGGCATCTGCCTTTAGCTCCGTCTCGTTTCCTGTCTTTACATCACGTACTCTGATTCCGGAGAGCCGATCTTCTCCTATGAATCCGGTAACCTGACTGTTCCACAGAAATTCTATATTTTCAGCTTTTTTCAGCGGCTCATGATAAATCCTGGACGCACGCAATGTATCTCTCCTGTGAATAAGAATGACTTTCTCACAGATTTTGGACAGAATCATGGCATCTGCTGCCGCAGAATTTCCGCCTCCCACAATGGCTACCGTCTTTCCCTTATAAAACATTCCATCACATGCGGCGCAGTAAGCCACGCCCTTGCCAACCAGCCGGTCTTCCCCGGATATTCCCAGATGTTTATGATTTGCCCCTGTGGACAAAATGACTGTCTTTGCCAGAAAAGTACCTTCACTCGTCTGAAGCTGTTTGATTGGCCCTTTCAAATCTGCGGAATACACCTCCGCCAGTTCTGTTCTGGCTCCGAACCGTTCTGCTCCGGCCTGCATTTTTTCTCCAAGCTCAAACCCGTCAATCCCTTCCTCAAATCCAGGATAATTGTCCACCTGTGTGGTCTGCGTCATCTGCCCTCCTGCGGACAGTTTCTCCAGCACCAGAGTATCCAGTCCGGCGCGGGTGGCATACAAAGCTGCTGTATATCCTCCGGGACCGCCTCCAATCACGATCACATCATAAATGTGCTCCATGTCAACTCCTCCATTCTTCTGTATCCCCAGCCCGTAACGGCTTTTATATCAGCCCTGCTGAGTCTCACAATGTCTCACTGATAAAATTCTCAATAGCTGCTTTCGAGTCCGGCGCGACCACAGAACCAATGGCCTGTCCGTCTCTGTAAAGTACAAGTGTGGGAATCACTTCAATCTGTTCTTCATCCGCCAGTGCGCCTTCTTCATCAATATTGATCTTTGCCACTTTCAGCTTTCCCTCATACTGCTCTGCAATTTTATCATAAGCTGCACTGATTCTTCTGCAATAGGTACACCACGGTGCCCAGAAATCCACAAGTACCGTTTCACCCTGATTCATCATTTCCCGAAACATTTCCGTATTCATATTTATAGCTGCCATATCTCCAGCTCCTTTCCTGTTCTTCACTTTGTTTTACTTGTCCATGTTTTGTTTTTTCTTAGTATATCCATTTGAAGGCATCTCTTCCGTGATATTGTCACCAAACCGGTCTTAATCTTCCTTTTTTCCCATATTATATTATCAAAAACGGATTTTTTGCTCATGAAACCTTCTCTCAAACACATTTTAAGAAGCTGCGCCCCTCTTTTTCTTCTGATATTCGCCTATTTTGCCGGACAGACTGCGGCATATTTTTCTGAAAAAACTGCAGGAGTTTCTGCCGAAAGTCAAGCCGTATCCACAAACTGGGGATTAAGCTTTCAGGAAGAAGGAAAAGCACCTATTGCCAACGCTTCCGCCTCTTTTCTTTCTCAGTACAATGCTTATTATATGGAAGAAACGGATGAAAAAAAGATCTATCTCACTTTTGACTGTGGCTTCGAAAGCGGCTGTACCCCCGCAATTCTGGACGCGCTGAAAAAGCATAACGCACCAGCTACCTTTTTTATCGTAGGCAACTATATGGAAACAAGTCCGGATCTGGTAAAACGTATGGTGGAAGAAGGTCACACGGTAGGAAACCATACATACCACCACCCGGATATGTCAAAAATCAGCTCCAAAGAAGCATTTCAGGAAGAACTTCAGTCTCTGGAAGCTCTTTATGAAGAGACTATCGGCCAGCCCATGCCAAAATTCTACCGTCCGCCTCAGGGCATCTACAGTGAAGCCAATCTTCAGATGGCCTGTGAACTGGGATATCAGACCTTTTTCTGGAGCCTGGCCTACGTGGACTGGTACCAGGATGACCAGCCCTCAAAGGATGAAGCTTTTTCCAAGCTGATTCCCCGCATCCACCCCGGAGCGGTCGTACTCCTCCACAACACTTCACAGACTAACGCGGAAATTCTTGATGAATTATTGACAAAATGGGAAGAGATGGGATACACATTCCACTCTCTGAATGAACTGCTCCAGAGTGAAAATGTTAAACAGCTATAACCGCAAATAAAATCAAGCCAAAAGCCTTACAGCTGTGTATAATTATTTTCAAACAAACAGTTGGGAGAAAAAGGAATGGATTACAAGTGGCAAAAGAATATACAACAGATAATAGACAGAATAGATGTCTGTATTAACAGCAAAAATGATGAGTCCCTGACACTGAGTATCCTCGCGCAGGACTTGGGATATTCTGAATACCATTTTTCAAGAAAATTCAAAGAAATTTCAGGAATGCAGTTCCGCGATTATCTTAGATACAGGAAACTGGCGCTTTCTCTCAGGCAGCTGCGCGAAACAGAGGACAGCATTTTAAATATTGCTCTGGATTACGGCTTCTCATCTAACGAAGCTTTTACCCGTGCATTTAAAGACGCGTATGGAATTACACCCAGCGAATACCGGCAAAAACCCGTTCCGGTTATTCTCCGTACAATCATCAGGCCTTTTGACTGCTATCTCCTGGGAAACACAGAAACCGACAAGCGGGAAACCACAGATGATGTAAAAACATATTTTGTCACAATCCCCGCACACAAATTTCTGTATATAAAAAACTATGAAAGCATCGGTTACTGGGATTTCTGGCAGAAGCAAAACCTGATACCCGGGCAGGATTATGAAACAATCTGCAGCCTGCTGAACGGTATCAAAGGCAAATTAGACGACTTGGGCGGAAATGCAGCAGACAGCAGCAGCGGACAAATCATGGCTTTTATCAATGACCCTGCCGGCAGAATATGCAGCTGGGGGATCCCGCTTGCCGAATGTTACGGCGTTCGTCTGCCGTCCGCCTACAGCGATGAAATTCCGCCGCAAATGTTCCTGTCAGATATTCCTGAAGCAGACTATATCGTTTTTGAGCATGGACCCTTTGATCTTGAAAAAGAAAACAGTATGGTAGAAGAAAAAATAGAGAAAGCAATGCGGAAATTTGATTTTTCTGCATCGGGCTACCGCCTCGATACTTCCCCGGGCAGAGTTTTCTATTTCTATCATGACTGCACAAGATTCTGGAAATATATCAGACCAGTTACGAAAGTAAATTTGAACTGCACATGCAGATAACAGTCTTTGCCGGGCAGGATTCCCTTAATTTTTACCAGAATCCCGCCCGGAATCTTCTTCCTTCTTCCTTCTACATCTCAGCTCAGATCCTGAATATTCATCTTATCCAGCTGCTTTTTCTTTCTTCTTTTCTCCCGGCACACAAAATAAACTGCCAGCAGAATCAGTGTGGGAACATTCATTACCAGGAGCGTGATAAACAGTGCACCCACCACACTCAGAATATCTCCGGCTGCCGCCACATTCAGGCAGGAAATCAATGTCCATAAAAAGGTGAAAGCCGGCGGAATGAGTCCCGGCCACGATTTTTCCGAACGAGCCAGAAAAATTTCCAGAGCTACCATGCCTCCGGCAATCCCCAGAAACAATATAATAAAAACAATTGTATTTGTATAAGCCATCTGCATTTTTTACTCCTCCTTCCGTGTCTTCCGGTACTCTGTTATCAATATTTTCGCCGTATCGAAATCCAGCTTTTCATTCACCGCCAGCCGCTTAATAAGCGCCACATAGGGATCATTTTCTTTCTCCTGACTGATCCGGATTTTCTGAATCAGCCTGTCAAGCCGCAGGCGTACTGTAGGATAGGTCACATCATACTGATGCGCAATCTCTTTAAGGGATCCCGAAGCCAGAATAAAATTCCGGATAAAAGAGACATCCTCCGGCTCCAGTTCTGTCATCCACCCCGGTACTACTTCAATCGCCACCTCATCACCTCCCGTGTTCCGTCAGCCTAAATCATGAATATTCATTTTGTCAAGCATAGCCTGTCTTTTCCTCTTATTTCCTCTTCTGATAACGAAATAAATTACCAGAAGAATCAGGGTCGAAATATTTGAATATAATTAAGTATATTCTTTAACATTATTAAAGTCAATATAAAAATATATTTTTATTTTATTTATATTATTTTTGAAAAATCTGTAGCAAAACAAAAAGAGCCATGCTACAATAAGTACAGAATCACTATTTGAGAAAGGAGACGAATCATCATGAGAAAAGTAAAATGGGGCGTCCTGGGGACCGCTTATATTTTTGAACGGGATACAGCCCTGGGAATGCAGCTGGCGGAAAACTGTGAGCTGACTGCGATTGCCGGAAGAAATGCCGAAAAGGCTGATGCATTTAAAAAGAAATACGGATTTCAGAAAGCTTACGGAAGCTATGAAGAGCTTCTGGAAGATCCGGAAATTGAAGCTGTCTACATTCCTCTTCCCAATACACTGCACTATGAATGGACTATCCGGGCGCTGCAGCACGGCAAACACGTCCTCTGCGAAAAGCCTCTGGCCCCCACTGCAAAAGAGGCTGAGGAAATGTTCCGTGTCGCCAGGGAAAACCATGTGTTTCTGATGGAAGCCTTCGCCTATCAGCACAGTCCCTTTGTGAAAGCGGTAAAAAAAGAAATTGAAGCAGGAACCATCGGAGAAATCCGTTATATGGAAGCCGCACTTATCACCTCGGACTATGAGAAATCCAATATCCGTATGCGCCGGGAAACCTGCGGAGGCTGCACTTACGATTTGGGTGTCTATGCCATCAGTCTGATTCAGACCATGCTGGGAGAAGAACCGGTATCTGTAAAAGCCATCGGAAGTTTTAATGAAGATAGGATCGACACCTATACAACCGGCATTTTTGAGTACGCAGACGGCGCAAAAGCCAGCTTCGACTGCGGCATGGTCCTGGCTACAGAAAAGAACAGCTGTCTGGACCGCTTCCAGATTCACGGAACGAAAGGCTCCATCTCTTCCGTGAACTTTGGCTTTAACTGTCCCGGAAAGCTGTCCTATGAGATTCAGATCTTTGACGGAAGGAAAGAACTGAAAGTTGTGGAAACTCCCCACAACTACCAGCTGGAGACAGAACAGCTGGGGCGCTGCATAACAGACGGAGAGACACCCTGGGTTACCGAAGAATTCAGCCTTTCTCTTGCCCGCACCATTGACCGGGTACTGAATGAAATCGGCTATTAATCTCTGAAACAATTTCCCAAATACTGAAGGGGAGACCATACGGTCTCCCCTTTATCACATCTGAAACAACTTCTGTTATTACTCCATCATCTCGTATTCGGCTTCTCCGGTTTTCCGGAACAGCGGCAGTTTCTGAAGAAAAATAATATCATCTCTTGAAGCGGCGTCGCCCTCTGCCAGAATAGCCGCCTTTTTCACAACAGACGCGCCTGCATTCTCCATCAGAACTTCCAGTGCATGAAGCGATTCACCTGTGGAAATCACATCATCCAGCAGACATACCTGCTTTCCTCGAATTTTATCGGCATCCACACCGTCCAGATACAGATGCTGTTCTCCCGCTGTCGTAATGGAATGCACAGATGCTGAAACTACATTCTTCATATAAGTCTTGGTACTTTTTCTGGCTACAATGAATTCCTTCAGTCCCAACAGACGACTGATCTCGTACGCCAGAGCAATTCCCTTGGCCTCAGCAGTCACCACTGCATCAACCTGACCAATACGTTTTACCAGTTCCGGCGCACAGGCTGTTACCAGCTCTGTATCACCAAGAACTACAAAACTGGCAAATGCTGTCGTATCATTAATCGGAATAAACGGAAGGGTTCTCTCTACTCCGCAAAGTTCTATCTTATAATCTTTCATATTCAGATATCTCCTTATTTTAGAGTCCCAGAAGCTTCGCAGCTACTCCTGCCAGCATTCCAAGGAAGGGATTTGATACGGCTGTTACTACCATAGCCGTTCCGCCTGCAGCTGCATTTGCTGCAAAAGCCATAGGTGCATCCGGTACTACAGTCTTAAAGATTCCCAGTACAAACAGGAAACCTGCAATAGAAGATGACGGAACATAACGGCCAATCTTCGGAAGAAGCTTGAAGAGCAGAATCAGACCGATAATCGCCATCATAATTACGCCGGACCATACAGCATGGGGCGCGCTTGCTGTAGCTGAAATAATAGACTCTACCGGAGCTCCTCCAAAGAAAGAAGAACACATATCCGCCAGTGAAGAAATTACAGTCAGGTGATCTACATTATAATTACCGCCCGTAGCCATGCTGGCAGTAATTCCTCCAAAAGAAATATTGGAACCAATGTTCAGACAGACCATACCCAGAGCTCCCAGAATCACATTGGTGTTAATGGTGAATTTCTGACGTACGAACTTGTCATCCTCCACTACAATATTCATTTTCTCCTTTTTGAAAAGGGCACTGGCAACACAGGATGCCACAACAGAAAATACAATTGTATACACCAGTGTATTAGCGCTGTTCTTGGTAATAAAATAAACAACCAGAGCCGTCACCAGGGAAACAGTTCCTGAAAGCACGTCACTCTTAATCATATTCAGTGCTGCCATGGTAAGAATAATTCCTACTCCGGCCATCATACCATAGGCTACATCCTCACCTACAAAATTTACAATTTTGGTCAGAAAACCACAGGCACCTATCAGCGCCATAATCAAACCGCCAATGAAAATCATTGTGCAGCGTTCAGAACGATTCTTTCCTGCCGTACCGGCATAAGTGATCGTCTCAGCCTGAAATGAAATCGGGGCTACACTCTGTGTCAGCGTATTTCCCACTACACCTACAAAAAAGGCCAGCGCAGTAGGAACGGAAGCGAAACCATATGCCAGGGCCAGAAGTCCCTGAGGCAGTCCATTGAGCACTACGCCTATGATTGCAAGCAGGTCTGTTAAAATGTCTTGCATAGTATACTCTCCTTCTCTGTTAATTTTACGTTAAGAAGTGTACCACTCCCCAATTATAAAGTAAAGAAAGGCATCTATGATATCTGCTAATGTCTTTTGATTCACAGTACTTATAAACCGTCTTATTCATACAGAAAGGAGGCCTCCTGTATCGCATGAAAGCCTCCTCTGTATAATCTCCTGCTGCCGGTTTGCAGTGCCTTTACCGTTTTCAGTCCAGATATGTTATTTTTTCAATTCCTTTGATACCAAGTCCGGGCTCATCAGAAACTGTAATCTTCTGTTCTTCGAATACAGCTCCTCCCAGAATCGGATCCTCACTGCAAAGTACCGGTCCGTCCAGATCGATCTTTGTAATGATATTCTTGGCACAGGCCAGATGTACTGCAGCATTCACACTGATTTTAGCCTCCAGCATACAGCCAAGCATACATTCCACACCGTATACTTCGGCAGCAGACGCTATTTTCAGGGCATTGTAAAGACCGCCGCATTTCATCAGCTTGATATTGATGAGATCTGCAGCTCTGGTCTGCATAATATACAGCGCATCGGCAGGCGACCACACGCTTTCATCCGCCAGAACCGGTACATAAGAACGCTCTGTAACATAGCGGAGCCCGTCAATATCGTGTGCCTTGACCGGCTGCTCCACAAATTCGATATCCAGTCCTTTTTCCTGCATCTGATTCAGAAGGCGAACCGCCTGCTTGGGCTCCCATCCCTGATTGGCGTCGATACGGATACGCGTCTCATTTCCCACAGCCTGGCGAATGGCTGACAGTCGCGCCACATCCAGTTCCGGATGTGCTCCCACTTTGACTTTAAGCGTATCATAACCGCGGCGTACAGCATCCACAGCGTCCCGTGCCATTTCATCAGGCGGATTTACACTGATGGTAATGTCTGTAATAATTTCCTTGCGTCCGCCTCCCATCAGCTTGTATACAGGAATATTATACATCTGTCCATACAGATCCCACAGTGCCATATCCATTGCTGCTTTTGCACTGGTATTCTTATAAATACAGCCATTCAGCGCCTGCATCAGATTTTCAAAATCATCCACATCCCGTCCTACAACAGTCTTGATAATATGATCCTGAAGAGCTCCCACGATGGCTCCCGTGGTATCACCGGTTACAGCTCCCGTTGGCGGAGCCTCTCCGTATCCTACTGCTCCCGTGTCCGTATGGACCTCTACAATTACATCTTCCACACTGGACACAGAACGAACCGCTGTCTTGAACGGAACGCGCAGCGGAACTGAAATTTTTCCAAGTCTTACTTCTGTAATCTTCATACGCTACCCTTCTTTCTTATATTCCCCCTGTCACCGGGCCAGTTCATACATGGCCTGCGCCAGGATATTTGCATTGTCTGTCAGCCGTTCCAGTTCCATATACTCGTCCGGCTTATGTTCGCGCACTTCGTCTCCCGGGAAAATGGGACCAAAGGCTACCGTGTTCGGCATCATCTTCGCGTAAGTTCCTCCGCCGATGCATTTTGCTTCTGCCACTTCTCCCGTACAGCGGGCATATACATCCAGCAGCTTGCTTACCAGCGGACTGTCCGGAGCCATATACAGGCTGCCTTTATGAGAAAGAGATGAAATCTGAAAGCCTCCCGCCGCAAAAGCTCCTTCCACCGTCGGACCGCAATCCTCAAAGCTGCGCGTCACAGGATACCGGTAATTCAGCTTTACAGTCATCGCATCTCCATCCAGCTGCACTACTCCCATATTTACTGTAAGAGGACCGGATACCTGATCTTCCATCGCAATTCCAAGAGAAACCCCGTAGCATTCCATGCCGATTTTTTCCGCCAGCAGGTGAACTGCTTCTTTCAAATCTCCTTCCAGCGGCAGTCTGTCCAGAAACAGCATCAGACGACCGGCTGCATTTTCTCCTTCCCAGGGCGTACCGCCATGGGCGCTGACACCTTCTGCCTCAATCCGAATCCCGTCCTCCAGAATACAGCAGCGTATCTTTTCTGTCTCCATGGCAGCAATGCGCTCCGCATCCTCGCGGGAACATATAAACCGGGCATACGCATGAGCGGGAACAATATTGGGTGCCTCCCCTGCCTGAAGCTCCAGAAGTTTCAGCGCTCCCGTCTGTGAAAGAACTCTGGTAAAGCATTCCGTGGCAATTCCTTTCTCTCCATTGATGACAGGATACTCACCATCCGGCGTAAATCCCATAACAGGCACCTCACCGCCATGCTGCAGATAATATTTCATATCAGCGCTTCCCGTTTCCTCATTCAGTCCAAACATCAGACGGATACGGCGACTGATTTTCAGGCCCGAATCCCGAAGGGCCTGCAAACCATACAGGGCAGCCATGGCCGGTCCTTTATCATCCATGGTACCACGTCCATAGATTCGTCCGTCAGCCACCAGTCCTTCATAGGGCGGAACAGTCCAGCCTTCCCCTTCCGGAACCACATCCAGATGACAGAGAACAGCGACCATCTCTTCTCCCTCCCCGTACTCGCACCAGCCCAGATGGTTATCCATATTCTGTACGGGAAATCCCAGCCTGCCTGCCGTATGCAGCATGTATTCCAGACAGTCCTGAACCGGCTGTCCATAAGGATAGCCGCTGTCATCCTCAGTATAAACACTTGGAATACGGATGCAGCCCTGCAGATCTGCAATAAACTGTTCCTTATTTTTCTCTATTGCCTTACGAAAATCCAACAAACCATTCCTCCTTATACTTCCTGGCACAGCAGCACCTCTTTGCTGCGTTCAAATTCTTCATAAGTAAATCCGTATCCTTCTGCCTCAATCTCCCCTACCTGATTGTCATAGGGGTCTGCCCGAAAGCCTTCCTTTTCTACTGTAAACGGAGCCTGAAAAGCCTGATTGGCAGCCATCCGGAAAGGATCCAGGTTTCCGAAATAGAACTGTCTTCTGTTTTCATTTCCTGCCCGCATAGCTGACACTCCATAGGAAGGGTCTGCATAAAGCCAACCATAAGGCGCGATATAAAAACGTACCCAGTCGTGAGCCCCGCAGAAGTCAGGCTCTGCCGCAAGCCCGCTCTGCCAGCAGGCAGGTATTCCTGCACAGCGGCACAAAGTCAGAAACAGCAAGGCAAACACACCGCAGTCACCGGTCATGTTGCGGGCACAGTTTTCCGCGATATTTTCCATACTGAAATACGCCGGCATAAAGGTATACGTCATATTCTTTGTAATATAATCATAAAATCTGCGCGCCTTTTCAAGGGGATCCTCCGTTCCTTCCGAAAGCTGTGCAGTCAGATCACGGATATACGGCGTAAACAGAATATGGGGCGGCTGTTCTTCTGTAAAGAAATCGGGCTGTTCCCCTTCCCCCTTCATGACTGCCGTGTCATGATATACTGACCTGCGTACATAAGAATATTCTACTGTAAATTCATGGTTTTCCTCCATAACTTCTTCCCAGCAGACTGTACGCTGAAGAGCGTCTCCGGGAGCCACCCTGCCATGCTCCGGCCATATTTTTTCAAATACAATTTCACTCTGGTCGTCACACTCGGATGGAACCGGAAGGTGAGCCCGTATCTTTCTGCCCGGGACAAAGACGTCATCCTTAAGCCGTAAAGACGCTCTGACCCGAATCCTGCGGCTGAGCATTCCTCTTTCTTTCATCTGACCAATGCACCGCTCCAGTTCCTCTTCTTTTCTGGAATTCTTTCCGGCACTCTCTGCTCCGCTTAAAGTAACTCCTGCGCGACGGGCAAAACCGGGTTCTGTCTTACATAAGGTTTCAAAAAAGCGATTAAAGAACCGCATTTCTCCCTTCTTATAAATCCAGCCAATGCATCCGTTATCCACACGCTCATCAAATTCTTCTTCCCCGAAATCAGGAATTCTCTCCCGAATCCGCGCAAGCGCCTCCTCTCTGGTATAGGGAAAATCTCCAGGCAGGCGCAGGATCATTTCGCGCTCTGCTTGCAGACAACAGCGAAGCGGCTCCGGAAGCTTCTTCTCCTTCAGACGCCTATCTATCAGACGAACCGCCCCGTCAAAATCTCCGCAGAGTTTGCGGCGCAGAATGTCTTCAGGAAGTCCCATGTGAAGATAACGAAAATTATCATTAATATTCACAGCAATCTCCTCCTCTGCAAAAAAGACCCCGCCCCTGTTCGGAGCGGGGTCTTTCAATTTTCATATATCGTTCATTACGGATGCAGCAGCCCATCGCTGCCCTCCTCAGAGGTTAAATAAGCATATGCAGAATGGCTCCCATACCCAGACCGCAGAAGTTTCCAATGGCAGCACCCAGAACGCCCATGAGAACACCGATGCCTGCAAAGGATGCGTCATATGCCGTCGCAACAATAGGCGCAGACGCGGAACCGCCGATATTTGCCAGGGATGCCGTGGACACCATGCAGATATCCCAGTGGAACACCTTGGACAGAACATACATCAGAACAACATGAATAACCAGAACAAAGGCTCCGTAAACCACCCACATGGGAGCAGATACCAGATCTGTCAGGCTTGCGGTGGAAGCCAGCAGGGAAACTACTGCATACAGGTAGATACTGGACAGTTCCTCTACTGCAGGAAGCTTTCCGAGAGGAGACAGAGCACAAATCAGACCGAATACAGTTACGAATACAGTGGTACAGGTTCCCTTGTCAAACATATCCAGTCCGATATTAACGAAACCGGTGTTCATAACGCCGCCTACTATCTGTGACAGAGCAGAAACCAGAAGAGACAGACCAATCAGGAAAATCCAGTCTCCGGATGTGGCTTTCTTTTTGTCCTTTTCAATCTCCGCATTTGCTGCCTTCGCAATTGCATCCAGCTTGGATGTATCAGCCTTTACAGAATCATTCCATTTCTTTGCATACCGGACTGCCAGCAACAGAAGGGCGATCCAGACAGAATAACATACCGTATCCAGTGCCAGCGCGCAGCTGTAGGCTCCGGCATCCACAGGAAGCGCTGCCTGCATAGCCGCCATGTTTGCAGAACCGCCTACCCAGGATGCATACAGGGCCGCTACAGCTGCCCAGGTCTTCTCTCCTCCTCCCAGCACACTGACAAACAGCGGATAACCGATCAGGAAACCGATAGCCAGAGTCAGAGAGCATCCCAGGAAAATCGCAATCATACGTCCGCCCAGCTTTGCCAGTTTCCGGAAATCACAGCGGAGCAGCATAACAAAAATCATCGCATACAGCAGATTGTTCTTCAGTGCACTGTAAGCCGCAGACACGCCGTCAGACGCATACAGACCCATGGTACAGAATACCATATTCAGAACATACAGCCATACCAGCGGAGGAATCACATTAAATATTTTCCACTTGGTGTATTTTTCCAGAGCCAGCAAACCACCGGCCAGGAACATCAGGAACGCAATGTAGGTAAAACCATTTGTAATCACCATAACTTTCTCCTTCGTATCTCAATCATGATGTAGTAGTGATTAAAGCCCCTCTCCAAGGGCTGAAAAGCGTCTCTGCCTGTCTGACTTCTTTGCTCCGGTACAGAAAAAGCGCTTAAAGAAAGAGGGGCCCGATCTCCTGTCTTTAAGCACTTTTTTTACCATAACATAGGAATAATGATGTCAGATCAAACAAATGGAGGTCACTTTTCTTTTCCGTTTTTGTATAATTTCACTTAATTATACCTGCTTTACAGTAAAGTGTCAAGCTTTAAAGTCCTGCAACTCACTGTACCTGCAAATTTGTATAACCCATCAAATCCAGATCTACAGCACAGGCCGCTTCTCTTCCTTCCCGGATTGCCCAGACTACCAGAGACTGCCCTCTGTGCATATCGCCTGCTGTAAACACTCTGTCCACATTCGTTTTATACTGTCCCGGATCCGTGTTCACATTGGTTCTGCCATTGACCTCTACGCCGAACGCTTTCGTTACATAATCCTGGCTTCCCAGAAAACCGGCTGCAATCAATACCAGATCCACGTCCAGAGTAAATTCGCTTCCCTCTACCGGAACCATCATCATTCGTCCTGTCTTTTCGTCTTTTTTACTCTCCAGCTTACAGCAGACAGCTTTTTTCAAATTGCCTGACTTATCTCCGAGAAATTCTTTTACCGTCGTTGTGTAAATTCTCGGATCTTTTCCGAAGACAGCGATTGCCTCTTCCTGTCCGTAGTCCGTCTTGCAGACTCTGGGCCATTCCGGCCATGGATTGTTCTCTGCTCTCGTATCCGGTGCTTTCGGCATCATCTCCAGCTGAATCACAGATTTTGCGCCCAGACGAATCGAAGTACCCACACAGTCATTACCTGTATCGCCGCCACCGATAACCAGTACATTCTTCCCTTTTGCAGAAATAAATTTCTTATCGGCAAAGTTGGAGTCCAGCAGACTTTTTGTCGTAGCCCGTAAGAAATCTACCGCAAAATAAATTCCCTTCAGTTCCCGTCCCGGCACCTTAATATCTCGCGGATTGGAAGCTCCGCAGGCAAGAATAACCCGATCGTACTCCTTAAGGAGTTCTGCGGCCTTTTTATCTTTTCCTACATCTGTGTTCACAACAAACTCCACGCCTTCTGCCTTCATCATATCAATTTTCCGGTCAATGATATGTTTTTCCAGCTTCATGTTCGGAATTCCATATCGCAGGAGTCCTCCCACCCGATCAAAACGTTCAAAAACTGTAACAGAATGACCTCTGTGATTGAGCTGATCAGCCGCGGCCAGTCCTGCCGGTCCGCTTCCCACAACGGCGATTCTCTTTCCTGTACGGTTTTTGGGCGGTTCCGGCACTGCATATCCTTCTTTGTAAGCATTTTCAATGATGGCCAGCTCATTACTTTTCGTACTTACTGCATCTCCATTCAGATTGCAGGTACATGCCTTTTCACAGAGAGCCGGGCAGACTCTTCCGGTAAATTCCGGAAAGCTGCTGGTCTTTTTCAGCCGTTTATAAGCCTGTTCCCAGTTTCCCATATACAGCAGATCATTCCATTCGGGAATCAGATTCCTCAGGGGACAGCCGGAAGCCATCCCGCCAATCATCATTCCTGCCTGACAGAAGGGAACGCCGCAGTCCATGCAGCGGGCTCCCTGACGCTCCTGTTCTTCACGCGGCAGAGGGATATGGAATTCATTAAAGTGTTTAATCCTTTCTTTGGGAGACTGGGCCTTTTTGTCTACACGCCCGTACTCCATAAATCCTGTCGGTTTTCCCATAGGACTCCCTCCTTACTGTCTTCTGCAGGCATAGAAGGCTTCAATCTGAGCCTGTTCGCTGCTCAGCCCCTTCTCTTCCATCTGCACAATCGTCATCAGCATCTTATTATAATCATACGGAATGATTTTTTTGAACCTGGGCAGATATTCCGCAAACCGGTCAAGAATCTCACGTCCTCTGGCAGAGCCTGTGTATGCCACATGATTTTCGATCATTTCCTTGAGTTCCAGCACATCGTACTTGTCTGTTACTTCCTCAACCATAACCATGGTTTTATTCAGTCTTGTATAAAGATCCCTGTCTTCATCCAGCACGTATGCAATACCGCCGCTCATTCCTGCCGCAAAGTTCTTTCCCGTTTTCCCGAGAACAGCCACACGTCCTCCGGTCATATACTCACAGCCATGATCACCTACGCCTTCCACGACAGCTGTCGCTCCGGAATTTCTTACACAGAAACGTTCTCCTGCCACTCCGTTAATATACGCCGCACCGCTGGTAGCTCCATAAAGCGCCACATTTCCTATAATAATATTCTCATCCTGTTTAAACCGGGCGGTTCTGGGCGGGTAAACGATAAGTTTTCCGCCTGACAGGCCTTTGCCGAAATAATCGTTGCTGTCCCCTTCCAGTTCCAGGGTCAGTCCTTTAGGAATGAATGCTCCAAAGCTCTGTCCGCCGGCTCCCCTACATTTTACTGTAAAGGTATCCTCCTTCAGCCCTTCCGGATACCTCCTGGTAATCTCAGAACCAAACATCGTACCAAAAGCACGATCCGTATTGCTTACTTCCAGTTCAATACTCTGACTGCGTCCTTCTTCCAGAGCAGGAAGGAGCTTTTTAAACAGTACCCTCTGATCCAGAGTCTTTTCCAGCTCAAAATTATATACCATCTTCGGATCAAAGGTTGCTTTCTGTCCTTTTCCGGTATAGGGATTATCCAGAATCGCCGACAAATCGATAGAAGCTGCATGACCGGTAAGTCCTTCCTTCATCTTCAGAAGATCTGTACGGCCTACCAGCTCATCTACTGTGCGTACGCCAAGACGTGCCATGTATTCCCGCAGATCCTGCGCAATGAATTTCATGAAGTTCATGACATATTCCGGTTTTCCCCGGAACCGTTTCCGGAGTTCCGGATTCTGAGTAGCCACGCCTACAGGACAGGTATCCAGATTGCAGACACGCATCATGACGCATCCCATGGTTACCAGCGGCGCTGTGGCAAAACCAAATTCCTCAGCTCCCAGTATTGCCGCGATCGCCACATCTTCGCCTGTCATCAGCTTGCCGTCTGTCTCGATGCGGACTCTGCCGCGAAGGCCGTTCTGAATCAGCGTCTGATGAGTTTCTGCAAGTCCAAGCTCCCAGGGCATGCCTGCATGATGAATGGAGCTTCTTGGCGCAGCGCCTGTACCTCCGTCATATCCGGAAATCAGAATAACCTGAGCGCCAGCCTTGGCTACACCTGCTGCGACGGTTCCCACCCCTGCTTCGGATACCAGCTTCACAGAAATCCGCGCATCGCGATTGGAATTCTTCAAATCATAAATCAGCTGGGCCAAATCCTCAATGGAATAAATATCATGATGAGGCGGCGGTGAAATCAGAGCCACGCCCGGAGTGGAATGTCTGGTCTTCGCAATCCAGGGATAAACCTTTCCGCCCGGCAGATGACCGCCTTCTCCGGGCTTTGCTCCCTGAGCCATCTTGATCTGCAGTTCCTTTGCACTCACCAGATAGCGTGATGTCACTCCAAAACGTCCCGATGCCACCTGCTTAATGGCAGAACATTTATTCAGTCCGTCCGGTCCGATCTCCAGACGCTCCAGGCTCTCTCCGCCTTCACCGGAATTTGACTTCCCATGAAGAGTATTCATGGCAATCGCCAGACATTCATGAGCCTCCTGAGAAATAGATCCATAAGACATTGCTCCTGTCTTGAAGCGGGTCACGATAGATTCCACGCTTTCCACTTCTTCAATGGGAACTCCCTTTTTCGGATAAGCAAAATCCAGAAGCCTTCTTAAATATCCACGGTTGGTTTCCCCGTTAATCAGTTCCGTATATTCTTTGAACATCTGATAATCGCCGCGCTTTGTGGACTCCTGCAGCAGATGAATCGTCTGCGGATTGTAGAGATGCTGCTCTCCTCCGCTTCTGCTCTTGTGACGCCCTACGCTCTCCAGCGTCAGATCCACGTTCAGTCCCAGAGGATCAAAAGCTGCAGAATGAAGTTCATCCGTCTGCTTCTCAATATCTTTCAGTGTTATACCGCCTACACGGCTTACCGTTCCGGTAAAGTATTCATCCACAACCTTTTCGTCAATTCCAATGGCTTCAAAAATCTTGGAGCCCTGATAAGACTGAATTGTGGAAATACCCATCTTGGACGCGATTTTTACAATACCATGCAGAATAGCGCTGTTGTAATCATCTACTGCCGCATAATAATCTTTATCAAGCAGATGAGACGCCACCAGCTCCCGGATGGTTTCCTGAGCCAGATAAGGATTAATCGCACAGGCTCCATAACCCAGAAGTGTCGCAAACTGATGTACCTCTCTGGGCTCTCCGCTCTCCAGAATCAGCGCCACACCAGTACGTTTCTTTGTGGTGACCAGATGCTGGTTCAGGCCGGCCACTGCCAGCAGAGAAGGAATAGCCACATGATTTTCATCGACGCCGCGATCAGATATAATGAGGATATTCGCTCCTTCTCTATAAGCGCGATCCGCATCCATATAGAGACGATCCATGGCTTTTTTCAGGCTCGTATTCTTATAATAAAGAATCGGCAGCACTTCTACCTTAAAACCAGGCACCTTCATACTTTTTATTTTCAGAATATCCGTATTTGTCAGAATCGGATTATTAATACGCAGAAGGTGGCAGTTTTCCGGCGTTTCTTCCAGTACATTTCCTTCGCGTCCCACATACACAGTGGTAGACGTAACTATTTCCTCACGGATTGCATCGATGGGAGGATTCGTCACCTGTGCAAAGCGCTGCTTGAAATAGTTAAACAGCGGCTGGTGCTTATCAGAAAGGGCTGCCAGCGGTGTATCGATTCCCATAGAAGCGATAGACTCACTTCCGTTTTTGGCCATAGCCAGAATTGAGGTACGATACTCTTCGTAATTATAGCCAAAGGATTTCTGAAGGCGTCTGCGTTCATCCGCAGTAAACTCCGGCACCCGTTCATTGGGAATCTTCAGATCCTTCAGCTGTACCAGGTTGCGGTCCAGCCACTCTCCATAAGGCTGGGAAGAAGCATATTTTTCCTTCAGAGCTTCGTCATCTACGACCTCACCCTTCCGTGTATCCACAAGAAGCATTTTCCCGGGATGAAGACGTTCTTTTACAAGAATCCTGGCGGGATCAATATCCAGCACGCCTACCTCAGAAGACAGGATCAGGGTATCATCCGCAGTAATATAATAACGGGAAGGTCTCAGTCCATTGCGATCCAGCACTGCTCCCATCACATCACCGTCACTGAACAGGATCGAAGCCGGGCCGTCCCACGGTTCCATCATGGTTGCGTAATACTGATAGAAGTCCCGTTTTGTCTGAGTCATGGCTTTGTTATTGTCCCATGGCTCCGGAATCGTAATCATAACTGCCAGAGGCAAATCCATACCGCTCATCACGAGAAATTCCAGTGTATTGTCCAGCATGGCAGAGTCAGATCCGGAAGTGTTTACCACCGGAAGTACTTTACTCAGATCCTTTTTCAGATGGCTGGACTCCATAGTTTCTTCCCGGGCCAGCATTTTGTCAGCATTTCCCTGAATGGTGTTGATTTCTCCGTTATGAACGATAAAACGGTTGGGATGCGCACGCTCCCAGCTGGGATTCGTATTCGTGCTGAAACGTGAATGTACGATCGCAATAGCAGATTCATACCTCTCATCCTGCAGATCTGCAAAAAAGGATCTGAGCTGATGCACGAGGAACATTCCCTTATAAACAATCGTTCTGCTGGAAAGCGAAGCCACATAGGTATTGTCGTTGGACTGCTCAAAAACCCGACGGGCTATATAAAGCTTCCGATCGAAATCCAGTCCCTTTTCCACATCTGCCGGCCGCTTTACAAACCCCTGCATAATGCACGGCATCTTTTCCAGTGCCCTGGTTCCCAGTACAGACGGTACAACCGGTACCTCTCTCCATCCCAGAAAATCCATGCCTTCCTTTTCCACTATGATCTCAAACATCTTACGGGCCTGATTTCTCTTCAGCTCATCCTGCGGAAAGAAAAACATACCGATTCCGTAATCCCGTTCTTCACCTAAAAAGACGCCGAGAGGCTTGACTGCTTCGGAGAAAAACTTATGAGAAATCTGTAATAAGATTCCTACTCCG
>CALWGE010000050.1 GCA_944378225.1 uncultured Merdimonas sp.
CCAGAGTAGATTTTCCGTGATCAATGTGCGCAATAATACAGAAATTGCGAATTCTGCTCTGTTCTGTCTTTGTCATCTGTTACTCCTCCGTAAAAAAATCTTTCGCTCTATCTTATCTATCTTACCTTTAAATTGCCCGGCGATCAAGTATGCCCGGATATTTTTTCTCATACAGAACCACATCCTGTATCAGGCAGCGGCTTCCGAAAACCTTTCAGGGATTTCCCAGTACCTGATTCAGCACATAGGCAAGAGGCTCCATGGCATTCATCATTTCCTCAACCGTATTTGTCTGGGCACCCGCCTCTATCAGAAGAGACTTCGGACGAAGATGCAGATTGTAGCGCAGACTTTTCAGATATACTTTCCTGGTAAAACCAGGATAATATTTTTCGCAATCCAGCTTCATCTGCAGAGAAAGAGCAAGATTTTCCCCGATATAAGGATTCTGAAGATAATCAATGGGTCCGTTTCTTTTACTGAAACTCAGCCCGTTGAAAAACATAATCTGGGCTGTAGGCTTCCCGTTTATCTCCGTTACCAGATGTGTATCTTCCTGTACACCATCTCTGTGCAGATCAATAATAACCTCTATCGTAGGATTCTCAGCCAGTATCTGCTCCACATCCTCCGCCGCCAGCGTATAGGCCTGATTTCGATCGAGTTTCCCATCAATAAAGTCATAGACTCCTGTGTTATGTATCACATTATAACCATAAGTATCCTGAAGAAGCCGCGTCAGATAATCTCCTACTCCCACAATGGTCGTGCTGCTGTCTCCCGGAACCGAATCTACAAATCCCTCCTGTGAATGGGTATGATAAATGAGAATCTGCGGAGCTGAGTTGTCCTGCTGCATCGTCATATCCATACCCAGAAGTCTTTCCGCATTCAGGAGATCACTGCTGATATCTGTATTGCTTTCAACTATGTAAAAACTGCTTTTGAGGAATTCAAAATCTGAAAGCTGATCCAGTGTATACTCTGTCCCCAGAATCTCTCCGCTTTGCACAGCTCCTGCAGCCTGTGTCTGTTCGCCTGTATCTGACTGCACCTGTATCTGAGCCAGTGCCTCCTGTTCTCTCCGTTCCTGCTCCAGGGCTGCCTGCTCTTCCTGTGCAGCCCTCAGATTTTCTTCTTCTACTTTTTCCGCAATATCAAAAGCCTCGCCTGTCTGAATATCAATCTCATTTTCATCATGGGCTCCGCCCTGAATCAGTATTTCATAAGTAACCGCACTTTCTGTGGCTGTCTCGTACAATTCCTGTTCATCCATAAAGGAAAAAAGAGGGAAAATCCCTGCAGCCTCTCTGATCAGCATCTCATCAATGCTGCCTGCCTTTTCGTAACCGCCTGCCGCAAAAGCAAGTCCGGGATAAAGGCATTTGGCAGCTGTATTCTGGAGATTTCCCTCCATATTCATGAGAATTTTTTTGACCGTATAACCCAGCCTCGGCAGAGTACGCCCCCTTACTCCGTAGCTCAGAATATACAGACCAAGGATTACAATAGCCAGCCATATGGCACCATTTATCATTTTCTGCAGTCGGTTCATTCTTTCCACCCCATACCGCATCCTGTCCCGGCGTGTCCGGGCTTTCATGCTATCTCCAGTATATTCCCTGCTGTTTTTTTCTATGACAGAACAAGATTCAGAGCCTCCGAAATAGTAAAGCTTAAAGATTTTATAGTTTCATCAATATCTTTGGGCGTGACAAACATGGTATTCAGTCCTGGTGGAACCGCTGTTCTGTCCCGGACGGCATCATATACGATCGTCGCTGCGTCCACAACAGTAGGCACGCCAACGGCAATGACAGGAACACCTATGGTCTCTCTGGTCAGACTGTGTCTGTGATTCCCTACTCCTGATCCCGGATGTATCCCTGCGTCAGAAATCTGAATCGTCCGGTTCAGCCTTTTGCTGCTTCGCGCCGCCAGCGCATCTATCACGACAATCACATCCGGTCGTGTCTCTTCAGCCACTCCGCGTACAATCTCCAGAGTTTCCATCCCGGTCTGTGCCATAACCCCCGGCACTATGCCGCTGACCAGATGAACCTTTTTCTTTTCAAAAGCAGCTTTACCGTATTCACGGATCAGATGACGGGTAATTCTCAGATTTCCAACCACCTCCGGTCCCAGAGCGTCAGGTGTCACCTCCCGGTTTCCCAGCCCCACGACCAGCACTGCCTTTTCCTCCTCTGTACCCAAAAGCTCATGCAGACAGTCTGCCAGCGCCTCTGACACCTCCCGGTGGTAGTCCTTATCCGGTTCAGACAGTTTCGGAGCTTCCAGGGTAATATAAGTTCCCACAGGTTTTCCCATGGCTTTTGCTCCGTTCTCTGATTCAATACAGACTTTTGTCACCCGGATATCCCGAATCTCATCATATTGCTCTTCCACCGAAACTCCTCGAATCTCTACATCCTCCTCGAACCGTTCCCTGGCTTCCAGAGCCAGATCCGTACGTACCTGAAACTGCTCCATTCTTTTCCTTCCTCCGCTTATATTTTTATCCGGCAGTATCAGGAGAACAAAATACCGCCTTTTTACCGTTAGTTTTCGCGATTTTTTGCAAAATATGTATTGACAGAAAAGCCTTCCTGCCATACAATAAATGAGTATGTTTTGTAAAGACGTCCGTGTCCGGCTTTTACGGAACATGTACAGATAAAATCAGTGTGAATGATAATTTGGAGGTGTACAGATTGGCTAACATCAAGTCTGCAAAGAAAAGAGTTCTGATTGCTGAGACAAGAACTGCAAGAAATAAGGCAATCAAGTCTGAGGTTAAGACCGCGATTAAGAAAGTGGATGCTGCAGTTGCTGCAAAGGATGCCGAGACCGCAAAGGCCTGCCTGAAGGCTGCGATTTCTGTTATGAGCAAGGCAACTTCCAAGGGAGTATATCACAAGAATACTACTTCCCGCAAAATTTCCCGCCTGACCAAGGCTGTGAACAGCATCGCTTAATTTGAATACAACAAAAAGGCGCCCAATACCGTCAGTTGGGCGTCTTTTTTATACAGTATTCAGATATATCATATCTACTTATCTGAGGTAATCCTGATGAAAATGCTCGCAGAGGACATCAAAAACGGAAGCTTTAAGACCTCTTATCTTCTGTATGGAGAGGAGGCCTATCTTCGTAATCAATATAAAAACCGGCTGAAATCTGTTTTGACAGCTCCGGATGACACAATGAATTTTTCCCGCTTTGAAGGAAAGGGCATTGATCCTTCTGAAATTATCAGTCTGGCCGATACTCTCCCCTTTTTCGCAGAACGTCGTCTCATTCTGATTGAAGACAGCGGATTTTTTAAAAACAAATGCGATGAACTGGCCGACTACCTGCCCCATCTGCCCGAAACCACCTGTCTGCTGTTTACAGAAACAGAGGTGGATAAACGGAACCGGCTTTACAAGGCAGTACAGAAGTATGGCCGTGTCACAGAATTTCAGCTCCAGGACGAGCATACTCTGATGCGCTGGATTCTGGGAATCCTCAAAAAAGAAAATAAAAAAATTACAGAAGACACCCTCCGGCGTTTCCTCGAACGTACAGGCTCTGATATGGAAAATATTCACACAGAGCTTCAAAAACTTTTAAGCTATACAACAGACCGCGATGTCATCACCACAGAAGATGTAGACACCATCTGCACCATGCAGATTACCGGACAGATTTTTGAAATGATCAGGGCTATAGCTGAAAAGAAACAGCGCCTTGCTTTAGATCTTTATTATGACCTGCTGTCTCTTAAGGAACCTCCCATGCGCATCCTCTTTCTCATTGCCCGCCAGTTTAATCAGCTTCTTCTGGTAAAAAGTCTGGCCTCACGGGGGATGGATCGAGCCTCCATTGCCTCAAAGGCACAGGTAGCTCCTTTTGTTGCCGGACGGCTTATGTCCCAGGCAAAAAGCTTCACCACAGCACAGCTTCTGACTGCTGTCCAGGACTGCGTGGATGCCGAGGAAGCAGTTAAAACAGGGCGGATGACGGACGTTATGAGTGTAGAACTGCTCATCATAAAATACAGTGCGTGAAAACAAAGCGCATAATGACATACGGTTCTGTCCTGAGTTTTCAGGGCACTCCTTCAGGGCAGAAGACCTCCACCCGAAACTCCTGCCCATCACTGCGTACCGTAATTGCTCCATAATCTGCTGTAGTCAGAACTCCGCTTCCCACTTTCTGCAGTCTCTCCAGAGTCTCCTGATGCGGATGTCCGTATGGATTTTCTTTTCCACAGGAAATCAGCGTCCACACAGGCGATACTACTGACAGCCATTCCTCTGAGGATGAGGTGTTTGATCCGTGATGCCCTGCCTTCAGGATTTCACAATTCAGAGAATTCCCCGTTTCTCCGCTGTTCAATATCTTCTTTTCCCCTTCTACTCCCAGATCTCCTGTCATCAATATGGAAAATTTTCCATACGATAAGCGCATTGTCACAGAAGCCTCATTCGTATCCTCATAATCTTCTTCTTTTCCGGGATAAATACACTCCAGCTGCGCTGAACTGTCCTTCAGTATCATTCCTGCCATAATTTTTTCTACTTTTGTACCGCACGCTTCTGCCAGCGCGGCCAGTTCCTGTCCCGCTTCCTCTGCAAGCGAAGCGTATGACAAAAGCAGGGTTGTAATTTTCACATTGCCAGGCCGCATACTGCATTCGAGGATCTCCTGTATTCCGGAAATATGATCTTTATCCACATGTGTCACAATCACATAATCAAGTTTTGCGATTCCCTGTGTTTTCAGAAACGGAATGATTCGATAAATTCCCGCTTCTGATATGCTGGTACTGCCTCCGTCCACCAGTATCGAAGTTCCTGCCTTTGTGCGAAGAAACAACGCTTCTCCCTGCCCCACATCCAGCATTGTAAACTGAAAACCTCCGGTCAGTCTCAAAAGAAGCAGCAGATTCAGAAAAAAAAGTCCGGCAGCACTGCAAATCTGCTTTTGTCTGAGCTTCGGCTCCTTCCTTTTTTCTTCTTCTTCCATCTCTTCCTCCCCCAGAACTGCCGCCTGCGCAATCTGTTTTTTCCTGCATTCCCGCACATAAAAACGCCACGAAAGGAATCCGAAAAGACACATATAATACAGGACTATCTGCCAGATTTCCGGTTTTCCGCAATGAAGCACAGAGGCCGGAAGGCAGAGAAAAACTGTCCCCAGCTTCTCATACAGCTGCATAATTACAATGCAGCAAAAAGCCGGTATACCTGCAGCATCAAAGGAAAGAAAACTCAGTCCCAGAGCCAGGATTCCGGAAAACATGAGAATTGTCATCAGCGGAACCACCACCAGATTCAGCAGCACAGAATACAGAGAAATTTCACAGTAAAAATATTGTGTAAGCGGAAGGGTCATAAGCTGAACAGACAGACTTAAAAGCAGAGTCTGAACCACCCTGTTCCGCACAGCAAAGAGCTCCTGCAGAACCGGATAGACACTCCCTATTCCAAGTACAGCTCCAAAAGACAGAAGAAATGATGCATTTCTGGCATACAAAGGCTGATTTACCAGCAGGCAGATGGCTGCCGCCGCAAGAGCTGTGAGCATATCATAGCTTTTTCCAGACATGTCTGCGACTGCTGAGAGAAGAAACATCAGAACTGCCCTGGCTGTGGAAATCCCCATCCCTGTCAGTATGCCGTAAGACAGCACTGTCAGCATGGACGGAATCCCTGCCATCCAGAGAGACATACCGCATCTGCGCAGCAGGCGGTACAGAGTCATTCCGAAAACTGACACATGAAGTCCGGAAATAGCCAGCAGATGAGACATACCGCTCTTCTGATACAGCTCTTTTGTCTCATCCTTCAGTTCACTCTTATCTCCCAGCAGCACAGCTCCAATCACTCCGCGGCAGCTTTCCGGGAACAGGATCTGCAAACGTATCCCAAATTCTCTCCTCAACTCATAAAAAAACTGCGGTATCACTTTCACGCTTTTATCTGTCACTGCTGCTTTCTCTGCAAAACACAAAAAAATAATTTTTTGCGTCTGATAATAAAGACGTGCGTTAAATTGTCCCGGATTGGTCGGTATTTCCGGTGTTGTTAATTTAAAATTTTTATCAATTTGTATGGTATTGCCGATAGAAAAAGGTACTTCGGCGTCGAAATATACCAGAATGATTCCGGTATCAGAAATATTGGTGTGTTTCAGGCTGACAGCCTTACCTCCCGGAGCAATCTCACAGACTGTTCCGGAAAGAAAATCAGGGCTTCCTCTTCCTTCCGGCAGACTTTTGAAAGTCATCCAGAGGTCTGCCGGAAGAACCAGAAAAACAATCGTCAGAATAACAGCTGCCAGACCAAGAGGTCTCTTTCTCATTGCTTTTCTATAATATCCAGATTTCGTTCAAAAATCGTGTCAAACCGTATGCTTTCACGATAAACCAGATTGGTCTCTCCATTAACCAGAATCTGCACCCTGCTGATTCCGGTAATCCCTGTCAGTGAATTAACTATTGAATAAATAGGAACGGCTTCCGTCACATCATATCCCTGCCCCAGAAAACCATTATCCAGATTTACGTAACAGATTCCATCTTTGGTGGAAATGCTGATAAGTTTTGTCTCAGGGGGAATCGTAGGATATGCTCCTTCTGTAATAGGACCGCTGATCAGCTGCTCTACAACTACACGCTCCACGGAGATATTACTGCTGTAACTGATATTAACCGTTTCTTCCACCAGTTTATCTCCACTTTCATTGGCAAAGTACAAAGTAGCCGTGGTCACGGCATAATCATCTGCTGTGCTTCCCGGATTTTCCACAAAACTGTCGGCAGTCATAGGACCTACCGGCGTCTCCTTGGAATCCAGCAAAGGATTTCCTCCCGTCAGAATAGACACATATTCCACCTCCGGGATTTGACACAGAGTACGGACCAACGCCATCCGGGTAAGGATTTCTCTTGTATCCTTCATCTGCTGATATCCAATTCCAAAATCCAGTGTAAGCTGACCATTTTCCAGCGTATAGCTGCTGACTGCAACATCCTTGGTAAGAACGGGTTTCAGATTTGTATCTGCAGGCACAGACGCCAGCTGTTCCAGAAACTCTTCTGTCATCTTTTCTGCAGATGTACTTTCCGGCTCGTAAGCCGTCGCTTCCAGTCCTGTTTCAGACTGATTCAGATAGAAAATTTTATACCCGCTTTCTTCCTCCGGTGTCTTTGTCTGTTCGTTTCCTCCGCAGCCAGCCATAAGCCACAGAAGAATCAGAAATACCGGAATCACAAAGGCCCGATATATATTTTTTTGTCTCATGATGCGCCTCCTGACCATCTCTTCTTATGCAATATAGTTCAGGGGGATCCGAACAGAAAATGTAGTTCCTTCTCCAAGCTGGCTCGATACCTTAATCGCTCCTTTATGGACAAGGACCGCGCTTTTGGCGATGGCAAGTCCGAGTCCCGTACCGTCAATCTCACTGGAATGGGACTTGTCTACCCTGTAAAATCTCTCAAAAATAAAGTTCAGGGATTCTTCCGGTATACCCATGCCGGAATCCATTACTTTCACATAAAAAAACTTATGATCCGCATCCAGAGATACATGCACCCATCCGTTTTCTTTGTTGTACTTGATGGCATTTTCCACCAGATTGGTGAATGCCAGTGTCAGCCTTCCCTCATCCACTTCAGCGGTAACCGGCCGAAAACTTTCCAGCACCATCTCTATATTTTTTCTGGATGCAATGGGACGCAGCCTTTTTAAAATGAGTTCCAGCAAATCGTTGATATCCACCGGCTCAATATTAAGGCTCGCCGCCTTTTTATCCATCTTTACAAGAGAAAGAAGATCCGTAATAATTTTATTTTCCCGCTCAATCTCTTCTGCAATATCCCCCATGAACTCTTTGTACAGCTCTACCGGTGCATCTCCCTGCATCAGAAGCGAATCTGCAAGTACCTTCATAGAGGTCAGAGGTGTCTTCAGCTCATGCGACACATTGGAAACGAATTCCTGCCGGGATTCGTCCAGCAGACGCATCTGGTTTACAATCTTGTTGAATTCCTCTGAAATCTGCTCTGTCTCCGTATAGTTTTTTACCGCCAGATCCTCTGTGGAATGGCCGTTGGAAATCTCCCTCAGCCCCAGCCTGATCTGCTCCACCGGATGTACCAGCAGCCAGGAAAGCACGACAGCAAGTGCAGTTACCAAAACGCCATATACCAGGAAGAAAATGGATGCATTACCCTGAAGTATCTCTGCACCCCCTTTGATTCCATTAGTTGATACACTGGCCATCAGAACGCCCTGTACGGTTTTCGCATCGCTCTTTTTAATGGGAATGGTTATCTCTATAAATCCCTGGGCCGTAAGCAGATTGGAGGTCTGGCCCTCAAAACAGCGGATAACTTCCTCGGAAACCACATACTTGCCTTCAATCAAATCATACGTATCACGTACTGTACGGAAATCCTTATCAATAATCAGAATACGGCCGTCATAAGTGCTGGCCAGCTGCGCAAGCTCCCCATTCAGCAGTTCGGAAGAAGGATCGTCCAGATAATGATAATTCAGCAGCTGATTAGCCAGAATTCTGCACTGATTCTGAAGTTCTGTACTTCTGGAAGCAACTGCGCTGCTTTTATAACTGCCCAGCAGACTGGCAGCCATCAGCGCCATAGGAATCCATCCAATCGCGAGCATTACCAGAAGAATCCGGAATTTCAGACTTTTCAGATATGTAAAAACAACTCTATGCCTGGAAGTAATATCCAACACCCCACTTCGTGTGAACATATTTCGGCTCGCTGGGATTCGCTTCAATCTTCTCTCTCAGACGGCGGATATGCACATCTACCGTCCGCACATCTCCGGGATATTCATAACCCCAGACTGTATTCAGAAGAGTTTCTCTGCTGTACACTTTACCCGGATTAAGAGCCATGAGTTCCAGAAGATCAAATTCCTTGGCTGTCAGATTAATCTCCCGTCCGCCGATGAACAGACGACGGCTGTCCAAATCCATCTTCAAATCCGCCGCTTCTACCAGCTTGCTCTTCTGCTCTTTTTCCGGACGCCCGGTCCGCCGCATGATTGCCTTGATCCGCGCTTTGATTTCCAGAATATTAAAAGGTTTCGTAATATAGTCATCTGCACCGTATTCCAGTCCCAGAATCTTATCCATATCCTCACCCTTGGCAGTGAGCATGATAATCGGCATATTTGAAAACTCACGAATATGCTGGCATACCTGGAAACCATCCAGTTTCGGAAGCATCACATCCAGGAGTACAATATCATACTCTCTGGCTCTCGCATATTCCAGAGCCTCCTCACCGTCATAGGCACAGTCCACTTCCATCCCATCCTGCTCCAGACTGAACCGAAGTCCTTTTACAATCAGCTTTTCATCATCTACTACCAGTACTTTCTTTCCCATGCTTCCCGCCTCTGCTCATATAATCCTTTTTCAGACACTTTTACGGTCCTACCGTAATCTGATTTTCAATCTTCTGAAACACGCCTTCCTTAATTCCCGGAATCTCCATCAACTCCTCCGGCGTTTCAAATTTACCATTTTCTTCCCGGTAATTCAAAATCGCCTGAGCTTTGGATTCTCCGATACCGGCAAGCGTCATCAGTTCCTCCATGGATGCTGTATTCAGATTCACAAGTCCGGACTGCGCCTCCTGTTCTTCTTTCCGGTATATCTCTGCCTGTTCTTCCGATGGCACTTCAATCTTCTGCCCATCTGTCAGTGGCTCTGCAAGATTCAGCCAGGTAGCAGAAGCCTGCTGTGTCATACCCCCTGCCGCTTCTACTGCATCTATGATCCGCTGACCTTCCTGCAGCTCATACACCCCGGGATTCGTCACTTCACCACAGACATAGACATAAAGTATCTGTTTCTGTAATTCCGAAACTTCATCCGTTTCCGATTCTGCATCGGATTCCACAGAAACCTCTCCTTTTTCAGGTACAGCAGTATATGCCGCATCGCCTTTGTTCCCGGAACTGTCATAGAGAACCGCCTGGTTTCTGCAGCCTGCAGACAGAACCCACAAAAAACAGACACACATAAACATCAGACCATAATATGATCTCAAAGGAAAAACTTTTTTCCATCCGTATCTCATTTTCCCCATCCTTTCCATCAGATGAGGCCCCTCCGATACAGAACAGTTTTATTGTAACGGAGTTTTCGATGGATTACAAGGGATTTTTCTATTATTTATTCCCACTTAAACATGACTACACCGGCCACTGCAATCGCCATACCTGCTAATTTTCTGAAAGAAAATTCTACCTTCTCCACCCCAAATATGCCGGCCAGCTCAATCAGATAGGCAACTATCAGCTGAGCAATCACTATCAGCATGGCTGCTCTGGCAGGCCCCAGACTTTCCATACTCTTAATAACTGTAAAGGTAATAAATGCGCCTATTACCCCTCCCAGAAGCATGTACCTGGGACTTACCTGAAAAACTCCCAGCAGATTGGTCCTTTCTTTTATACTCCAGACAGCAAGACAGGTCACCAGAGCTGAAAACTGCACCCAGCTTGCAGATACCCAGACACTGCTGGCTTTTGTTACCTCTGTGTTGAAAACTCCCTGTATACTCATCAGCGCTCCGGAAAGCAGCGCAATAAAAATTCCAGTCATGGTATTCGCTCCTCCAGTGTTTTATATATTCACTGAGAGTAGTTTTCCCATGACTGGATTTTTCATTCATATGAGTGGCTGTCCCCGACAGTTTCCCTCTTTATACTTTACGTTTTTACTGCTGCTCCTGAAGCTGCTGCATCATTTTCTGCGCTACTGCGTCTGCTTCTGTCTGTGCGTCACTGCCGCGCCAGATATTCGCAAACGCAATTTCCATCTCCATCCAGTAATTGCTCAAATCCGTCAGCTTCGGCACTTCCACGGAATCCTCATACTGTTCGAGCAGTACATTCATTTCAGGATTCTCATATTCAACTCCCAGGCGTACCGGCATTTTGTCTGTCAGTGAATACAGATCCTGCGCTTTCTCATATGTCAGATAACGGGCCAGACTTTTTGCCGTCTCCCTCTGTGATGAATAAGCGTTTACTACGACAGAGTTCGTAACTGACAGCCCCTTTGTGGACAATTCTGAAGTCAGATCGGGCACCTGTGCAATTCCATATGTACAGCTACTGTCTTCTGCCTTGTCTATGGCTGCCACAGCGTCCGTCTTTGCTATTGTATAGACAGTCTTGCCGTCAATAAACTCCTGAATCACGTCCTCTGTGGTCACTTCATCTGCATCTATCGCAAAAAAGGCATTCAGGCTCTGATAATACTGCAGGCAGGCCGTTATCTCTTCAGCTGTAAGCTGCACCTGTTCCGGATCGTCTCCGGTCTGTCCGCCCAGATTAACATAATTGGCAATGAAGAAAAAGTTCGAAAAAATATCGGCCACATTCCATTTAAAGATATTTTCTACCTTTTCTGTCTGCTCGCTTGCTTCATAACTGTCGGCATAGGCCAGAATATCATCGATAGTTGCCGGGGCTTCCTCCACATAATTTTTATTATAAAGCAGGCAGCACGTCTCAAAATAAAACGGATAAGCCATCAGCCGTCCTCCGCAGGTAGCCGCATTTAAAGCCTGCTGCGGGAAATCCGACTCCAGTTCACGTTCCGTAAAACTGTCGTTCTCCACGGTAAGCCCTGCAAGACGTGCTTTCTCCAGCAGCTCGCTGGATGTAATAAACAAATCCGGACCGCCCAGATCCGAAATGCTGGCCGTATTAATATGTTCTATATAATCTACCGCCGTCACCAGCTGCAGAGTAATCTCCACATGATTCTGCTCTTCAAACTCTTCAGCCGCCTCCACAAGATATGGATTCAGCTTTTCATCTGTATACCAGAGCGTCAGCTGCTCCGGTTCTGTCTGCTGGCCTGTCATGGCCGCCTCCACCTGTTCCATGTGATAATTCCAGGCCACCTGGAACATCTGGGCAAACACCAGGAGAACCACAAACACTGCCGCTGCTCTGCGATAAATCTTATGTCTCATGAAGCATCCTTTCTAAAATCCATACGGACCTGCGTATACCGTTTCCGGTTTCAGCGGGAAAATGCCTTTTCCAGCTTATACGTCATTTCATCTACATGGGACTGCGTAATGATAAGCGGCGGCACAAGGCGAAGCACGTTGGTACCTGCCGTAATTACAATCAGACCCTCTTCCAGTGATTTTAACACAATATCACTCACCGGTCTACCCTGGATTTCCAGACCCTGCATCAGACCACGTCCCCGCCGTTCTGCAATAAAATCATACTTCCGGACAAGCTCATCCAGTTTCTGTTCCAGATAAGCCCCTACTTCTTTCACATGCTCTGTAATTCCATCCTGCACAAAAATATCCAGCACCTTTGATACTGCCGCGCAGACAAAAGGATTCCCTCCGTAGGTTGTTCCGTGATCTCCGGGCGCAAGAGATGCTTTCGCAGTTTTCTCATCCAGAACAAACGCTCCTACCGGCACTCCGTTTCCAAGCGCTTTGGCGCATGTCATAATATTGGGTTTTACATCATACTTCTGCCATGCAAAAGGATACCCTGTTCTGCCCATTCCGCACTGGATTTCATCCAGAATGAGCAGTGCATCATGTTCCTCACAAAGTGCCTTTACTCCTTTAAGGAATTCCTCCGAAGCCGGATAGATACCGCCCTCGCCCTGCACTGTCTCCAGAATTACCGCACAGGTATGCTCGTTAAACTGCTCTCTGACACTTTCCAGATCATTATAGTCCGCAAACCGGATTCCGCCCACCAGAGGAAGGAACGGCTCCTGATAATGTGCATTTCCAGTAACTGAAAGAGCCCCCATACTTCTGCCATGGAAGGAATGTTTCATGGCAATAATTTCATATTTTTCTTTATTCCCCTTACCATAAGCATATTTTCTCGCAGCCTTCAGCGCACCTTCAATAGCCTCTGTTCCGCTGTTGGTAAAAAAGGCTTTGCTCATGCCGCTGAATCTGACCAGCTTCTCTGCCGCTTCTGCCGCAGGCTCATTATAATAGAGATTGGATGTATGAAGCAGCTTGTCTATCTGAGCTTTCATGGCTTCATCACAGCCAGGATAATGATATCCCAGAGCCTGAACTGCAATTCCCGCTGCAAAATCCAGATATTTTTTTCCTTCCGTATCATAGAGATAAACGCCCTCTCCGTGATCCAGAACCAGAGAATACCGGTTATAGGTATGAAGGACATTTCCTTCAGCCATTTCTATAATCTGTTCCTTACTCTCCGTCATAATAATTCGCCTCTCCTTCACCTAAAATCGCTGTTCCAATTCCCTTATTCGTAAATATCTCAAGAAGCAGGCAGTGCGCAATCCGTCCATCCAGAATATGAACTCTTGATACGCCGTTCTCTATTGCGTCAATACAGTTATTGAGTTTCGGAAGCATGCCGCCTCCGATATTTCCGCTTCCAATGAGCTTCCTTGCCTCTTCCACATGCAGCTCGGAAATCAGAGTGGAGGGATCTTCCGGATCCCTGCGTACCCCTTCTATATCTGTCAGGAATGCCAGCTTTTCAGCATGAACTGCCCTCGCGATGGCACAGGCCGCGTCATCCGCATTGATGTTATAAGTATTAAAGTCCTTATCAAGACCCACCGGACACACAATCGGCAGGAAATCTTTCTCCAGCAGATCATACAGAATCTTTGGATGAACCTCTGTAATCTCACCGACAAAACCAATATCTTCTCCATTGGAATACTTCTTTTCCACCTGAAGCAGACCGCCGTCCTTGCCGCTGATGCTGACTGCCTTTACCCCCAGTTCTTCTACCAGCTGCACCAGACTCTTTCCTACTTTTCCTAGAACCATCTCGGCAATTTCCATGGTTTCCGCATCTGTCACCCGCAGCCCGTTAATAAAATGAGGCTCCATTCCCACCTTGCTGACCCAGCGGCTGATCTCCTTTCCTCCGCCGTGAACAATAATCGGCTTAAAGCCTACCAGCTTCAAAAGCGTCACATCCTGAATGACACTGCGTTTCAGTGTTTCATCTATCATGGCGCTTCCGCCGTATTTCACCACAATAATTTTCCGGTTGAATCTCTGAATATACGGCAGTGCCTCTACCAGCACTTTGGCTTTCTCCAGATATGTCTTCATCTCTTCTTCTCTGCTCATTCTTTTCACACTCTCCTCTTCGCTTCTCTGCAGAACCTTTCATCAGGAACGATAATCTGCATTAATCTTTACATAATCATAAGTCAGATCGCAGCCCCATGCTGTCGCAGATGCCGTCCCCATCTTCACGTCGGCAATAGCGGTTACCTCCGGCTCAGAGAGAATCCGGGTTGCCTCATCTTCACTGTAATCCACGGCAACTCCATTTTCGATAATCTGAATCCGGCCGGCGGCACTTTCGAAAAACAGATCCACCTTTTCCGGATCGAACTGGGCTCCTGAATACCCCATAGCACACAGAATTCTTCCCCAGTTGGCATCATGTCCGTAAACTGCTGCCTTCACCAGGCTGGAGGTTACTACAGATTTGCTTAAAATCACAGCCTGTTCCTTACTCTCAGCCCCCACAATTTTTACTTCCAGAAGAGCTGTGGCTCCCTCTCCGTCTCCTGCCATTTTTTTTGCCAGACAGGTATTCACTTCCTTTAAAGCCGCCGCAAAAATCCGGTAATCCTCATTTTCCTCTGTAATCTCCGGATTTCCCGCCAGACCGTTCGCCAGTACAAGAAGCGTATCATTGGTAGAAGTATCCCCATCTACAGAAATCATGTTATAGGTATCTTTTACATCTTCGCTGACTGCTTTCTGAAGCATTTCCCTGGAAATAGCCGCATCTGTAGTGACAAAAGCCAGCATCGTACACATGTTGGGATGAATCATGCCGGATCCCTTGCACATTCCTCCGATAGTCACCGTTTTTCCGCCCAGTTCCACCTGGACCGCTGTTTCTTTATGTACTGTATCTGTTGTCATAATGGCCTTTGCTGCCGCTGTGCCATACTCAATTCCGGAGCCTTTTGCTTCTTTCAGAAGACCGATTCCTTTTTTCAGCCGTTCCACAGGCAGCTGCATACCGATGACCCCTGTAGATGCTACCAGTACCGCATTCTCCGGAACGCCCAGAAGCTTTGAAGCCTCTTCGGCTGTCTCTTTGCAGTATCCATAGCCCTCTGCTCCGGTACATGCATTGGCAATACCTGAATTTACAATCACAGCCTGGGCGTAAGCTGATTCTGACACAATCTTCTGATCCCATTTTACGGGAGCCGCTTTTACGATATTGGTCGTAAAGGTTCCTGCTGCCCGACAGGGTGTCTTACTGTAAACCAGAGCCATATCATCCCGCCCCTGGTATTTTATTCCGGCTGCCGCTGCCGCTGCTTCAAATCCCTGTGCGGCTGTAACGCCACCCTCAATTTTTCTGATTTCACTTTGCCTACTCACTTACTTTTCCTCCCATTGGTGCATAATTGTCAAACTGCACTCTTTTATAGAATAATCTTTCAATTTCATCAAATTCTGAATGGCCGGTTCCCAGAATCCACATGATTTTTGCAAACACTGCTTCCAGTGTCATATCATAAGCCTCCAGAAACCGGTATTTTTCTTTTACACGCCTTCCTACTTCATAGATATCCACGTTGCTTCCTTCATAAGTAACCTGCGTAGTCATAATCAGGATCTTTTCACCCGGCTGGTAACAGCTGAGAATGCGGAAGAATTCTTCTGCAATGCTGTCCGGTATTCCTCCTACTCCAAAACTCTCTACAATTACACAGTCAAACATCCGGAATACAGGTTCCAATATACAGGGATCCATTCCCGGAGTCAGTTTCAGGAGAAATACTCTTGGATTTAAATCTGTATAAAATACCGGCCCGTTCTCTGCCGGTGCTTCACAGAGATACCGGATTACCCGGCCATTCTGCACCAGACCAAGAAGAGGAAAGTTAATACTTTTAAACGCATCAAAACTGAAACTCTTTACCTTTTTCGCTCTTGTACCGGCAATAATCTGTCCGTTAAATACAATCTGCACACCCCGGGACGCATCTTCCATGGCTACCGTAATGGCATCACGCAGGTTTCTTCCCGCATCCGTAATCCTTCGTCCGGCAGGCTGCTGGGAACCTGTCAGCACTACAGGCTTTCCAAGATTCTGTGCCAGATAGGAAAGTGCTGCAGCCGTATATGCCATGGTGTCCGTCCCATGGCAGATTACAAAGCCATCATAACGGCCATAATTTTCTTGCAAAAGTCCGGCCAGTCTCAGCCAGTGTTTCCAGGTCATATTGGTACTGTCAATACTGCAGACCTCCAGAACCTTTATCTCGCAGCTTTTCTTCAAATCCTCCAGTCCGGCAAGCAGTTCTTCTCCCTGCATTCCGGGGGCAAGTCCATGTTCTGTAGGTCTGGAAGCAATCGTGCCTCCCGTAGTCATCATTAATATCTTTTTCATCGTTATTCATTAAATCTTATGATATTTTCTTCATTCAGAGTAAAGTCATAATAATTCAGGTCAAGTCTTCTGGTCCAGCCAATGCGGTTCCAGAATGCATTTCCAATATCATTTTTCGTAAAGGCAATCAGTGAAACTTTACTGATTCCTTCTTCTTTCAAAGCGTTCATGGCATATACAACCATCGCCTTTCCGATTCCCCGCATCCGGTAATCCTTATGTACACACACATGATACAGGCATCCGCGTCTGCCGTCATGACCGCACAGAATACTTCCTACTATTCTGCCGTCTTCCTCCGCCACTACGCTGGTGGAAGGATTCCGGCGCAGAAACCGCTCCACACCCTCCCGGGAATCATCAATACTGCGTATGGCAAAACCACTGATTGTCATCCAGAGGGAACGCACCCCGTCGTAGTCCTCCGCTGTCATAGTACGAACTGTCATGTTTTTCCTCCTGTCTACGGGAACATGGGCACGAGCTCAAGTCCCTCGCTCTCCTTCAGTCCAAACATCAGATTCATATTCTGAACGGCCTGTCCTGCCGCACCTTTTACAAGATTGTCCATGGCTCCCATCATAATGACACGCTTTGTACGGGGATCGATTTTAAAGTTTACATCTACATAGTTGCTGCCTTCCACCCACTTGGTCTGAGGACACACATCCTGCTCCAGCACACGTACAAACTTCTCTGATGCATAATACTTATCATACACAGCCTTTACTTCCTCCGCTGAAACATCTCTGGTCAAAGATGCATAAGCCGTAATTAAAATTCCCCGATTCATTGGCACCAGATGAGGAGTAAAGTTAATCAGTACCGGACGTCCTGCTGCATATCCCAGCTGTTCCTCAATCTCCGGCGTGTGACGGTGTGTGGCTACGCCATACGCCTTTATATTTTCATTTACCTCACAGAAAAGATTATCCACCTTGGCGCCCCGGCCTGCTCCGGAAGTTCCGGATTTGGCATCTACGATAATCGTATCCGGATCAATCAGTCCTTCCTTCAAAAGAGGATAAATGGACAGTGTTGTACATGTGGGATAACATCCCGGGTTAGCCACCAGTCTCGCCTTTTTCACGGCATCCCGGTTAATCTCGCAGAGTCCGTACACTGCCTCAGAAATAAACTGTGGTGAGGGATGCGTAATTTTGTACCATTTTTCATACGTCTCCACATCTTTAATCCGGAAATCCGCACTCAAATCCACAATTTTCGTCCTTGAAAGAATTTCTTCATTTATCAGAGAAGCACAGAGTCCCTGAGGCGTAGCAGTGAAAATTACATCTACCTGTCGGGAAAGTTCTTCCATATTATCATCCAGACAGCTGTCCTCAACAATCTGAAACATATTCTGATAAACTTCTGCATATTTCTTATCTATGTAGCTTCTGGAACCATACCATTTAATTTCCACATCTTTGTGCGCTGTAAGAATGCGGACCAGTTCTCCGCCTGCATATCCTGTAGCTCCGATAATTCCTGCTTTAATCATATCTTTTCCCTGCCTTTGTCCAAGATTTCTGTTCCATTCTAAACCTGTTTTCAGGTGTTTTCAAGTGTTTTCCGCTTAAAAGCATAATTATTCACTTTTTAACCGGTATGTTATCACTTTTATGCATTTTATGCAAGTACTTTTTGTATTTATTCACAAAAACATGTCCTTCTCACCATGGTTTCAAAAGTGAGAAGGACTATTTTTCCGTCTGTGCTTTTATTCTGCCGCCTGCAGATAGCTGCTGATACAATACAGCGTCTGCCCGTTATATTCTACTCTCGACCATCCCACATCCGATACTCCGGTGCGGACAACCACTTCCCCATGATACAACTGGGCGATTACCTGTGAAGGCTCCTCAACACTCGGCCTGTTCCGCAGATTCGTTACCTCCTTCGCCGTGACATTTTCAGACACCGTGGTAAATTTCGTCTTAAACTCGCTTTCCGGCTCCTGAACCGGAGGCGTATAACTCAAATCCGTCGTCAGAAGACTCGAAACTGCATAAAGTGTCTGGCCATTATATTCCACTCTCGACCATCCGTTATTGCCTGTACCGGTTCTCAGAACAGTCTCTCCATTATGAAGCTCAGCCACAATATTCGCATCGCTTCCCTGATCCATGGTACTTCGCAGATTTGTAACTTCTTTGGCAGTCACCTGTTCACTGACATCTGTAAAATTCACCCCTACCTCCGGATTCGCTTCTACTGTTTCGGCAGAACCTTCTTCTCTGGACTCTGCTGCTTCCCTGTATCCAAAATAGGCAACATTCAGGTCAACGCCGCTTTCAATGCCTTCCACATTTCCCTCGTTCGTATACTGCCACATAGCGTGAAGACCACTATATTCCGGCTTCTGTGTATCCGGATAATCTCCGATTCCGTACTGGGCCACCCAGATCCGATATTTCAGTTCCAATCCGGAAGTATCCCAGAGAGTATCATCCTGAAGTTCATTGCGGGCCGCGTAAAACATACCAGTATACCCATGCGCCTCGACTTCATCCAGAAATGCTTCCGCAATGCGTGAACGCTCTTCCTTTGTCAGCTCGTACTGCCGGCTGCCCGGGTTCTGAAATCCTTCGCAATTATACGCCACCGGATAGGTAATCGGATATCCCTTGAGCAGATCACAGACCCACTGCGCCTCCTCCACAGCTTCTTCTTCGGAAACTGCTGTGGAAAAAAAGTATGCTCCCAGATACAGTCCCTGATCCCGGGCTTCCTGCAGATTATATCTGGCGCAGGCATCCTCCGTAATCTCTCCCGTATCAGACTTACGGTATCCCACGCGAACCATAACAAAATCCAGTCCATCTGCCGCCTGATCCCAGTCAATATTACCCTGATACTCAGAAACATCAATTCCTGTCGTTATCTCATCTGTCTCAGTATCTACTTCCTTAACTGTACTGACCGTCTCTGCCTGCTCCGCCAGCACCTCTTCCGTAATTGTCCTGATCCGCTCTGCATTGGACACCCCTGCCCCCTGAGCCAGCGCAGCAGCTGCCTTCTCGTCGGAATTGAAAAAAAGCACAACACAAAGCAAAATGCATATCATGGCCACAAGGGCTGTAAGTATCATACCGTTCACTATCAAAAGCATCCGGTATGCGCGCTTATTCATCTTTGCAGAATGCTTTTTACGCTTTCTCTTTTTCACGTTCTTTTTGTTCTTTGAAAACTCCTTCTCCTCCATCTGCTGTTCCCCTCTTTCCCACCGGCTCCTTTTACTGCTTTACATTTTCTAGTATACTTTTTGCCTTCTGCATTGTAAAGACAAGGATTCCCATGATACAATAAATGCACCTGCAGAACATAATTTTTTCAAAATTACATATTTATTCATTTTAATTGTATATTATACGTAATTATAAGCATTTCCGCCAATATATCTCATTAAACATCGAATAAATATGTATAAATTTGCACTTGCAACTTCCTGTCAGATGATGTATATTTATGTTCAGCTGAATACAGGCGCATGCAGGCCCTTCTGCCTGTGACGCGCTTTTAATATTGAGGAGGAATCTGAAGATGAAAGAAAAAGTTGTACTTGCTTATTCCGGAGGACTGGATACCACAGCCATCATCCCGTGGCTGAAAGAGCATTTTGGCTACGAAGTTATCTGCTGCTGCATCGACTGCGGACAGGGAAATGAACTGGATGGACTGGATGAAAGAGCAAAACTGTCCGGTGCTTCCAAATTATATATTGAAGATCTGGTAGACGATTTTGCCGATAATTATATCATGCCCTGCGTAAAAGCAGATGCTGTATATGAAAACAAGTACCTGCTGGGAACTTCCATGGCACGTCCTGCCATTGCTAAAAAGCTGGTTGAGATCGCAAGAAAAGAAGGCGCTGTTGCTATCTGCCACGGCGCTACCGGTAAGGGAAACGATCAGATTCGTTTTGAGCTGGGAATCAAAGCCCTTGCTCCTGACATCAAAATCATCGCTCCCTGGAGAATGACGGATATCTGGACCATGCAGTCCCGTGAGGATGAAATCGCCTACTGCGAAAAGCACGATATTCATCTTCCGTTTTCCACAGACTCCAGTTACAGCCGTGACCGCAATCTGTGGCATATCAGCCACGAAGGTCTGGAGCTTGAGGACCCCTCCAACGAGCCGAACTACGAGCACCTGCTTGTATTAAGCGTTACTCCCGAGAAGGCGCCGGACGAAGGCGAGTATGTAACCATGACCTTCGAAAAAGGCGTTCCGACTTCCATTAACGGCAAGAAGATGAAGGTATCTGATATTATCCGTGAACTGAACGTCCTCGGCGGAAAACACGGTATCGGTATCGTAGATATTGTAGAAAACCGTGTAGTAGGTATGAAATCCCGCGGCGTATATGAAACACCGGGTGGAACCATCCTGATGGAAGCGCACCGTCAGCTGGAAGAGCTGGTTCTGGATCGTGCTACCATGGAAACCAAGAAGGATCTGGCCAACAAATTTGCCCAGATCGTATATGAAGGAAAATGGTTCACTCCTCTGCGGGAAGCTATTCAGGCATTCATGGATGTAACACAGGAGTACGTGACAGGCGAAGTAAAATTCAAGCTTTATAAGGGCAACATCATCAAAGCCGGAACCACCTCTCCTTACTCTCTGTACAATGAGTCCCTGGCCTCC
>CALWGE010000051.1 GCA_944378225.1 uncultured Merdimonas sp.
CAGATACTGTCGTTTTCGATACCTTCTTTTTTCAAGAGTTCAAGGAAAGCATCCAGGTTTTCCCGAAATTCCTGTAGATTCTGTTCCCTTTCCTCTTCCCCATCTTCGTATAATTCCGGATCTTCATAAAAATACTTCTGAAGGTCATTAATCCCATATTCCAGAAAAACTTTTGTAACTCCTTTGGCTGACGGATCCTTTTCATACAAGTACAATCCGTGGGAGGCCTTGGCACCTCCTACTCCCAGATTCCGTATCTCAATCTCTCTCTCCGGATAATGCGTCACATAATAGTTATTTAGAACATGTGTATAATTAATTTCAGAATATCCGGCGTGAGTAATGCTGTCTCCCCAGAAGCCCACAACATCTCCATCCTGAAAAGTCTGATTTCCGCTTCCACCAACCAACATTCCTGCCGTTAACAGGCATAAAAGGAACCGACTCAATATGTCCCCTCCTTATCTCTTATCTTAAGTATACGAGCTTTATTATATGCACTCTCTAACTTTACTTCAACCCCCATTTTTGTTATAATGCAAGAAAACTGCAGGAGTGTTTATTTCCATGGAAAATTCCAGACGGCTTTCCGTTACCTTTTATATTCTTCTTTTTATTATCGGCCTTATTTTTATCTGGCGCGCATTTTATGGCGTTAACTATAATGACGAAATGTATTACGCTGACTGTCTCAACCGACTCTATCAGGGAGATATTTATCTCGTTGATGACTGGCATATGCACGTTATGTCCTACATCCCTATCTATCCTTTTTATATTCTTTTCCGCCTGATAAACGGTTCCAATGAAGGCGTGATCCTTTTTCTCCGTATGCTTTATATCCTTTTTCAGCTTGGTGTCGCATTTATCTGCTTTCTTCGCCTCAGACATTCAGGCATCGGCGCCCTGTTTGCCAGTATGATTTATCTTTTATTTACCCCATATAACATTGCATCCATGTCCTATAACACCATGGGGATTGGTTTCGCTCTTCTGACCTTCGCGATTCTGAGCACTCCCAAAAAACACCCCAGGATTGCTTATATGACCTGCGGAATCTGTTTTGCCTTTTATATTCTTTCTGCTCCGTTTGCCATATTTGTCTATCTGCTCTACGGAGTATCCTGCATCATACAGTTCTTTCTGTGCAGATACAAAAGACGGCAGGGCTTTGAAGAGCTCTCCTTGTCCGCCTTCTTCTGGTTAACCACAGGAGCATTTCTGATTTTCCTGATTTTCGGATTCATGCTTCTTCACCGCTCTTCTGTGGCAGAACTGAAATTGACCTTTCTGTACAATTTCCGTATGTCCGGCTATGAACAGACACCTTCCCAATGGGAAACAAAATTTTTCGGATATTTTAGCAAAATATATAAGTATTACCCTTATCTGATATGGTATACAGGACTGTCTTCTGTACTTCTTTTTTTCGATAAAAAGCGGTTTTCCCACAGACTCTGGTATCTTCTTCCCTGTGCCGGTCTGGTTCTTTATTATTTGCATACCTATGGTACACAAACCCATGTCCCGGTAAATTTCTGTATCATGCCTCTGGCATTTCTGGGATTTTTATGCTTCTTCCTTCTGCCGGAAAAGAACTGGAAATATTTCTTTTTCTGGTTTATTCCGGGAGTCTTCCATTCCCTGTGTTCTCACTTTGCCTCCGATACGGGAATACTCTGCATTACCTCTTCCTTTGTACTCTGCAGTTCCATTGGCGCTCTGTTTCTTACAGACTGCTGCCGCACATGCATCAGAATCAGAACTTCTCGCGGATGGATTACAGAAAAAGCAGCGGCCGGTTGTATCATTCTTGTTCTTTCTGCCCATATCCTTATATCCGGCTATCTGAGAATCACCTTTTTTTACAACGAGGCTCCTCTGCCCGAACTGACAGCGCAGATTCCCATCGGCCCTGCCAGGGGAATCTATACCACCCAGGGCATGGCATATTTCCATTCCGATCGCGTAAGTAAACTACAGTCTCTCAATCTCACAGAAAAAGACTGTCTTCTGGTTATGGGAATGGAGCCCTGGGCCTATCTCTGTACAGATGCCTCCTGCGCCACGTACAGCTGCTGGGATAATTATGACGAATATCTGTATCAGGTATATCTGTTGTTTTTCCCTGAAAAATATCCTTCCGTCATTTACTCAACAGATCTGGAAAAAGATTTGGCGGAAAAACCATTTCTTACAGAGGTTCTCGAAAAGGACTATCAAATTATCGACCTGGATACTGCCAGCGCGATTGTAAAACCGGACAATTAAAAAGGCATGGATTTTCCCTTTCACTTCAAGTAAAAATATGTTAAAATAAGAAAAATTGTCGAGAAAGGAAGTCTGTACAGCATGTCTGTTTTTCCATATATTCCCATGACGGAAATGCTTTTCATCAACCTTTTCATCGTTGAGCGCTGCTGTCACAGAAAATACTCTGTTTTCAAGACTTTCCTTGCACTTTTTCTTTTTTCTTCTGTTGTTATTTTTGCAGCCCTGTCCCTGGCAGAAGAAATGAATTTCCGTGGTGACGGTCGGTTTTGCGTGGTGGGTTTTATTTTTCTCATTCCCCTCTGTCTTCTTTATCAGGAACATGTTCTTTTGCTGGCTATCATCATGTGCACCTGTTGGGTCTATACCCTGGGAGTTCTGTCCCTGTCTCTGCAGATCTCGGGATTTCTGGCTCCGGACAATGCCCTTTGCATTCTGATAATCAATAATCTTCTTTATCTTGCAACCCTGTATCCTTTTTATCGTACCTGTATTCCCAAATATGTATTTGTAATCGAAAATCTGCATCGTTTTCAGAAATACTGGTATCCGTTTATCGCTTTCAATAACACACTGAACTTTCTGACTCTTCTGACCCTGAATTTTATCAACATTCAGGCAGGAAGCTCGCTGATGCGGATTCTTCTTCTTTGTCTCCTTCTGATTTCCGACTTTATGTCTTTCTGTGTTTTCTATAAGGTTGCAGCAGACTCCATAAAAATAACTGAACTGGAACTGGCTGCATCCTACGATCCTCTCACCGGAATCGGAAACCGTTCTCATCTGTGGAGCAGGCTGGAAAATCTAATCGCTACAAACCAGATATTTTCTCTGCTTTTCATGGATCTCGACCATTTTAAGCAGATTAATGATCAGTACGGTCATATCATCGGAGATCAGTATCTGCGTCATTTTGCAAAGACAGAAAGCTCCATTCTGGGCGAGAGCGGAACTCTTTACCGTTTTGGCGGCGACGAGTTTGTAGCAATATGTCCCGGCACTGTAAATGAGACGATGATAATTCTTCTTAAGGAGTGCCAGGGATGGAAGTGCGGAGCTCCCTGTCCCTTTAATCAGGTCAGCATCGGAACCCTTCTTTGCGAACCGCCTCACCAGACTGCAGAACAAATCCTGCATCAGGTAGATCAGCTGATGTACCTGAGTAAACAATCCGGAACTGCTGTCTTCTCTTCAAAATAGAAACTGAATATCCCGGCAGAACCTCCTGTATTTTTCTTACTTTATCTATTTCCAGCTTTCCATCATGTCAATCAGTATTGTCTCATAATCTCCCAGCACTTCCTCCTGCCGTCCTCCGTGCTGAAGATTCATTTCCACACCTCTTTCTCCATTTTCTTCAAATTCCCAGATATGATAGGGAACACCCCGATATGAAAAATCCACGCTCCCACATTCATCTTCCTCGTGATATTCATATTCCCATCCCTTATTTTCCAGATATGCGCGCACGCGCTGCAGACGTCCTTCCTGCAACATAATCTTCTCCTCTCTTTCTCACTGCAGACAATTGTATCAAAAACAGGAGAGCCCGATCCTGTACATCCAGAATGGCTCTCCCGCTGAATCCTGTTTTATTCTGCTTTTACCTTGTGATATACCTTCTTACCTTTGCGGATAATCATGGAATCTTCTTCATCCATATCTGTCATGGTAAAGGTTTTATACACATCCGTCACTTTTTCGTCATTCACGCTCACTCCGCCCTGCTGCACGAGACGTCTTGCCTCAGAACGTGTGGGGGCCAGCTTTGTCTCCACCAGCAGAGAAAGGATGTCTTTTCCGGCCTCCATATCTGCCTTTGCCACAACAGTTGTAGGCATATCATCGGTCTTTCCGCCGTTGACAAAAAGTGCTTTGGCAGCGCCTTCTGCTTTCTTTGCCTCATCTGTGCCATGTACCAGCGCAGTCAGTTCATACGCCAGAATCTCTTTCGCACGGTTCAGCTGGCTTCCTTCCCATTTATCCATCTCATCAATCTGTTCAAGAGGCAGGAAAGTCAGCATTCTCAGACATTTCAGCACGTCAGCATCTGCAATGTTTCTCCAGTACTGATAGAAATCAAAAGGTGAAGTCTTATCCGGATCCAGCCACACAGCTCCGGACTGCGTCTTGCCCATCTTCTTTCCTTCAGAATTCAGAAGCAGAGTAATGGTCATAGCATAGGCATCCTTACCCAGCTTACGGCGAATCAGCTCTGTGCCGCCCAGCATATTGCTCCACTGATCATCACCACCGAACTGCATATTGCAGCCATATCTCTGATACAGCTCATAAAAGTCATAGCTCTGCATCAGCATATAATTGAACTCCAGGAAACTCAGTCCTTTCTCCATACGCTGTTTATAGCATTCAGCTGTCAGCATACGGTTTACAGAGAAATGAGGACCAATCTCCCGCAGGAAATCCACGTAATTCAGATCCATAAGCCAGTCTGCGTTGTTTACCATCATGGCTTTTCCCTCTGAAAAATCGATAAAACGGCTCATCTGCTTTTTAAAACAATCACAGTTATGCTGAATGGTCTCCACCGTCATCATCTGACGCATATCTGAACGTCCGGACGGATCTCCCACCATGCCGGTTCCGCCTCCAATCAGGGCAATAGGACGGTTTCCTGCTTCCTGCAGACGTTTCATCAGACAAAGCGCCATAAAATGACCCACATGAAGAGAATCTGCTGTCGGGTCAAAGCCAATATAGAAGGTTGCCTTCCCATTGTCAATAAGCTCCCTAATTTCTTTCTCGTCCGTTACCTGAGCAATCAGTCCGCGGGCAACCAGCTCATCATAAATCTTCATCTTTACTTTTTCTCCTTTGGCTTTCATTTTCAAATATTTGTACAGGGCGGAAGGGAATTCTCCATCGAGGCTTCTCATATATCCTGCATATACAAAAAACTCCCGCCCTTTCACTGAAAGGACGAGAGTGTACCTGCTCCCGTGTTACCACCTTACTTCGCTTCTGCCTCACAGCAGCAGCCTCTGCCGGTATCCATACCCTGAATACCCGGACGTTGTAACGTTCGTCTCTCACGTCGCAGCCTACTTACATTTTCCAGCCTGTCCGACCTCTGTGTTCGGTGCGCAGCTCGGGGATGTATTCAGATTAAGGTATTCCGTGCGCCTCTCATCTGCCGGCCGCTTTCTGTACGTCACTCCGATAATCCTACTTGTTCCCGTCTATGCCTTTAAAGTATCAGATTTTTAATCTGGATTCATTATATCGGCAGAGAAAATATTTGTCAAGCACGGGCAGAAAACTCTTTTATTTTTCTCCTCTCCCGTTGCCGTCCTGTATACAAAAAAGAAGCTCTTGAATCTCAAGAGCTCCTGTGCAGTCGATAGGGGAATCGAACCCCTGTTTCCGCCGTGAGAGGGCGGCGTCTTAACCGCTTGACCAATCGACCGGATTCTCTGGCGCGCTGCCAGCTTGATTACTATATCATAGAACTTTCGGGAATGCAAGCACTTTTTTTACATTTTTCGATTATTTTTTTCGTATGGCATCCGGCCCGTTACGGCAGCGTTACGTTTTCCTCACAAATACATACGTATCCTGACTGGACTGTTCCGGTTCGAACCGATATCCCAGCCTGTCAAATTCCTTTGCCTCTTCCGGTCTGTCCGCCTGCTTTTCTGCCAGAAAACGAACCATCTCTCCTCTGGCCATCTTGGCATATGTACCTTTCTGCACAACTTTTTCTCCGGACCATTCTCCGAACACACACGTAATAAACCTGTCTTCTTTGCTCAGAAACTGCGTGATACAACGGGAATACTCTTTCGACGCCAGATTGAGAATCACCTTTTCAGGGCTGTCCGTTTCATCCTGATATAACGCCTCATAAAGCTCAGCACCCCAGAAGGAGTAAAGATCTTTTTCTGTTTCTACTGAAAGCCGGGCCTGCATCTCCAGCCGATAGGGTGTTACGCCGTCCATTGGCCGAAGAACCCCATAAAATCCGGACAGTATCCGAAGATGCTTCTGCACCCAGGCAAGCATTTTCTCTTCAAACACAGCCGGCGCCATATACTGATACTGAATGCCTTCGTAGGAAAGAATGGCTGGCGTCAGATTATGATGCAAATCCATCACACGGAAACGCTCGTAATTCTGACGGGCCAGCTGTTCGTTGCATCCCCAGAGCTTCTTTGCTTCTTCATAGGAAAGCTCACGCATACGTGCAAGTATCTTTTCTGTCTTTCCCAGAAACACCGGCTCACTCACAGGAGCCAGTGTTTCTGTATCTGTATTCATTTTTTTTGCAGGGGAAATAATCAGCCTCATGAAAGCTCCTCCAGCATCTGCTGTGGATTTTCTGCCGCCTTTACCTTATCAAAAGCCTTTACAATAACTCCGTTTTCGTCAATCAGGTAAGTAGTGCGAACCACTCCCATGGAAACCTTTCCGTAATTCTTCTTTTCCTTCCAGACATCATAAGCCTGAATTACTTTCAGTTCAGGATCTGAAAGCAGGGTAAAGGTCAGTCCCTGCTTTTCTTCAAACCGTTTATGAGAGGCCACGGAATCCTTACTGATTCCCAGAATCACTGCACCTTTTTCTTCAAATTGAGGTCTGCGTTCAGAAAACCCACAGGCCTGCCTCGTACATCCTGGCGTATTATCTTTCGGATAAAAATAGAGAATTACCTTTTTCCCCTTATAATCAGAAAGGCTGTGAGCAACGCCGTTCTGATCCGGCAGGGTAAAGTCCGGCGCTTTCGTTCCTGTTTCCAGCATTTTTATCTCCTCCTGTCTTTTTATCTGTCTCCGGTTTCCACCCGAAACCTTTTTTCATTCTGTTATCTGTTTATTCTTCCATCGCTGCCAATAGAAACTCCAAAAGAAAGATTCTCCAGATTCTGATAGAACGCAGCATGTCCGCTTTCTTCCAGAAACTGCATCTGATTTGCCTCACTGACGCAGGGAAGCAGACGTACATCTGTCTGTTCACCATCCAGCGTAAGCTCCACGAGCATGGTCTGATAAGTGCTGTTACTGAAAATGAAATTTCCAAGGCTGTAAAAAACAGGTTTTCCCTGATAATATTCTATTCCCTGAAGAACATGAGGATGTGCTCCTATCACGGCATCCGCACCTGCGTCAATATACTGCCTGGCAAGACTCTTCTGATATTCTTCGGGCTGTGTACTGCGTTCTATTCCCCAATGCACATAAACGACAGTAAAATCGCAGATCTCTTCTGCCTTCTGAATCTGTTCTACAAGTGCTGCAGAATCGTAAGTCGTAAAAAGTCCCGATTGTCCTGCAGATGCGTTCCATGAATATTCCGGAATAACCCGGCTGGCTCCCAGAAAGCCTATGGTTTTTCCACCGGTTTCAAAAGTTTTCAGCGCTTTTGCGTCATCCAGATTTTCTCCCGCTCCCACATGAACAATTCCCGCAGAATCCAGAGTCTGCAGTGTTTCCGTCAGGGGCTGACGTCCAAAATCAAGCATATGATTATTGGCCAGCGTTACAATATCTACGCCCATTTCTGTCAGAACGGATACATATTCCGGATTTATCCGGAACGTATACTGTTTATCTGCCGCAGGCTCTCCTGTAGTGCCGAATGGAAATTCTTCGTTCACCATAAAAATATCAGCAGCCCGCACAGTTTCCAGCAATTTCTCCGAAACGGCTGCCTGTATTCCCTTCTGCTGATATTTGCTCTGCAGAAGTTCTGTCAAAAACAAATCACCGCCAAAAAGCAGCGTCACCGGCTCTTCTTCTGGTTCCGCCCCTTCTTTTTCTTCACTGTCCGGATTTTCATTCACAGTTTCTGTCTCTTCTTCCGGCAGACTTTGTTCCTGCGGCTGTACCACATACACGACAGGCACTTCACACGTCTGTCTGTCGTCCTCCGGTATCCCTGCAAGACCGGCGGCCAGACAAATTCCGAGGCTTGCCGCAAGCATGAGAACACAGAACACTACTGTCTTTATCATAATTCTCAGAAACTTCCGCATCCCTATCTCCTTTGTCATTTTATCGGCCGCCATTTGTTCTGAATCTTATGAACACTTGCTCCAGCCGCAGTTTTTGCAGATATTGCATCCGCCTTCAAAACTCAGCGGCTCACCGCATTCCGGGCATACTACTTTTGCCTTCTTTTCTGCCACCGCTTTCGGTTTCGGAACCGGTTTTGCCTCGCCGCCCTCTTTTATTCTGCGTTCTTTCAGTTCCTCCTGTACTTCCTGGTACATATCAAGCAGAGCATTGCCTACTGCCATGGGACAGCAGGACCCCTTGCTTGTGTCTCCCTTGGTGGCTCTGCGCACAGTATAGGAAGGACAGGAGCCTGTAGAATTCAGCTGATCAATGATCGTATAAATATCAATTCCACCCCGGGCGCTGATGGATATCATACGGGAAAGCCCAATCATAAAGTTATTGCAGCCCCCCGTGGAACCCTTGCTCAGATAGATTTCCAGAAGGGCGCCTGTATGCGGATCAAAAAGCGCTATACAATGAAGGCTTCCGCAGCCTGTGATCAGCTTTCTTTTCTTGCCGACCACGTCATCATTGACTTTGATAATCTCGCCCCGGCCAAGTCCGTCACCCGCTGCAATTCCTTTTTTCTTATCTGTACTCAGAATACCCAGGCGTTTGCAGCCATCACGGAAAATCGTAATTCCCTTCAGTCCCCTCTCATAGGCATACAGATAAAGTCTCTCTGTCTCTTCAACAGTAAAGGAATTCGGTACATTCACTGTAGAACTGATAGAAGCATCAATATGTTCCTGCCATACAGACTGCATATCGATTCTCTGCCGGTAGTCCAGTGTCATGGCTGTCACAAAATAATCCGGCAGGCCGCCTTCATCCTTGATTTTATGCTCTTTCATGTAGCGCTCAACTATGGGCGTATAAACCTTGTAATATACATCGCTTCCGTGAAGAGATTCTGTTTTTCTCTCATAATAATTGGCATAGATAGGTTCAATGCCGCCTGAAATCCCCAGCATCGTAGACAATGTCCCCGTAGGAGCAATCGTCAGCAGCTGAGAATTGCGCAGTCCGTATTTCTGTACCAGTTCTCTCGTCCGTTCAGTGGTATTATGCAGAAAATAAGGGGTTCCGATGATTTCTCCCACATTACACATCGGAAAGGCTCCCTCCTCCTTAGCCAGAAGCGCCGAGGTTTCTATGGCAGCATCCGCCATGGCAAAACCAATTTTATCACAGATTTCCACCGCGTCTGCCTCTCCATAAGTCAGTCCCAGTTTCAGAAGCATATCTGCAAGACCCATTATACCAAGACCAATCTGGCGCCAGTCCGCCACACTTTCCTGCTGTTCCTGAAGCGGATGCAGGGGCAGACCTTCATCCAGAACCTCGTTCAGCCCTTTTACACATATTTTTACACAGTCACGGAACAGGGCAAAATCAAAATAAGCCTGATCTTCAAACGGATTCTGAACAAATTCAGATAGATTCATACTGCCCAGCAGACAGCTTCCTCCTGCCGGCAGGGGTTCTTCTGCGCAGGGATTAACCCCTGCATAAGAAAAAGAAGGCGTATGGGAAAGCAGGCTCCATTCCTTTATCCGATCCCAGAACAGAGCACCGGGTTCCGCATAGTCCCAGTTTGTCTCCGCCAGGTGGTGAAACAAATCTCTGGCCATAATCTTCTTTTCAATTTTCTGTCCCGTCTCTTCTCTTGTATAATGAAGCAGGAACGGCTGGTTCTCTTTAACTGCTTCCATAAATTCATTGCTGACACGCACCGAAATGTTAGCCTTTGTTACCTTGTTCAAATCTGTTTTCAGATCTACGAACTCCTCCACATCCGGATGTGCACAGTCAATAGAAATCATCAGGGCTCCACGCCTTCCATTCTGCCCGATAAGACTTGTAACCAGAGAATACAGCTCCATAAAAGATACGGCTCCGCTGGTCTCTTTGGCAGCATTATTAATTGCTGCTCCTCTGGGACTCAATCCGGAAATATCGATACCGCAGCCGCCTCCGTAGCTGTAGGTTCTTGCCAGCTTTGTAGCGCAGTTAAAGATACTCTCAATATTATCCTCAGGCGGAGTAATCACATAACAGTTGGACAGACTGATCTTCTTTCCATGCTTCTGAAGTCCTCTGTTAGACAAAATCCTTCCGCCAAACAGAAACTTCTTTTCCCGAATCAACCGGGCAATCTCCTCATTGCCTCCGCTGATACGGGAAATCCACTCCTCGAAACTTTCATTTTCAAAACAGTACTTCTTTTTCCAGATATCTGTGCCCAGCTGATTATTTTCTCCAAGCCACTCTTTTTCATTCATTCCATCCCGCTCCATTTCATATATATAGTATGCTTTTCTTATATTAGCACAATATATAGGCAATCTCAAGTATGTTCCTGCGTTTTTATTCCTGTGCAGCTGAACCTGCATCAATGTCTTAGTTTTTCCCGCTTCCCTTCTTTTATACAGAGCAGGCATTCACCTGTACAAAAAAAGCCTTCCTCTGCCAACACAGCGCCGGACAGAGGAAAGCCTCCGAACACAATTAAATCAGGAAGTATTTTAACAGGAACAGCAGCGCAAGAATGTACATAACCACGCTGATCTTCTTTTCCTTCACTTTTCCTGTACATACATTAAGTACTACATAGGTAATAACACCCATGGAAATGCCCTCGGAAATACTATAGAAGAACGGCATTGCAGCGATGCAGACAAACGCCGGAATTCCTTCTGAAAAGTCAGAAAAGTCAATCATTCCCACCTGATTTACCATATAAAATCCTACCACAATCAGAGCCGGAGCCGTTGCAAAGGACGGAATGGCAAGAAAGATCGGGGAGAGCAGAAGCGCCAGCGCAAAAAGTATTGCCGTCGTCACAGCTGTCAGTCCGGTTCTTCCGCCTTCTGTTACGCCGGATGCACTCTCCACAAAAGTTGTGGTGGTGGAAGTTCCCAATACTGCACCTGCTGTGGTTGCCACCGCATCGGCCAGAAGGGCTCCCTTAATGTTGGGCAGCTTTCCGTCTTTATCCAGCATGTCAGCTTTGGATGCCACACCAATCAGTGTTCCCAGCGTATCAAACATATCCACAAACAGGAACGCAAAAATAATTACTATAAACTCAGCCAGCGGAATAGACGTGAAATCCAGTTTCATAAAGATCGGGGCAATGCTCGGAATTGAAATTCCTGATGAAAAATCCGGAAGCAGACCATAATATCCCAGTTCAGGATTGGGAACATAAAGGCCTGCAAACTGACATATAATTCCAAGCACCCAGGTAATCAGAATTCCCCAGAGAATATTTCCCTTGATTCCCTTAATTACGAGAACAGCTGTAATCAGAACACCAATGATAGCAAGAAGTACTGTAATTCCCGCATCTTTCATGGTTGCGCCTTCAATGGCCTCCAGAGAAAACAGCTCAACCAGAGTAGAGCCGCCTACTACAATCTTTGCATTCTGAAGACCGATAAAAGCGATAAACAAACCAATACCAACGGATACGGCTTTTTTCAGGTTTGCCGGAATAGAATTAAAAATCGCTTCACGCACATTCAGCAGAGAAAGCAGGATGAAAACCACACCCTCTACAAATACAGCTGCCAGGGCTGACTGCCAGGGATATCCCATACCAAGCACTACCGTATATGCAAAATAAGCATTCAGTCCCATACCGGGCGCCAGTGCAAACGGATAGTTGGCAAACAATGCCATACAGACTGTTCCAAGAAATGAAGCAAGAACTGTGGCAGTAAAAACAGCTCCGCTGTCCATTCCTGTCGCTGACAGAATACTGGGATTTACAGCAAGAATATATGCCATCGTCATAAATGTGGTAATTCCTGCAAGAATCTCTGTTTTTGCTGTCGTATGATTTTCTTTCAGCTTGAACATTTTTTCTAACATCTTTTTCCCTCCTATGTATTTTTGAAAATACTTTTCTAGTGTAGCACATTTGATCTGATACGTAAACCTTCTAAATCTGCATTTTCACACTACAGTTCCACATATTTTTGTTAAATTCAGATATATTGTTTCAGACAGCAAAGAGCGCTGCGGAATTGTAATATTCTGCAGCGCTTCTCCATCATCTCACTTTCCGTTCTGTCCGGCTTTCCTTCCCGAACTGTTAAATGATAATGCAGACAAGTCCTCCCGTGCTTTCGTTTACTATCTTCTGCATAGTTTCCTGCAGTTTCACCTGACTTTCCTCACCAATCTGAAAAATTTTGCTCCTGATTCCATCTTCCACAAGTTCTTCCACAGACTTGCCGAAAATATTTGTATTCCATATTCCTTCTTCTGTATCCCTGCTGTCTTTCAGAAAACGAATCAGGTCTCCGGCCTGTTCCTCACTTCCCACGATGGGCGCAATTTCAGTCTCGATATTAGCCCGTATCATATGAATGCTCGGAGATACAGAACGGATTTTCACGCCATATTTATTTCCCTGATGAATAATCTCCGGCTCTTCCAGAGTAATTTCCGACTGTTCCGGAAGCACTACGCCGTATCCCTTTTGTCTGACAGAAGCCATAGCAGCCTCCACTCTGGCGTATTCCTTCTTCATACGTGACAATTCCCGAATCAGATCTATCAGCTCATACTCTCCGCATATCTCGCTGCCGGTCAGTTCGCTCAGAAGTTCATAATAGTACTTGTCATCAATTTCCAGCGTAACTTTTCCACATCCGCTGTCCATCCGGACCGCGTCCAGTTTTACCTTTTCCACATACGGACTGTCCATCTGCAGATTTTCATGTGTCAGTTCCCTGATGGTACTGATTCTGCCTGCAGTCTCCCGAATACCTTCTATGATATCCTGGCGAATCCTGTGATCTGCCGGAAGCATCTCAACCCACTTGGGTACGTAAAACTCCAGCTTTGCGAGAGGAAACTCATACAAAATCTGTTCCAGGATTTTTGTGACATCCTCTTTCTTAAGCTGCTCACAGTTTACCGGTAAAACAGCCACTCCATACTTTTCTCCCATCTGTACTGCCAGAGACTGCACGGTTTCACTGTAAGGCCTTTCTGAATTCAGCAGAATAAGAAAAGGTTTCCCAAGTCTTTTCAGTTCGGCTACTGTCCTTTCTTCCGCTTCTATGTAATTCTCTCTTGGAATATCTCCAAAAGAACCGTCACAGGTAACTACAATTCCAATAGTGGCATGATCCGTAATAACTTTCTGTGTCCCCAGTTCTGCTGCCTGAGAAAAAGGGATTTCATAATCAAACCAGGGAGTCCGTACCATCCTCTCCGCCCCGTCTTCAATATGGCCTTCACTTCCGGGAACCATAAATCCTACACAGTCAATCATACGTATCTGAACTTCCACATCATCAGAGATCTGCACGGCAGCCGCTTCTTTGGGAATAAATTTCGGTTCCGTAGTCATAATTGTTTTACCGGCTGCTGACTGAGGCAGCTCATCGCGGGCTCTCGTTCTCGCATGCTCATCCTGTATGCCCGGCAATACACAAAGATCCATAAAACGTTTGATAAATGTTGATTTACCGGTTCGTACCGGACCTACCACTCCCAGATAAATTTCTCCTCCTGTCCGGGTTTTAATATCCTTATACAGGTTATATTCGGAACTTTTGTCCATAAAAATACCCCTTCCATATATACTGCTACAGTATATGCAAGAGGTATTTTTCCTATGTACCGGAATTTCAGATACTTTTCAAACGCCTGCTATTCAATATCGATATCCAGAGGCTCATCCAGATCTTCCGACACATATTTTCCATTTTTCTTTCTCTGCCGTACACATTCAGTCAGGAGATATTCAATTTGCCCGTTTACTGACCGAAAATCATCCTCTGCCCAGGCAGCAATCTGATTATATAACTTAGTGGAAAGGCGAAGCGGAATCTGTTTTTTGGAATTCTCTGCCATATCAGTACAGACTTCCTGAATTCACTACCGGCTGAGCATCATGGTTGCCGCAAAGAACAACCAGGAGATTAGACACCATAGCTGCCTTTCTCTCATCATCCAGTTCTACCGTGTGCTTTTCATCCAGACGCTCCAGCGCCATCTCCACCATGCCTACTGCCCCTTCCACTATCATTTTCCGGGCATCGATAATAGCAGAAGCCTGCTGTCTCTGCAGCATCACAGCAGCAATTTCCGGCGCATAGGCCAGATAAGTAATACGTGCCTCCAGAATCTCCAGTCCTGCATCTGCCACCTTGCTCTGAATCTCATTACGGATACGTTCCGCCACCACTTCACTGGATCCCCGCAGACTGCCTTCGTCAGCAATACCGTCCCCTGTGGTATCCACGTTTGGAGCCACATCATAGGGATAAATACGAACAATATTGCGCAGTGCACTGTCACACTGAAGGGAAAGATATTCTTTGTAATTATCCACCTCAAACACTGCCTTCGCTGTATCAACTACACGCCACATAACAGCAATTCCAATCTCCACCGGATTTCCAAGACAGTCATTAATCTTCTGGCGGTTATTATTCAGTGTCATAATCTTCAGAGAAATCCGTTTTCCGATGGCTTCTGCCGTAGCCGCCTGTGTTGCTGCATTCAGTACCAGTTTCCCTGCATCATTTACATCTCCGCTCTGATTCAGACGTGTCTTGGCAGCCGGATTTACCGCAGTACAGAAAGGATTCACATAGTAAAACCCTTCCTCTTTCAGCGTCCCCACATAATTACCGAACAGGGTAAGTACCAACGCTTCCTGAGGTTTCAGAATCTTCAGTCCCAGCATAGGAATCCATCCCAGACTTATCCAGACCGCGCCAATCACAATCAGACTCACAGCAACGGCGGACGGCTTTTGATCCACCTTCACACACCCCAGAACAAACACAGCAATCCCTGCTGCATACAGCAACAGAAGAAGCAAAAGCATTGCCATACCATTCTTTTTTCCTTTTATGACCTTTTCCTGCATAGAGCATCCCTCCTCTTTGTGATATCAAAATAATATCATAAAGATATGCAGATGTCAATCCGGGTGTTTTACCCACAGGTGTTCCTGTTGCTTTTATTCTTTATGCTTTTTCTTCACCATCATCTCCAGAATTCCGAACACTGCTGCAAACAGCACACCTGCCACCGGCCAGATCCACCAGGATCTGTCCCAGTTGCCGCGGGTAAAGCTGATATAAAGATAAAGCGCCGTTACCATGCACCAGTATGCTCCCTGAAAGACGCCAAGAACTTTATCAGTCTGCTTTTTTTCCACTGTATAGTCCCCTTCCTGAAGAAGCTTCTGAAAACTTCCGTAAATACAGCCTGAACGGACAAAAAGCCAGACACCACAGGCCACAAAAACAAACAGAAAAGCGGCTGCAAAATCTTCCGCTTCAGGTCCTGCGCCAAGCGCTTCCGCAAGAACCGGCGGAATTATGGAAAGAATACACAAAGCCACACCGACTGTAATACTGACCCGGAATACGGGCTCGTATTCATTTTTTCCTTTCTTCGCCATTTCCTGCACTCCCGGGTCTGGCACAATGATTTCTTTCTCCAGGTATTCGTATCCGGAAAGACGGATTCCGTTCAGCACAAAAACAGACACAGCCGATGCAACGATCAGAAGAAGTATCACAAATCCCAGTACCTCAGCCATATCTGCTGTCATTTTAATCCATTGCCGTTCTGCAAACGCCCGCATCAAAATAATGACTGTCGGAGACAGAATGCAGGCCGCCACACCAAAAGCAATCCTGCCGGTCAGAAGTTTATTTTCCTCAAGAAAAACCGTGGCTTCCTCCAGACTCACTCTGCGTCCCTGTTTCCAACTGCCTGTCTCCGTCTCAAGCCTCCGATCTATTTCTGCCGAAACAGTCTGGTCAAAGCATACTTCATCATCTTCTTTCAGGAGATAATCTGTGCTTACCTCAAACAGAGAGCTCAGTCTTATAATTCTGTCCAGATCCGGAACAGAAACTCCGCTTTCCCATTTCGATACGGACTGTCTGGAAATTCCAAGTTTCTCAGCCAGTTCTTCCTGAGACCATCCTCTCTTTCTGCGCAGAGCTGCAATTTTTTCACTTAACATCATATCTCATCCTCCTTATGACCGTTATCGTATCAAAAACGGCAGGTGCAGGCTACCAATTGGGCTTGAAAATCTGTCAACCATCAGTTGCCATAATGCAGATATTCAGGTTTCAGTCTTCTTTTTTCCATTCTTCTCCTTCCTGTTCCAGAATTCGGAGAGTCATCATAACATAAAGAAGCAAGTCATAATTACTCAGATCCAAATCTACAATCTCGCTGATCTTTTCCATTCGATAGAGAAACGTGCTTCTGTGAATGAACAATTGTTTCGCCGTCTGAACTGCATTCATCTGATTCTGCACGTAACATTTCAGGGTATGATAGTAGTCCGTATGATGCAGTGCATCAAAATTCCGAAGTTCCAGAATACGACGGGAACAGACCAGCTCACCGGGGAATTCCCCTCTCCCCTGTTCCAGCATATAATCAAGGGCCACTTCCTCAAAACGGTGAATCCATTTATAGGGCTCTCTCCGGCTTCCTACATCCAGAGCCACTGCTGCCTGCCGGTAATAATCCCTAATATGTGCGAACCCTGTAAATTCATTGCTGAATCCTGCTTTCAGAAAGCTGTCACGCAGAAAATAAATAATCTTGTCCTTTACATCATCTGCATCCCCTCCAAACCGGGTCAGATTTACAAAAATCACTATCTGCTGCTGATACTGGAAAGCACAGGAATGTGGCAGCATTTTTTCCATATGACTGCACACAAAACGAACGGTCATATTTTCCAGATCGAGAGCCGCCACCTTCAGATTAATACAGAAATACTGGTGAGAAGCCAACCAGCCAAATTCAGAGAACCACTGTTCTACCAGATCCGGATCCTGTTCCGGTCCGGACAGAATGTCTGAAAAGATCCTGTCCAAACGATATCCCATATCTGCCTGAAGCACCGTCTGCTTTGCCAGCGCCATGCTGATATATTTCCCAAGATGCTCCAGAAGTGCTCCGTCGCAGGCGTCAAAACGGCTGGAGCTCTCTACCATCAGCATCCTGTATGCATAATGTTCATGTTCAAACAGATTAACACAGAGACTGCGTGTACCCGTAATGAAATCCGGATAAAAAAAGGCTCCTTTCTTTTTTGTCAGATCCGGCTGTCTGCCTCCTTCCCGGTTCTCCTGATTCCGTTCAAAGATCGCATCCGGATCCACAAGCCCTGAAAGCTCCGGACGGGTATCAATAATGCTGGAATACCCAATCACAAAATAATCAGCTGTATGTACAATTATGGGATTATGAAAAACCCGGAAACTCTCATCCAGCATTTCCTGGATGCTTCCCTCCTGATTTGCAAGCTCGTAAAGGCGATCATCCCACTTTTCATAATAGTCAAAAATTCGCTGAATTTCATTAAACAGCAAAAACGGAGAGGTATCATCCACCAGCTGGAATACCTGTCCGTTTTTTCCCGTATTTCTTGTACGTATTTTTCCGATCGAAAATAAAACTGCCTTTTCCGGAACAATCAGATCCTGCTCTGATACCTGATCCCGGGTGCAGATATAAATTCTGTGAGCCTGCATCTCGTCTCCGTCGCAGTAATAGAGAACACGCTCCAGATGAAGCTCATCAGAAAGAGCTTTCTTATTCTGAAGAGTAAATTTTAATTTTAACCGATATGCCAGAATCGATGTGCTGAGCTTCATTTGCACCTCTCCCTTCCTACATAGTGTACGAGAAGTTTGAGTGAAAGTCAATGTATAGATTCCCCAGCACATTTTCAACCTGTCAAATCATCTGAAACCTGTACCGGATTTTCCATATCCTGTTTGGATTTATGCGGGCTCATGCCCGGCAAAAATTTTCTGTCCGAAATACATAACTGCGGGCACACAGACCACTGCCAGCAAAAACGGTCCCCATATCCAGCTCAGTTCGCCATTAAAAGCTTTAGCAATTGTAAGGGTATTCTCCGAAAGGAAACACCAGAAGGGGGTAAACGATAAAACTTCTTTTGGAATGTGCAGATTTAGTCCTGCCATTGGCAGTGTATACACCGCAAGCGCCGCTATCAGTGTAATAAAAGAAGTCCGGCACAAAACTGAAAGCAGCAATATGAGAGCCGTAAGAAGCAATATTCCTGCTATCCACAGAACCATACTGTCTCTGACTGCCTCTTTACAAGTCATAAAATATGGAACATTCTGCAGAAGATACCGGCTGTTAATCTGAATACTGCTTTCTCCTCCCGTCCATCCAAAAGCTCCAAGAAACAAGCCTGTCATAGTGCTAAAAATAATACCTGTCACCAGCAGCGCAAAAAGATAAGCCGCCAGAATTTTTGCCAAAGCGCAACGGTTTTTACCGTAACGTGAAACAAGAATCAAAGCATCTGTTTTTCTGGAATATTCCTCCGCAAAGACCGGCGCCAGACAAATTACCAATACAAATCCCAGTCCCACCATCAGAGACATTCCCATGTTAATAAAGCCCGCATATCCTTCACTGTACCCCAAACGAAGGCTGGTCTCTCCCTCATAATCCGGAAATGCCTCCTCTACATTCAAACCATTATAACTTCCGTCCAGATTCCCAAAAGAATGCTGGATCGCATTATATACAGCATTGACAGTCCACACGCCTCTCATCTCATCTTCTGCATCCGGCGTATACTTATCCAGAATTTCCCGGACTTTCTCCTCCGTAAGGTCTCCCTTATACTCTGATGCCACCTGCTTTTCCCAGACTATCGCTTCCCTGCCGCCCAGATATCTCCCGTCCGGCATAAGGCATATCACACTCTGAGGGCCGTTTTCCATATATAACATAGCAGCCAATACTGTCAGGAAAGCAAGGGATGCCAGCACATCCAGATACTTTGTTTCTCCTTTCCGGATACGGGCTGTCAGCTCGCTGTCTTTCATTTTTAAACAGTCTTCTGCCGCTCCTCTGCTTATCATTTGCAGCTCCCCATTTTTCATAAATCGTATTTCATATATTATAACGGGCAAAACGCAAAAAGGATTTAAAAATCTTTCCGGATCTTTAAATTCCTTTTCTTTCATACTATAATATTTCTATATTTCATGATTCCGCAAACTATAATACGAGGAGGATTTACCATGCAATACCGTGAACTGGGCAGTACCGGTCTTCTGGTCAGTGAAATCGCCATGGGATGTGAAGGTTTCGCTGAAGACGGGTGCAGAACTGCCATGCGTCTCTTCGATACGGCCGAAGAACTCGGAATTAATTATTTTGATCTGTATACTTCAGATCCGAAGGTACGAGCCAGCGTAGGAGAAGCCCTGAAGGGACGCCGTGAAAAATTTTACATCCAGTCTCATCTTTGCTCTGTCTGGAAAAATGGCCAGTACAAACGCAGCCGGAATATCGACGAAGTAAAGGAAGGCATGAAGGAAATGCTTTCCCTGCTGCAGACGGATTATATCGATGTGGGAATGATCCACTACTGCGACTCCCTGGATGACTGGAAAACCATCGAGGAAGGTCCTGTTCTCCAGTACGCAAAAGAGCTGAAAGCCTCAGGTGTCATCCGCCATATCGGCTTAAGCAGTCACAATCCCGAAGCAGCGCTGGCTGCTGTAAAAAGCGGAGCCATAGAGGTCCTGATGTTCAGTATAAATCCCTGCTATGATCTGCAGCCAGCCAGCGAAGACGTAGAGGCACTCTGGGATGAAAAGAACTATGAAACCCATCTGGTCAATATGGAGCCTAAGCGTCAGGAGCTTTATGAAGTCTGTCAGCGCCAGGGGATCGGCATTACTGTCATGAAGGCGTTTGGCGGCGGCGACCTTCTGGATGCCTCCCTGTCTCCTGCCGGGAAAGCCCTGACCGCCTGCCAGTGTCTCCACTATGCCCTGACCCGTCCGGGAGTAGCCTGCGTTCTGGCCGGATCCCATTCTCCGGAACACCTCCGTGAAAGTGCTGCCTATGAATCTGCTTCTGATGAAGAAAAAGACTATGCATCTACTTTCGCCACCTTTCCAAATATCAGCTGGGAAGGTCACTGCATGTACTGCAGCCATTGCGCTCCATGCCCGAAACAGATTGACGTAGCCTCTGTCGCAAAATTTCTGAATCTTGCCAGAGCCCAGGGAACTATCCCTGAAACAGTCAGAGAGCATTATGAACTGCTCCCCCATCATGCCGGTGAGTGTATAGAATGCGGTTCCTGTGAGACGCGCTGTCCGTTCAAAGTACCTGTCATGCAGAATATGCAGCAGGCAAAAGAGCTTTTTGGCAAATAACTCCCGCCAGATCAGAAAGCCGGGGAAGAGAAACGATTCATCCGTCTCTCTTCCCCGGCTTTTATTTTTCTATGTCCGTATCCGCTTTTCTTTACGCGAACTTTCTCTTTGCAGCCTCTACCACAT
>CALWGE010000052.1 GCA_944378225.1 uncultured Merdimonas sp.
CAGGAAAAGTTTGCGGAAAGCCTGACTCACAGAGATTATCTGGGGGCTGTTCTGAATCTGGGGCTGGACAGGAGTTGTCTGGGAGATATTCTTGTAGAAAAGACACAGGCATACCTGTTCTGTCTGGAACGAATGGCGCCGTTTATAAGTGAAAATCTGACGCGGATCAGGCATACAACGGTTTCAGTCAGTCAGGTGGAATTGGGTGAGTTTCACTATGAGCCGCAGTATAAGGAAATTACCGGAACAGTGGCTTCCGTGCGTCTGGACAGACTGCTTTCCATGGCGTTCGGCGCTTCCCGCAGCAGCCTGACAGGCCTTATCGAAGGCGGAAAAGTATTCGTGAATGGAAAGCTTGTGACTTCTAATGGGTACCAGCCCAAAGAGGGAGATCTGATTTCTGTGCGTGGAATGGGGCGTTTTCGATATCAGGGGGGCGGCGGCCAGTCTAAAAAAGGACGGGAGTATGTGACGCTTTTGCGGTATATCTGAGGAAGGGGAAAGATTGCATGGAAAAAGCAGGACAGAGCATATCGGTCCGGAAAGACGGAGCATTCTGCTATTCAATCCGTCTGGAACATGATTTTGAAAAACTTGCAGAATGTGTGGAAGAGCTTGGTGTGCGCGGACGGAAACTTTGCATTGTGACGGACAGCCATGTGGGGCCGCTGTATGCAGAGGCAGTCAGAACAAGGCTATCGGATGTCTTTTCGTCTGTAACTGTGTATACAGTTGAAGCCGGGGAAGAGCAGAAAACACTGGATACAGTGCGTTCCTTATATGAATATCTGATAGTGGAGCATTTCGATCGCAAGGATATGCTGGCAGCTCTGGGAGGCGGCGTCATTGGAGACCTGACAGGCTTTGCGGCAGCTACCTATCTTCGCGGAATTGGTTTTATCCAGATCCCGACTACTCTGCTCTCTCAGGTAGACAGCAGCATCGGCGGAAAGACAGGCGTGGATTTTGACAGCTATAAAAATATGGTCGGAGCTTTTCATATGCCGCGACTGGTATATATGAATCTTTCGGTACTTTCCACACTTCCCGACAGACAGCTTGCTTCTGGGATGGCAGAAATTCTGAAGCATGGATTAATAAAGAACGCAGAATATTTCCGCTGGCTTGCAGAACACCGTCAGGAGATCCTGAAGCGTGATCCGGATGTGCTTATGACTATGGTTGCGGAAAGCTGTCGGATTAAACGGGATGTGGTGGAAAGAGACCCGACAGAGCAGGGGGAACGTGCACTTTTAAATTTCGGTCATACGATTGGACATGCCGCAGAAAAACTGAAGAATTTCCAATTGTTCCATGGAGAGTGCGTGGCGGCAGGTTGCGCGGCGGCTGCATATCTGTCCTGGAAGCGGGGAATGATTGAGAAAGCGGTGTTCGAAGAGATTTGCGCGGTACTGCAGAGTTTTTCGCTGCCTGTGAAAATAACAGGCCTTGATCCGAAAGAGGTGCTTCTTGCAACCAAATCAGATAAGAAGATGGATGGAGGAAATATCCGTTTTATTCTGCTCCGGAAGCCAGGAGAAGCATTTGTGGATCAGAGTGTGACAGAAGAAGAGCTGTTGGATGCTATAAAATGGATGACAGAGGATTAAAATGATGAAAAAACAGAAATATGGACTGATTGGGATCCTGGCGGTGGTGATTCTGACTGCCCTGGATCAATGGACAAAATATCTGGCTGTACTTCATCTGAAAGATCAGAGACCCATAGTACTGTGGGATGGGGTATTCGAACTTCATTATCTGGAAAACAGGGGAGCTGCTTTTGGAATCCTGCAGGGACAAAAAGGAGTTTTTCTCGTATGTACCGCAGCAGTTCTTTGTCTGATTGTAATATTGTACCGTCGGATTCCGCAGGAAAGGCGATTTTTTCTGCTTCGCGCAGTTGCAGTGCTTCTGGCTGCGGGAGCTCTGGGAAATCTTATCGACCGGATGCGGTATTCCTACGTAGTTGATTTCCTGTATTTTAAACTGATTGACTTCCCGGTTTTTAATGTTGCGGACTGTTATGTAACGGTGGGGGCAGTACTCCTTGCAATTCTGATTCTTTTTATATACAAAGAAGAAGAACTGGATTTTCTCAGCCTGAAAAAACAGAAAGGAACAAAAGAAGATGTCTGATGAACTGCAAACATCCAGACTGTATGAGGTCGCTTCCGAAGGAAGCGGTCAGAGGCTGGATCGGTATCTGGCCGAACAGGAGCCGGAACTTTCGCGGTCTTACCTTCAGAAACTGATTCGAGAGGGCCGTGTTCTGGCAGACGGAAAACCTGCAAAAGCAGGAACAAAGCTTGCAGCGGGGATGAAGATTCTTCTTGACATACCGGAGGCGAAGGAACCGGAGATCCTTCCGGAAGATCTGCCTCTGGACGTTTTATACGAAGATCAGGATGTGATCCTGATTAATAAGCCAAAGGGTATGGTGGTCCATCCTGCAGCCGGACATGATACGGGAACATTGGTAAATGCACTTCTGTTTCATTGCAGGGGAGAGCTGTCCGGCATTAACGGAATTCTTCGCCCGGGCATTGTGCATCGTATTGATAAGGATACCACCGGTGTATTAATTGCCTGCAAAAATGATAAGGCGCATAACATTGTAGCGGAACAGCTGAAAGATCATACTATTACACGTCGTTACCGTGCAATTGTCTGCGGCAATCTGAAAGACGATGAAGGAACGGTGGATGCTCCTATTGGCCGTCATCCGACAGATCGGAAAAGAATGGCTGTAGTCCGGACCGGAGGGAAAAGGGCTGTCACACATTATCGGGTCCTGGAGCGTTTTGGGGCTTATACGTATGTGGAATGCCGTCTGGAAACAGGGCGGACTCATCAAATTCGTGTGCATATGGCCAGTATAGGCCATCCTCTTCTCGGGGATGAGATTTATGGACGTGGAAAAGCTCCGTTTCATCTGGAAGGACAGACACTGCATGCCATGGTGTTTGGCTTTCTTCACCCTGCTACGGGAGAATACATGGAGTTTGAAGCGCCTCTGCCCGAATACTTTGAAGAGCTTCTGAGAAAGCTGAGAAAGAGCGGCGGAAGGCAGTAAAAAATACTTGCCATTTTTGCTTCTCTGTGCTAAAATGTATAAGCGTTGCAGATAACTGCAAATGCCGGCGTGTCGGAATGGCAGACGAGGCAGACTCAAAATCTGTTGCGGGCAACCGCGTGCGGGTTCAAGTCCCGCTGCCGGCAGGAAAGAGCTTGTGATTACTTGATTTTCAAGTGATTGCAGGCTTTTTTGTTTCTAAAATTCTACGTTATTCTGGTTATCTGTATTTTTCTCCGGACCTGCCTTACGTATTTGGAATACAGCGGTGAGTCAGTATTGCAGGAACAGGAAGAAGCTGATAAAATAGGGCGGTATGAAAAAGTTTATAATGGAATGAAAGAGGATATAGAATTGAAAGAGAAAAATTATAATATCGAAATACTGCGCGTGATGTCCTGCCTTATGGTGATTGTAATTCATGTGGCAAATTATTTTTGCAGAGCTTATCCGGATATTTCCACGCCGGAGTATATTTATGCCATGACATTTAACGCCGCCTCCAGAGTGAGCGTTCCCTGCTTTTTTATGATAAGCGGAGCTCTGCTGCTTGGTCGTGAGGAAACGCTTCGCACCTGTTGGAAAAGAGCAGCTCACATGTTTGCGGTTCTGACAATATGGAATGTCATATATTATCTGTTCAATACGTATTATACACATCAGGAATGCAGTTTCCGGGCTCTTTTGTCTGTACCCGCGGAAGCGCATCTGTGGTATCTTTATGTACTGGTACCTCTTTATCTTATGCTTCCATTTCTGCAGTCCATGGTAAGAGAAATGAATGCAGAAATGGAGCATGGACTGGCTGCTCTGGGAGGTATCTGGATGGTGCTGCTGTATCTGGCATCATTTGCAGGCGTACGGTTTTATTATGATCTTCCGATTCTCGGGGGAAACAGTTATCTGTATTACTTTTATATGGGCTATTATCTGAAAAAGAATCTGTCGAAGATTCAGGTGTCAACAGGCAGACTGGCAGCTGTTTTTGTTTTGGATTTGGCGCTGATCGTGGGAGCGTCTGCTGTCGCCAGTTCTTTCAGCCAGTCTCATGTGGATGATTTTCTGAAGTATGGAAATCCGCTTATGATTCTGAATTCAGCAGCGGTGTATGTGGGCGTTATGAAGCTGGGAGGAGGAAGCGTATGCCTTTCTCAGAGGCAGAAAAATGTACTGGAATTATGGGCAGGCTGTTCTTTTGGCATTTATCTGTTTCACATTATATTACTGGATATTTACAAAATTCATACAGCTGCGGATGCTTTTTCCATATATTGGATTCTGTCGGTGCTGTCGTCAGTTTTGGCAGTACTGTCCCTGTTTTTTGTATTCTGGGGAAGAAAATTTCTGGGATATTTCAAAGCACGGGCACAGTTCCGATAACTGGCTTTGCTTCGCTCAGGGTATAGTCCCTTGGTACACCGACGCTAGACAAAGAGGAAGACGATGTTGTAGAATAACTGATAAGAAGGTTATTTTCCGGCGTCGTCTTTTTATATGCCGGAGGGGAGGAGAAAAGTAATGGGAGAAGAAAACAGAAAAGAAGAGAAGACAAAGTTTGCGGCAGATACATCGGACAGGAGTATCGGGGACTGGATAAAGGCTCTGTTTGTTCTTTTGGTCGGACTGACTGTTGCGCATTTGGGGGTGACTTTGTTTCTGCTGTCGGAACTTGGAACAGATACCTTTACTGTATTTGTTCAGGGATTGTCTGTTGTGTTCGGCTTGACGGTGGGAACGGTACACGTCATCGTTCTTTGTCTTCTCATGGTGGTGATGCTGCTTACCACAAAAGGATATGTGAAACCCGGAACGGTAGTCTGCGCGTTCTGCGGAGGCCCGATTATTGATTTATTTACCTGGCTTCTGGGCGGAGTTGTGAACGGCAGTTCCAACATGCCTGTCCGGATAGCGAGTATGCTGATTGGCTGTGTGATACTGGCACTGGGAATGTCTGTAGTAATTAACAGCAATGCCGGTACAGGTCCCAATGATCTGGTGGCAGTGATCCTGTCTGATAAAATAGAGAAAGTGGAATTCCGCTGGATCCGCGTGGGGTGCGACCTGTTTTTTGTAATTCTGGGCTTTTTCCTGGGAGGAACAGTAGGCGCTGGTACGATTGCAGCCGTGTTCCTGACAGGACCGCTGGTACAGTTCTGGCTTCCGGTTACTAAGAGGTGGATTCGGATAAAATAGATGCATCTTTCCTTCGCTTCCGTTCAAGAAGAAAGAGCAGGAACCACAGGGTGAGGGATGCGGCGCTTATACACAGACCTGACTTCAGTCCGGGCGTTCGGTAGGAGAGCTCAATGGTATGCTCTCCTGCCTCCAGAGCAAGCCCCATATACATGGTATTGGCAGGAAACAGTGTCGCTTCCTGGCCATCTACGCGTGCCGTCCAGCCTTCAGACCAGGGAATGGACAGGCAGAGCAGTTTTTGCTCAGACACACTGATTGTACCGGATACATGATTAGTATCCAGAGTGACGTTGGTTAAAGATTCCTGCTCAAGTTTCTGGAGCTGCTCAGAGAGAGGCTGCATGGGCAGGGAAATAATTTCTATACTTTCAAAGGAATAGATACCGGCATAAGGAAAAGTAAGAACGGCCTGCGTCTGTTCCGTCTCGCTGTATCCCAGATTAATCAGAAAATCCTTTCGATCAAAGGAACTTTCCGTAAGTCCGGCATAATAAGAAAATTCAGCATCTGCATATTCAGAATCACAGTTGAATGTGAACCGGGAAATGTCCTGTGAATAATGGCTGTCTTCGCGAATACGGTTTTTTTCATAGCGTGACAGGTCATCCCAGTTGTATTCCGGAAGTGCTGAGAAGGGTTCGGTTGTGTACAGTTCCAGCTCTGTCACAGACTCTGCGTTTACACCACGGAGAAGAAGATAGGTTTCACAGCCTGCAGGTGCGGTAAAGTTCAGAGTGAGCTGAGCTTCAGAGGTGGATGCATAAAACGTGTTATTGATTTCATACAGACCTTCCCCGCAGGAACGGGTACAGGGGACAGAAATATCACAGAAGTCAGGAGTGCTCTCTTTTTGATCTGCAGGGATCGTATCACAAACAAGTCCCTGTGTCAGAGCCTGCTGACGCTGAATATAAGTCATGGAGTCATATTGATCCCGTGTAATATATCCATCATATGTGTAACCCAGGGGAAGAGAAAAGGGTGTTTCAGATACATAATAAATATCATCCAGATATTCGTAAACCTGAGTATTGCCATAGGAATAAGGAAGCGCTTTATTCGGATCTTCTGAAACATAATAGCGGACGCTTGCAAGGGCCTGAAGAGCGGCACGGTTGTCTGTGTCGTCATATTTAAAAGTCCTTTCCTGAATCGGAAGTGCAAGTTCGTTGAAAAACTGAGTGATGTGTCCGTTGGAAAGACTCCAGTAGTATTCGATGGTCCTGGTATTATGGTTAAGACTGCTGTTCCGTACAGGAGTCAAATCCTGGGCAAAGCGGAAAAATTCTCCATTATCAGGGTAAAACAGACTCATCATTCCGGAGGAAGAAGCCTCCAGTTCTGACAGTGCCTGTCCCTGATCTGTAAAACGGCTCATATAAGAATCTGCGGAAAGCCTGTCATAGGAAACGGCGTTGGAACAGATGCTGAAAGCCATGAGAAAAAGTACGGCACTCTGTGAAACTTTCACAGGCAGCTTTGATGAAAGCCCTGACGGGAACAGAGCGCCTGCTTCCGCAGCAGTAAGAGTAAGAAGCAGGAGCGCAAGACCTGCAAAGACATCCGAAGAACCTGCGCGGCGGAAATAAAGCAGGAGTGCAAGGTATATAAAGGTAATGACAGCAGCAGAAACTTTTTCACGAAGAGTCAGCCGGAAAAGCGCAGGCCAGATTACCACAAGGATCAGGGCAATCAGGAAAGAATATCCAAATGCCCAGCGGTTTGCAGCATAGGAAAAACCATTCATAAAAGAACCTGCGTGAGGAAACAGAAGCATCAGAGTGAGTATGATAAACGCAGCCTTCAGTCCCCGGTACTCTTTCTTTTTTTTCAGGAATAACAGGAATACGCTGAGAAGGCAGACGGGTGTATAGCCCAGATATGTCCAGGCAGTAGAGTATTCCAGAGAAAGGAACTGGTCAAAAATCTGCTCATAGTAGTCCCAGCCGTAAAACAGCGAAAAGCCAAGCTCTGACTCGGAACGGGCATCCGAAATAAAGGCCAGACAGATGGGCAAAAGAATGGCAGCAGCAATGGCAGTGCCAAGAAGGGCGTAGAAAAATACGCGTCCGGCAGTTTTGGCACAGTCCTGAATCCAGTGTTCATGGCTGGAAGTGCAGAAACGAATCGCGCAGTAGAGAATCGTAAGTATAACAAGCATATAAAAAAAATAGAAATTACTGATGGCAGAAAGGGCAGTCATGGCAATGAGCAGATGCGGACGACGTTTCTGCATGACATACTCTGCGCCCAGAAGGAGCAGAGGCAGATAAATCATGGGATTGATAAAATATGGATGCATGACGGCAAGCACCAGACCATATCCGCAGAAAGCATAGGAAAGAGAGCCGGCCAGTATCGCCACGCGACCTCTGTTTCTGACCATGTGAGAGCAGAAAAAGGAGAAAGAAAGTCCCGACAGATACAGGCGCAGTATAATCAGGAACTCATAGAGAAACTCTGTAAACCGGACAGGAGTAATAACAGCCAGCAGATTCAGAGGATCTCCGATTACATAATAGTGAAGTGTTGTCAGAATATCTGAGCCATAGCCAATGGAAAAATCCCAGAGAGGGACAGAGAGTCTGCGCTCTGTAATCAAAGTACGCAGAATAGAGCGCATCCATTGTCCAAAATAGACTAAAGCGTTAAAATGCTGGGTAAGCCCGTCAGGTTTCCAGATAAATGATTTTCCGTTGTACAGAAAGGGCATATAGACCAGGAAGGCAAGAAAAGCAAAGGAAACGGTATAAATAAGAAAAAAGGAGTTTTTTCTGTAAAGCTGTTTTGAAAAAAATGTATGGAATTTTTTGTATCTGTCAGTTTTCATCTTTTGTATTCCCCCTGTGAAATGACGCCTGAAGAACTTCATATCCGAAAACAGAAGCATCAGATGCCAATATCAGTATAGAATATCATTCGCCGGAATGTAAAGGATTAAATGGAAGTTTGAGGATAAAAGGCATAAGTTTTCCTGTTCCTGTATATAATGGAAGTAGTAATAAAATACAGGAGGACAAGGTTATGGCAAGACCCAGAACAAAAGCAAAAAAATCATATGACGAGCTTCTTGCAGAAAATGAAGAGAAGATCAGAAAACATACAGAAGCTCTGCAGGGACTTGAAAAAGAGAGGAAGGAACTTCTGGCGGCAAAACGTGATGAAGAGATGGGAGATCTTTATCGGTACATGCAGGAAACAGGACTGTCCGCCAGAGAGATTCTGGACAGCCTTCCGAAAATCCAGCCGGAGGGAATCGCTTCGTAAAATTCCGGAGATCCCGGAAGAAAATTCAGAAAAGCACAGCCCCCAGGCAAAGGCCTGGAATGAAAGCAGGGTTGTGCTTTTTTGTATATCTGTGGTATAATGTTTGACAGCAATGAGCAGTGCGGAATCCATCAGGAAAAGGCAGTTTGTGCTTGCACAAAACTGTCCTTTCCTGATGGATTCCATAGGGCGAAGCCCGAAAGCGAGATGAAGCGAAGCGGAATCGAGCGCGCACTGCGAAGGGAATGAGCGGTGCGAAGCGGAATCGAGCGCGCACTGCGAAGGGAATGAGCGTGCACTGCGAAGGCACAGCACATGTAAGAGAGGAGAGAGTCTCATGACCTGCAAGGAAGCGGAGCAGATGGTGATGCCATACATCAACGACGAATTGACGGACAAGGAACTTGAGACCTTTCTGGATCACGTTTACGGCTGTAAGGCCTGTTATGAGGAACTGGAAATTTATTATACTCTGTACGCGGGTCTTGCACAGCTGGACAGTGATGAAGACAGAAACCAGGACATGCACAACCTGCTGGAAGAAGCTCTGTATGTTTCAGAGCAGAGAGTACGCGGCCGGAAGCTGTTTAATATTTATTACGCATTTTCCCAGGTCCTTGCCATGGCGGCGCTGGCCGGGATTATCATAACGGAGATTCTGAAATTATGAGTGAAAAAATTCTGCTGGTGGATGGACACAGCATTATCAATCGGGCGTTCTATGGCGTGACGAATCTGACGAATTCGGAAGGCCTTCATACGAACGCCATTTTTGGTTTTCTGAATACCTTGTTTAAGGTCTTGGATGAAGAAAAGCCGGACTATCTGACTGTAGCCTTTGATGTAAAGGCGCCTACTTTCCGGCATAAAATGTATGATGCTTATAAGGGCACAAGAAAGCCTATGCCGGAGGAACTGCATGAACAGGTTCCGGTACTGAAGGAAGTACTTCACGCTATGGGCATTCTGACTATGGAAAAGGCAGGCCTGGAGGCTGATGATCTTCTGGGAACAGTTGCGAAACGCAGCGAAAAGAAAGGGATGGAAGTCACGGTACTCTCAGGAGACCGGGATCTTCTGCAGCTTGCCACTGAACATATCCGGATTCGTCTGCCCAAGACAAAAGGCGGAGTCACAGAGACAGAAAATTACAATACCCAGGATGTGATAGACCGTTATCAGGTAACACCTCTGCAGATTATCGAGCTGAAGGCTCTTATGGGAGATTCTGCAGATAATATTCCAGGGGTTCCGGGCATCGGGGAAAAGACAGCCACAAATCTGATTGTTCAGTACGGAAGTATCGAGAATGCTTATGCTCATGCGGAGGAAATTAAGCCAAACAGAGCGAAGGAGGCACTGAAGGCGCATTATGACATGGCGCAGATGAGCAAAACCCTGGCCACCATTGATGTGGATTGTGATTACGAATACGACTGGGAGAAAGCCCGTCTGGGAAATATTTATACGGAAGACGCTTATGAGCTGTTGAAAAAGCTGGAATTCAAAAATATGCTTTCCCGGTTTTCAGTGGAAGCCCCGGCAAATGAGAAGATTGAACAGAATTTCCGGCTTGTGGAGGAACTGGGAGAAGCTGAAAATATTCTGGCCCGTACAGAAACGGTGAAGCGGCTGGCATTCGCCCTGTTTTGTGAAAACGGGGAGACTTTGGCTTTGTCACTGACATTGTCTGATACAGAGACCTGTCTCATACCGGTTCAGGGCTTTGTAACAGAAGAGTGGCTTCTGACACGCCTTGTCAGGGCACTGGAGACGGCAGAGGCAGAGGAAATCAGCTGCCTGGGTCTGAAAGAGACGCTGTCCTGTCTTGCAAAAAGTGCCGGAGATCAGGATCTGCCCTTCAGTGATGGCACGGAAAAGAAATTTCTGGATGCAGAGATAGCTGCCTATCTTTTGAATCCTCTGAAAGACAGTTATTCTGTGGAAGAGCTGGCCAGAGAATATCTGAATCTGTCCATTCCGTCACGGATGGAGCTTTTCGGTAAGGAAAGTCTTGCACAGGCCAGAGAGGAAAAGCAGTATGAATTTTTATGCTGCGGAAGCTATGAAAGCTATGTTCTGTATCATGTTCTGCCAGTGCTTTTAAAAGGCCTGAAAGATACCGGAATGAACAGGCTTTACCGGGAGATGGAGATGCCTCTTGTCTTTACGCTTTACCGAATGGAGCGGAGCGGTGTCCGGGTGGATGGACAGGCTCTGAAAGCTTACGGAGACGAGCTGGGTGTCCGGATCCGTGAACTGGAGACAAAAATATACGAAGAAGCCGGAGAGACCTTTAATATCAACTCCCCAAAACAGCTGGGCATAATATTGTTTGAAAAAATGGGAATGAAAGGCGGAAAAAAAACGAAGACCGGCTATTCCACTTCAGCAGATGTACTGGAAAAACTTGCTCCGGATCATCCGATTGTGGCAGATATTCTGGAATACCGGCAGCTGGCGAAACTTAAGTCCACCTATGCGGATGGACTGGCAGTTTATATCAGAGAGGACGGACGGATTCACACTACGTTTCAGCAGACGATTACAGCTACAGGACGTCTGAGCAGCGTGGAACCGAATCTGCAGAATATTCCCATTCGTATGGAGCTTGGCAGAAGAATCCGGAAGGTCTTTATTCCGGAAGAGGGCAGCATTCTGGTAGACGCAGATTATTCTCAGATTGAGCTGCGTGTGCTGGCTCATATGTCAGGCGACGAGAATCTGATTCAGGCATACCGGGAAGCACAGGATATCCATCGCCTTACGGCTTCGCAGGTATTTCACGTGCCCTTTGATGAAGTTACGCCGCTGCAGAGAAGAAACGCAAAAGCAGTGAACTTTGGCATTGTATATGGAATCAGTTCTTTTGGACTTTCTCAGGATTTAAGCATTACACGGAAAGAAGCGCAGGAATATATCCAGAAATATTTTGAAACCTATCCCAAAATCAAAGAATTTCTGGACGGCTGCGTGGAAAAGGCAAAGCAGGACGGATGCGCGGTGACAATGTTTGGGCGCAGAAGACCGGTGCCGGAGCTGAAATCCTCAAATTTCATGCAGAGATCCTTTGGAGAACGCGTGGCTATGAATGCGCCTATTCAGGGAACAGCTGCAGATATTATTAAAATTGCAATGATTCGTGTGGATCAGAAGTTCCGGGAAGCCGGACTGAGATCGCGTCTGCTTCTTCAGGTTCACGATGAACTTCTGGCAGAAGCGGTGGAAGATGAGCTTGAACAGGTAAAAGCAATTCTGGCAGAAGAGATGCAGAGTGCAGCAGAACTGCTTGTACCGCTGGAAATTGATATGAAACAGGGAATGAACTGGTATGAAGCTCATTGACAAGGCAGAGGAGACGGAAGAACAGATGCAGGTGATAGGAATTACGGGAGGCGTAGGAGCAGGAAAAAGCACGGTGCTGCATTTTCTGTCCGGTCTTCCGGATGTTCGTGTGGAAGAGGCAGATCGGATTGGGCATCTGGTTATGGAACCGGGCACAGACTGCTTCAGACGTATCTGCGGACATTTCGGAGAAAAGATTACAGACCGGGACGGACGGATTGACCGTTCCATCCTTGCCGGCATTGTATTTACAGATAAAAGAGAGCTGGACTGGCTTAACGGTGTGATTCATCCGGCGGTGAAAGAGTGGTTTCGCAGAGAAATCTTTCTGGAGAGAGAGCGGGGAACCTGCAGGCTTTTTGTTATCGAAGCCGCTCTTCTGATAGAAGACCATTATGAAGAGCTCTGTGATGAATTCTGGTATATTTATACGGAGCCCGGGCTTCGCAGGGAGAGGCTGAAGGCATCCAGGGGCTATACGGATGAAAAGATAGATGCTGTATTTCAGAATCAGCAGTCAGACAGGACTTTTCGCGAACACTGCAGGGAAGTGATTGATAACAGTAAAAGCCCTGAGAATACGATCGCTCAGATAAAGGCGTTACTCGCCCGGAGAGAGAAGAAAGACAGAAAGAAAAAAGGAGATACATACCAATGAGAATGTGCAGTATCGCCAGCGGAAGCAGCGGAAACTGTATTTATGTGGGATCCGACAGTCATCATCTTCTGATTGACGCCGGAATCAGCGGAAAACGAGTGGAAGCAGGACTTCAGGATCTGGAACTTTCGGGGAAGGATATTGACGGAATTCTTCTGACTCATGAGCATTCCGATCATATCAAGGGGCTGGGAGTGCTGGCCCGCAAATACGGCCTCCCCATTTATGCGACGCCGGGAACGGCAGGCGCCGTCAAGGCAATGAAAAGTCTTGGGAAAATTGATGAAAGCCTGTTTGTGGAGATACAGGCAGACAGGGATTTTGAAATCGGCGATTTGAAAATTTCCCCTTTTCACATTTCACATGATGCGGCAGATCCCGTGGCTTACCGGATTGCCTGCGGAGAGAAAAAAATGGCTGTTGCCACGGACCTGGGCATATACACCGACTATACTATTGATCATCTGAAAGGGCTGGACGTGCTGCTTCTGGAGGCGAATCATGACATCCATATGCTGCAGGTGGGAGCCTATCCCTATCCGCTGAAACAGCGTATTTCCGGGGAACTGGGGCACCTCTCAAACGAATCCGCCGGAAAGCTTCTGTGTCAGGTACTCCATGACAATATGAAGGCTGTCATGCTGGGACATCTGAGCAAGGAAAATAATTACGCAGAACTGGCCTATGAAACCGTGAAACTGGAAATCGCACTGGGAGATACGCCCTATCAGCCGGGCGACTTCCCGTTAAGCGTGGCGGGCAGGGAGGAGAGATCCGCCTGTATCGCAGTATAAAAAGGAGGAGCACTATGAAAAGAACGATTATCACTGTAGTAGGAAAGGACACTGTAGGAATCATTGCAAAGGTGTGCACTTACCTGGCACAGAACGGGGTGAATATCCTTGATATTTCACAGACTATCGTGCAGGGATTTTTTAACATGATGATGATTGTGGATACCGGAAATGTAAAATCATTTGACAATCTGTCCCATGAACTGGAGCAGATTGGAGATGAGATCGGTGTGACAATCAAATGCCAGCACGAGGAGATCTTTGACAGGATGCACCGGATTTAAACATCCAGAGGGGAGAAGACCATGATTAATCTGTATGAAGTTAATGAGACAAACCAGATGATTGAGCAGGATAATCTGGATGTGCGTACCATCACTCTTGGTATCAGCCTGATGGACTGTATTGACGCCGATCTGGAAAAGCTCAATCAGAAGATTTATGACAAGATTACGACGGTGGCTAAGGATCTGGTGCAGACCGGAAAAGCCATCGAGCGTGACTATGGAATTCCCATTGTAAATAAAAGAATTTCTGTAACCCCTATTGCTACCATCGGCGAGGCAGCCTGCAGGACGCCGGAGGATTATGTGACTCTGGCGGAAACACTGGACCGTGCAGCCAAGGAAGTGGGAGTGAATTTCATCGGCGGCTATTCGGCGCTGGTATCCAAAGGCATGACGAAGGGCGAGGAGAATCTGATCCGCTCCATTCCGGAAGCTCTGGCAAAGACAGACCGGGTATGCAGCTCCGTCAATGTAGGCTCTACCAAGACGGGAATTAACATGGATGCTGTCCGTCTGATGGGAGAAATGGTGGTCAGAACAGCAGAATATACGAAAGAACAGGATTCTCTGGGATGTGCAAAACTGGTAGTGTTCTGTAACGCGCCGGATGATAATCCGTTTATGGCAGGGGCTTTTCATGGTGTTACGGAAGCTGACGCAATTATTAATGTAGGTGTCAGCGGCCCGGGTGTGGTAAAGCATGCTCTGACCAAAGTAAGGGGAGAAAGTTTTGAAGTCCTCTGTGAAACAATTAAAAAAACAGCCTTCAAGGTAACGCGGGTAGGACAGCTTGTGGCTCAGGAAGCGTCCAAACGTCTGGGAATTCCGTTTGGTATTGTGGATCTTTCCCTGGCCCCCACACCTGCCATTGGCGACAGTGTGGCAGAGATTCTGGAGGAAATAGGTCTGGAGCGCTGTGGTGCGCCGGGTACAACGGCAGCGCTGGCTCTTCTGAATGATCAGGTGAAAAAAGGCGGTGTCATGGCGTCCTCTTATGTGGGCGGCTTAAGCGGAGCCTTTATCCCTGTCAGTGAAGATCAGGGGATGATTGATGCTGTAAAGGCAGGAGCTCTTTCACTGGAGAAGCTGGAAGCCATGACCTGTGTCTGCTCCGTAGGCCTTGATATGATTGCGGTTCCGGGAGACACAAAGCCCAGCACCATTGCGGGAATTATTGCCGATGAGATGGCTATTGGAATGATTAACCAGAAAACCACAGCAGTGCGTCTGATTCCGGTAATTGGAAAAGGAGTTGGAGAGATGGTAGAGTTCGGCGGCCTTCTGGGCTATGCACCCATTATGCCGGTGAATCAGTTTTCCTGTGAGGCCTTTGTGAATCGGCCGGGACGGATTCCTGCACCGATTCATTCTTTTAAAAACTAGGCTCTGTTTCTGAATATGGTGGAGGATACTATGAAAACGTATAAGCATCTGGTATTTGACATAGACGGTACCATAATAGATTCTGCGCAGATTAATATGCTTTCTCTGCAGGAGACAGTAAAGGAACTTCGGGACGAGATAATGCCTCTTGAAAAGCTCTATTTTTCCTTTGGAATCCCGGGGATCCGGGCTATGGAAATTTTGGGATTTCCCAGACCGGCGGAGGCACTGGAAGTCTGGATCAGAAATTATTCCGCCTGCGCCGGGCGCCTTGGCATGCCTTTGTTTCCGGGAATGCGCGAAATACTGGAAGAGCTTCATGAGAAGGGAGTTTCCCTGGGAATCATCACATCAAAGCTTCGGGAAGAGTATGATGATCATTTTGGAAAGCAGGGACTTCTTGATCTCTTCCCCTGCGCTGTGACCTCCAGCGACACACCGAAGGGAAAGCCTTATTCGGATCCTATGCTGGAATATTTAAGACGTACCGGGGCAGAGCCGGAGGAAGTCCTTTATTTCGGTGATACGGTGTATGATATGGAATGCGCCCGTTCCGCCGGCGTCGATCAGGCTCTGGTGCTCTGGGGCTGTCTGGAGCCGGATGGCGTCGAGGCTACATACCGGCTTGAGAGAACGGAAGACATTCTGAAATTTGCATCATTGTGACACAAAAGGCTGTCAGGAAAGAATAATGGGTGAGCGGGTATACTCATGAATCAGAGAGGCGCCGTTTCGGTTCTGCTTCACTGCTTCATAAACATGAGCTGCAAAGACATCCTGGGTGAAAAGTGTCAGCTGTACGGGAGACAGAAGAGAAGAGGCGTCTGCCGCTTTTACAAGAAGCGGCATGGCGCTTCTTTTTTTTATTTCGGCAAGAAGCGGACGCGCGCTTTGGCGGAATCCCAGTGCTCTCAGATATACGGGCCATCCGGCAGCTTTTTGCGCGTCAGAATCTGCCTGCAGAAGGTTCAGCAGGATATGGAAGAGAACACGCGTAATGCGGGTATGGGTAAGCTGCCGTGTTTTCAGGAGATCTGCGAATTCCTGCACGGTGGTAAAACGGAAACGGAGATTGTCTATGCGGGCTGCCAGATCCTCGCCTGCATCCTGAAAGGCTGCAAGTTCCTTCCGGGACAGGGACAGCAGCCGGTAGGACAGAACAGAAGAGAAGTCATCCGGCCATACAGGACCGGATGTTTCCAGCGCTGACTGCAGCAGCTGCCGGGAATCCGCAGGGAGTTGCTGCAGAACAGAAGACGGCAGTTTTCCCGATTTGCCGCAGGATTCGTAGATGGCGTTCCGGATTGCGGAAGCGGAAGCCATTCCTGCATCCAGCGACAGATCGTGGTAGCCGGAGGAGAGGCGCCGGAGTGTTACAGGGCAGATAGAGCTTCTGCGTCGGATAAGAGCCCGGCAGTACTCGATTCCCAGAATATTGTTTGGCGCGTCCATTACAGAAGAGGTCCGGCGGCAGTCTGCGTCATCAGAGCAGCAGGGAAGAATTCGTTCTGAAAGATTCAGATATTCCTCTGCTGCGCGGCTTCTGGCAGCAGGAAAACTCTGTCCCAGACGCAGAAACTCCTGCAGGAACGACCGGTAGGAGGCGGGCTCCTCTTCAAAAAGCTGAGCGTAGGGCAGGAGGGCAGACAGATTTCCCGCTTCACTTCCAAAACAAAGGGCATCCACACAGCCGAGGGAATCCAGTACGGAGACAGCCCCCTGTGCAAATGCTTCTGCGCTCCCTGTGGCATAAGATACGGGAAGCTCCAGAACCAGATCAGCTCCCGCACGCAGAGCCATTTCTGCCCGGCAGTACTTATCCACGATAGCAGGGTAACCCCGCTGTACAAAATTTCCGCTCATAACGACCACGGCATAGTCTGCCCCGGTCAGTTCTTTTGCTTTCTCAAGCTGATAAGCATGTCCATTATGAAAAGGGTTATATTCTGCAACGATTCCGACGGTCCTCATAGATTCTCCTTGTAGATTGACAGATTTCAAAGCTTAAAAATTGTATTTATCTTAGCATAGAGAGAGAATGGTAACAAGGGATCTGTGGGAAAAAAATACCGGAGATGTGAAGATGGGAAGCTATTTTGCGGTTGTATGCCGGATCAGTTTTATGATATGATCTTAATATAAGATGAAAATGAGAGGGAGTGAAAACATGAAGGGTGAAAGTATAGAAAAAGCATTATTTTTCAAATCACGTATCATGGTTTATACTCTGGTTGTATTATTAATATCTATAAATTTTATATTTTATCTGAAGATCCTGCACGGACAGCAAAAAGAACGTTCAGAACAGATGTTTTATCAGATAGGACAGGTAATTGAAATAAATGAGAAGGATTTAAGTTCTGAACGGGAGGAATTTTCTGAGCTGTGCATTCAAAAAGCGGACATGGTATCATACTTTGTTGAGCATGAACCTGATGTCGTTACTGACCTGGAGCATATCCGGGAACTGGCGGAAATAATGGACGTGGATGAAATACATTTTTTCAATACGGAAGGCGAAATTTATGCAGGAACACACCCCCAGTATTACGGATATACGGTATATTCCGGAGAGCAGATGAATTTTTTTGAACAAATGCTGTACGATACGTCGTTAAAACTCTGTCAGGATATCATGCCTAATACGGCGGAGGGGAAAGAAATGCAGTATGCAGCTGTGTGGCTCAGTGATAAAAGCGGATTTGTTCAAATTGGAATGAGACCGGAACGGCTGCTGAGTCTGATGGAGGAAAAAAGTCTGCAGAGCACCGTAGGAAGTATTCCGTTTGAGAAGAAAGAATATTTTCATATCATTGATATAACAGATGGTAAGATCACGGCCTCTTCTGTATCTGAAATGGTGGGAGCCGACTTTTCTGATGAGGTAATTTTGTCACAAAGCAGGCGTTCTCCGGGAACAGTGCAGCAGCTGCATCGGAATTATAATGGAAAAAGATTCTGTGTTTACACACAGCAGTATGAGAACTATTTGCTGATACATACCTATGTTTCCCGGTATCTGGCGATTGAAGCCATCGTTTCATCGGTGATCCTTTTGACGGGCATATTGCTGGCAACTATCAGTGTCATCCGCCTTTTTATTAGATATATAAATCGTCATATTGTAGATAATCTGCTTGCTCTGAATGAAAAATTAAAGAAAATAGAACAGGGAGATTTAGAGGAACTGAGCATTGATACCCGTATTCTGGAGTTTTAATACCCTGATTTATTACATCAATCAATTGCTGCAGAGCATACGGTTTGATAACAAACGAATGCTGGATATTGTAAACAGCGGCCAGATGCCGCTGGGAGTATTTGAATATAATTCGTTTTACAAAAAGCTGTTTTTAAATCAGTGGATGAGAAACCTTTTGGGAATAGACTGGGCGGATGGAGAATCCTTTGACACTGAAAAAGATCTGGTTCTGAAAAAAATAGAAGAGATTCAGAAAAACTGTGTTGATCGCAATCAGGATATATACCGGTGCGAAAAAGACGGACAGGTTATGTATCTCAAAATGAAAAAATATTCAGATAACCAGAGCGTAATATATTATCTCGATGATGTGTCTTCATGGTGGAACCGAATCAGAGTGATAAAAAATGATAGTTTCAAAGATGTTTTAACAGGACTGTTAAATCGCAGAGGAATGCAGGAAAATGCAGAACAATGCTTTGAAAATCCGGTTGTTATGAAAGAAGCTGCAATTGTCATGCTGGATGCGGATGGCTTAAAACGTATTAACGACTTATATGGCCATTCTGCTGGAGATGAGTATCTGAAGGAAATAGCTTCTGTTCTGTCAGCTCTTCCTGAAGAACACTCTGTCAGTGCAAGACTGGGCGGTGACGAATTTATAATTATGCTTTACGGTTATGACAGAAAGGAAGAAGTGGACGGTGTTATCGGGGATTTGAGTGCGATGCGTGGAACCGTATTCACATTTCTTCGGTCAGACCTGAATAAGAAAGAAACGCTGGAGTTTTCCATGGGGTACTCCTACTATCCGTCAGAAGGACAAAACTATGAAGAATTAATGAGCCTGGCAGATAAAAGGATGTATCAGGAAAAGAGAAAAAGGAAATCAGAAATAGTAAAAAGCGATATGTGACATGGAACGGAAGGGAAGAGGGAGGAGAGCTATGCTGGACAAAGCCGGGAAAAAGATTCAGCTCTATTACAGAGAAAAAGGGAAGGGAATGCCTCTGATACTGCTTCACGGGAATGGAGAAAACGGAAATTATTTTGAACATCAGATTGCGTACTTTTCACAAAAGTACAGGGTAATTGCGGTGGATACAAGAGGACACGGAAGATCTCCAAGAGGGACAGCGCCCTTTACCATCAGTCAGTTTGCGGATGATCTGAATGATTTTCTGGAAGAGCAGAAGATTGAACAGGCGGTTGTTCTGGGCTTTTCAGACGGCGCCAATATTGCCATGCGGTTTGCCATGAAATATCAGGAAAAACTGGAAGCGCTGATTCTGAACGGAGGAAATCTGAATGCAGGAGGCGTGAAGAAAGCTGTCCAGATCCCCATTGAGCTGGGGTATTGGACAGCCCGGCTTTTTTCCGGACTGTCCAAAAAGGCCGAGAAAAAGAGCGAGCTTTTAGGGCTGATGGTTCATGATCCGAATATTCGGCCTTGGGAGCTTTCGGTTATCCGGGTGCCTGTTCTGGTTATTGCGGGCACGAGAGATATGATAAAGGAAGAAGAGACCAGGCGGATTGCCGGGAGCATTGCCGGGGCCAGACTTCAATTCATTGAGGGGGATCATTTTATCGCAGCCAGAGCCTATGAGAAATTTAATGAAGCAGTAGAACGGTTCCTGGACGGGACAATGGCAGGTGCTGCAGGCGGGCATGCAGGGGAGGATTCCCATGGAGCGTAGACTTTCCAGGCAGGTGTCGGCGGAAGAGGGAGGAATGATACTTGGAGAGGTTCTGCGGCAGCGCATGGGCCTGACCAGAAAAGAAATCAGCAAG
>CALWGE010000053.1 GCA_944378225.1 uncultured Merdimonas sp.
CGCCTTCCGGGCGCAAGCAGGTAACAGCCCCTTACAGGGGCAGAACAAGCCACCGGCTAAGCCGGTGGTCTTGACTTGTTCTGGACAGACTGAAAACAGGAGGACTTATGGACAGGAAAGAAAGAATTTATGAAGAACTGAAATCCTATTCGGGGAGTGGGAAAGCAGAAGGCCTGGATGCACAGCGACTGGCAGAGCTTACGGGCATTGACCGGGCAAATGTCAGCCGGAAGCTGAATGAGCTGGAGCGGGAGGGAAGAGTCATAAAGCTGCCCGGACGTCCTGTACGGTATGTGGAGCGGGAAGAATATGACAAGTGTCAGGAGGAAGAGAAAAAAGAACCTTCCTTCTTCTTTATGATTGGACAGGAGGGTTCCCTGAAAAAGCAGATTGAGCAGGCCAAGGCAGCCATTTTGTATCCGCCAAGAGGACTTCGGACGCTTTTCCTTGGGCCCACAGGCACAGGAAAAACAATGCTAGTGGAACGAATTTATGAATATGGAAAAGCTGTAAAGGCTTTAGATGAAAAAGCCAGACTGATTGTATTCAACTGTGCGGAATATGCTGAGAACCCTCAATTGATTCTGGCTCAGCTGTTTGGCTATAAAAAGGGCGCCTTTACGGGAGCGGACAGAGACAGTGAGGGATTGGTAGAAAAAGCTGATGGAGGAGTCCTGTTTCTGGATGAGATTCACCGGCTGCCCCCGGATGGTCAGGAAATGTTGTTTATGCTTATGGATCGGGGCGTGTACCGGAGATTGGGAGAACCGGATCGGGAGAGAAGAGCCAACGTACTGATTATGGGCGCAACCACAGAAAATATTGAAGAGACACTCCTGCAGACCTTTTTACGAAGAATGCCTGTAGTAGTGACGCTTCCTTCGCTGGAGGAACGTCCTATAGAAGAAAGATTGGAGCTTATCGAGTATTTCTTCCGGCTGGAGCAGAAGAATATCGGAATTCCCATGTATATATCCAAGGAGGTTCTGGTAAGGCTTCTGCAATATAGCTGCCCCGGGAATATCGGACAGCTTCGCGCGGATATTCAGATGATTTGCGCCAGGGGATTTCTGGAATATAAGGTACGCGGCTGGGAACGGCTGGAAATTCGCAGGGAGGCCTTAAATGAAAATATTTTGATGTCAGACATCAAAACCGGCCAGAATTATCTGGTAGAGCTTTTAAAACATTATGACGACTATCATGTGATTACAGGAAGCCCGGAGGAGAAAACAAAGGGAGATGGAGAAAGCGTATTTTCTGAAATTATACAGAAATATAACGAGTTTCAGGAACAGGGAAAAAGTGGGGGAGAAATTAAGGATAATATAGGAAATTATCTTCAGAATTATACGGGAGCCCTGATAAAAAAATACCAGGACGCACAGATACAGAATGGGAAAAATCATATTCTGAACAGCATTGATCCAAAGGTAAATGATGCTGTGGAGGATGCCCTGTATTTTGCGGAACTGAAGCTGGGAAGAAAGCTCTCTGAGAGAATGAAACTGGGATTGAAGCTCCATGTAAATTATATGATGGAGCGTTTGGAGACACAGGAGCCTGCAAAAACAGAAAGCCTGAAGGATATTGCGATTGGCTATCCCAGAGAACTTCAGACGGCAAAGCTTATGCGGAAGCTTCTGGAGGAAGGGCTGGGATTTTTGATTCCTGATGAGGAACTTTGGATTCTGACCATTTTCTTATGCGAAAGGGATGAAGAGGAGGATTTCAGAAAAATTGGCTTAATTGTACTGGCTCATGGAGACAGTACGGCCAGCAGTATGGCAGATGTGGCAAATACGCTGTTTGATACAGAAATTTGCAAGGCTGTTAATATGCCTCTGAACAGCTCCATAGAGGAAACACTGGAAAAGGTTACGAAGCTTTGTAAGGAGTTGGATGAGGGAAAGGGCGTTCTTCTTCTGACAGATATGGGTTCCTTAAGCGGTTTCGGAAAAATTATCAGTGAGGAAAATGGCCAGAATGTTCTGACGGTAGATATGGTCACAACGATTACAGTGGTTGAGGCTGTCCGAAAGACGCTTTTGAGAGGAACAGAGATTGAAGAGCTTCAGGCGGATTTAAATAAAATAAGAAGATTACGTCTGTTTCAGGAGGAAGGAGCCCAGGATGAGGAACCCAGAACCGTGATCACAACCTGTATCTCAGGAATGGGAACAGCGAAAAGAATTAAGGAGATGATTCAGAGAGTTCTTCTGGAAAGAAAGATAGAAAATGTAGTTATAAAAAATATGGATATAACAGACGTAGCATGTGCGCAGACAGAGCTTCGGAAGCAGGGGATCACGGATGTCATTGCCGTTGTCGGAACTGTGGATTTAAAATTGAGCAATGTTCCCTACATATCGATAGAATCACTGGTTATGGGAAGCGGTCTTTCTTATCTGGAGGAACTTCTGGTGCATTCAGAATTAGGAAAAAGGCAGACGGAAGATATCATTTCCTCAGACAGAAGGTTTTTGGTGGAGCCGTTAAAGCAATTTCTGGAATTTCTGGACGCGGAAAAAACAGAAGCACTGGTATCGGGTATTTATGATGATATTATAGAAGAAATAGGGATTAATCTAGATCAGAAAACAGCTACAAGATTTATTATACATGTCTGCTGCATGATAGAGCGTCTGATGAAAGGAGAAACCCTTCCGTATCGTGGCTGGGAGGAACTGAAAAAAAGAGAAGAAAAGGTATTTTCGGCCATAGAGGATAAATTCGTGTTCATACAGCACAAATTTGGGGTAACAGTTCCTCCGGAAGAAATTTCCTATTTAGTGGAATTGTTTTTAGCAGAAATGGCACAATAGAAAATAATTGGCACACTGTGCGGAAAAAGGAGTATTTTCTTGAAAAATGCTCCTTTTTTTGTGGCACAAAAAACTGGCATGAAACTTGCTCTATATATAAGTATCAATAAAAAAGTTGGGGGTGAATATTTTGGTAGGCCTGTTAGTTGTAACACATGGAAGATTCAGCAGAGAGCTGATAAAAAGTATTGAGTTAATTATCGGCCATCAGAAAACAGTAGAAGCATTGACACTGGAGGAAAGCGACGATGTAAACAAGCTCAGGGAGGAGGTAGAGAAAAAGACGGAGGAGCTGGATCAGGGCGAAGGTGTACTGGTACTGGTGGATCTTCTGGGAGGAAGCCCCTGGAATGTTTCTTCAATCTGTACGAAAAAGGAAGCTGTGGAATGCGTAGCCGGATTAAATATGCCAATGCTGCTGGAGGCTATTGAAAGCAGAGAAACCTGCGCACTGCAGGAATTAAAGCAGATATGCATGAAAGCGGCAGTGGAAGGTGTAGTAAGTGCCAGAGAATTGTTTTCCGACCGTTCAGAGGACAGCGAAGATTAAAGGGGAAGGGAGACGGAAGGGATGCTGAAATATGAGATGATTCGTGTAGACGATCGCTTGCTTCATGGACAGGTGCTTATGAAATGGATCAAGCTTTTGAAGGTGAAGCGGGTAGATGTTTTAAGTGACGCTTTTGCTTCCGACCCAATCCTGAAGACCCTATTGGAGAAGACAATTCCGGATGAAATACTGCTGAAGATTTGGAGCGTAGATGAGGGAATCAATGGGATTTATGAACAGGAAGGAATCACTCTGCTGCTTGTACCGGACGTAGATACACTCTTTAAACTGTATGAAAACGGAATTCGGTTAAAAAGAGTCAGTATCTCCAGACTTCCCTGTGAGATGGGGAAGGAGAAGATTTATGATCATGTATTTGTATCCAGAGAAGAAAGAAAAAAGCTTGGAATTTTACTGAATCATGGTATAGATCTTCGAATTCAGATGGTGCCGGACAGCGATGCTATTTATTTAAAGGACATTTTATAAGAAAGTAGGAGACAGCATGGAAATTTTACTTTTGACACATGGAGAATGGGGAGCAGAATTAGTAAAATCCGCGGAGCTGATTGTAGGTCCTTTAAAAAATATCAAGTGCTTCCCTCTGCATCCGGACTGTCCGCTTAAGGAATATATCAGAGAGACGCAAGAGTATATGGAGCAGAGGAAGGAAGAAGAGTTTCTTCTGATTACAGATATTCGAGGAGGTTCTACCTTTTATACAGCCGGAATATTGAGCAGAACAGAAAAGGTTCGGGCTGTCAGCGGACTCAGCATGGATATGCTGATATTGGCAGATGAGCTTCGGCAGGAATATTCAGTTGGAGAAATCATCACGCCTCTTATAGAGGGTACAAAAAGTAAAATAACAGATATGGAAACTGTATTGGGAAAGGAGTAGGATATGGCAGAAATTAGCTTGATTCGTGTGGATAGTCGTTTGATTCATGGACAGGTAATTACAAAATGGAGAAAGATTTTTAATATTACAAAGATTGTTGTTGTGGATGACAGCCTGGCAAACGATGAATTTATGATTCGAATGTACGAGGCGGCTGCACCTGCAGGCGTCAAGGTAAAGGTGTATGGGATTGAGAAAGCAAAACGTCTGTGGGATAAAAATAAGTTAGGAACAGAGGGAAGGGTACTGCTTCTCTTTAAGGACATTCCCACATGCTACAAATTGTATGAGCAGGGCGTACCTATGAATTATATTCAGATTGGTGGTGTGGCGAAGACGGCAGACCGTAAAGTGATACTTCAGGCGGTTTCACTGAATGAAAGTGAAATGGAACTTCTGGGGAAATTTCATCAGAATGGATGTGAGGTGGCCATTCAGATTGTTCCAGAGGACACGAGACTTTCATATGAGGAAATTGTCAAAAAATACAAAGAAAAATAAAGGAGGTTTGAAGTATGAATTTAGTAGTAGCAATTTTTGCGGGGTTATGGTTTTGGTTCGCCTCTGGCTGCTGGGGGTACACATTTCACTATGTATTGAAGCAGCCGTTGGTAATGGCACTGCCTTTTGGTATCTTAATGGGAGATATCCCTACGGCTATGATTATCGGTGCAACGATTGAGCTGGTGTATGTGGGTCTGATTTCTCCGGGAGCCAATATTCCGGCAGATGAATGCTTTGCAGGTGTCATTTCCATTCCGCTGGCACTTCTTGCAGGGGCTAAACCGGAGACAGCCGTGGTTCTGGCAGTTCCGTTTGGCCTTTTAGGAACATTCCTTGATCAGCTGCGAAGAACGGTTAATGCAAGATGGGCACATCTGGCTGACAAGTATGCGGCTGATGGTGATGAAAAGGGATTGTTCCGCTGCGCATTTACCTATCCGCTGGCAGCAGGCTTTGTTATGAGATTCCCGGTAGTATTCGTGGCAGTTTATTTTGGAGCAAATGCGCTGGAGTCCCTGCTTGGATACCTTCCTGAATGGGTAATGCATGGAATTTCTGTTACCGGTGGCGTACTTCCGGCTCTTGGCTTTGCAATTCTGCTCTTTGTAATCGGACAGAAGATGCTGCTTCCCTTCTTCTTTATTGGATTTTTCGCAGTGAAATATCTGGGTATCAATACCATGGCAGCGGCAGTCTTTGGCGTATGTATTGCAGTTCTTGTTGTGCTGATCAGCAATCAGAACAAGAATGATATTCTGCAGACTGTAGGGGTTGGTGCAAACAGGGACGATGATGACGACGATGATGATGAGTGATAAAAGGAGGAGAGAGGAATGGCAGAAATGTTGCAGAATGAAGTAAGGGAATCTGTTCTGACAGAAAAGGATATTAAAAAGGCGTATACGCGCTGGTACAATTGTTGTGAAATTTCAAATTCCTATGAACGTATGCAGACGGTTTCCTTTTGCTACGCGATTAGCAGTGTGCTGAAAAAGCTGTATCCGAAGAAAGAGGAATATGTGGCAGCCCTTCAGAGACATTTGAATTTCTTTAACAGTCAGGGTATCTGGGGATCTTCACTTCTGGGTGTTGCTATGGCTCTGGAGGAAGAGAAAGCAATCGGAAAGGATATTTCAGATGAAACGATTATTAATGTAAAAACAGGTCTGATGGGACCTATGGCAGGCATCGGAGATACGATTGACTGGGGAACCTGGAAGCCGTTATTCTTCTCTATTGCAGCTTCCTTCAGTATGCAGGGAGGAATTGCAGGATTTTTTATCTGCTTCCTGTTTGCGTTAGTACCATTTCTTGAAGGATGGTATCTTTCTAAGCTGGGCTATCGTCTGGGTCGTGAAGCTATTTCTAAGCTGCTGGAGGGCGGATGGATTAAGCAGCTTATTATGGGATCCTCCATTCTCGGTCTGTTCATGGTGGGAGCGCTTTCCGCAAGCAGTGTGGCGCTAGAGATTCCCATTACGTTTACGATGGGAGGAACGGAGACGTCTGTTCAGGCGATTCTGGACAGTATTCTTCCCGGTCTTCTGCCGCTGGCATTAGTGCTTGGTATTTACACTTTCTTCCGCAAAAGAGGACAGAAATTTGGAAGAGTGGTATTTTTCCTGTTGGGACTCAGTATGGTAGGATCTTTAATAGGACTGTTTTAACAGAATTGGTATAGAGGAGGTTGCAGAAAAATGATTATTCCTATGGGAGAACTTTTGCGCAGAGCAAAAAAAGAAGGATATGGCGTAGCAGCGCCCAATGTATTTAATGATAAAACTATTGAAGCGGCATTTCAGGTTGCAGATGAATTAAAAGCACCCATTATCCTGGATGGTGCAGGCTGTCATGGAATCGAAGAGATTGGATATATTGCCCGTTTTTATGAAAGAAAATATCCCAATGTAGTGGCAGCGCTCAACCTGGATCATGGAGGACCTTTTGAAGAGGTCATGCTGGCTATTCGCAATGGATTCAGTTCCGTTATGATTGATCGTTCCACGCTTCCCTATGAGGAAAATGTGAGAGAGGTCAAGGAGGTTGTAAAAATCGCTCACGCGGTGGGAGTATCTGTAGAGGCAGAGCTGGGACATGTGGGCTTTGGCTTTGAGTATGAAGAGACGAGAGACTCCGGTCTGACAAAAAAGGAAGAGGCTTTAAGCTATATTGCTGAGACCGGGATTGACTGCCTGGCTGTTGCAGTAGGAACTTCTCATGGAGTATACAAAGGAACACCTCATCTGGAGTTTGACTTGCTTGCGGATTTACATAGAAGCATTGAGATTCCGCTGGTTCTACACGGAGGCTCAGGAACCGGTGATGACAATTTAAAACGAGCGGTAGAGACAGGCATTCAGAAGATTAATCTCTTTACAGATCTGAGCGCAGGAGGCATGGACACGTTACGAAAATACTTGGGCGTAGATTTTGACAGCATTCAAAAAGATGCGGACTTGGGGGAATTTGGAAATAAGAATGCAAATCTCTATGACGCGATTGTAGAGGGGACAGCTGGATGGAAGGCTGCGCTGGCCCATTACGTACAGTTATTTGGCGGAGTAAACCGTGTTTGATGAAAAGACAGTGAAAGGAAGAAAAAAATATGCAGAATTTTATTTTTGATTGTAAAACAAGACTGATTTTTGGAAAAGGAACAGAAAAAACCGTTGGTGAAAATATGAAGAGACTGGGAAATAAGGTTCTTTTTCATCATTACGGAGAGGGATACATTAAAGAGTGCGGTCTTTATGATGTGATTATGGATTCTCTGAAGGAAGCAGGCCTGGAGGTGATTGAATTAACAGGCGTAAAGCCGAATCCGGAGGTTGGCCTGGTAAGAAAGGGCGTGGAGATCTGTAAGAAGGAGGGCATTGACTGTATCCTGGCAGTAGGAGGCGGAAGTGTTATGGATTCCGCTAAGGCAATTGGTTTGGGAGCCTTATATGATGGAGATGTCTGGGATTTCTTTGAACATAAAACACCGATCACACAGATGCTTCCGCTGGGCGTTATCTCAACAATTCCGGCTACAGGCAGTGAAGCCAGTGATACCTCCGTTATGACAAATGACGACGGTCAGATTAAGCGGCATATTGCAGACATTATTTTGCGTCCGTCCTTTGCAATCCTGAATCCGGAGCTTACTTATACACTTCCGCCCTATCAGACAGCTGTAGGCGGCGTGGACATTTTTTCACATGTGGTAGAGCGTTATTTTACACAGGAGCCGGATGTAGATTATACAGACAGAATGTGTGAAGCTACCATGAAAACAGTCATTGAGAATCTGCCGAAGGTAATGGAGAATGGAAAAAATTATGCAGCCCGTGCAGAAATCATGCTTGCAGCTCCCTGGGCACAGAATGGACTGTTAGGTACAGGAAGAATCGAGGACTGGGGAAGCCATATGATGGGTCATGAGATCAGCGGTATCTACAATACGGCACATGGAGCAACCCTTTCCATCATTATTCCGCAGTGGATGACCTATGTATATAAGGAAAATGTAGATCGCTTTGCTCAATATGCAGTGCGTGTCTGGGATGCAGATCCTGCTCTTGAGAAAGAAGAGCTGGCATTATACGGCATTGAAAAAACAAAGGAATTTTTCCGCTCTGTCCATGTGCCGGTTACGTTAAAGGAAGCAGGAATTGATGGAAGCCGCCTGGAAGAAATGGCAGAAAAATGCTGTATGAACGGTCCGGTGGGAAGCTTCAAGCAGCTTTATAAGGAAGATGTTCTGGCTATTTACAGAGCATGTCTGGAGTAAGGGAGGAATTGTTATGGAAGAAATTAAAAAAATGAGATTTTCTGTCTTAACGGAAAAGGGTCATGCAGAGGTACGTGAAAGAAATCTTCCCCAAATGGGTCCGGATGATGTACTGGTAAAACAGCTGGCATGCAATATTTGTACCACAGACTATGGACAGTGGCTGGGTCTGAGGGAGCATCAGGGTTATCCTATGGCCGGAGGTCATGAGGAGTCCGGAATTGTCATGGCCATAGGAGAAGATGTAAAGGATCTGAAGCCCGGAGATCATGTGGCAGTTGCCTATGATTCATGCGGAAAATGCGAAGCCTGCCGGAGAGGACAGGAAAGCATGTGTACCGGGGCGGATTATAAGAATCTTTCAGAAGATGGATACAGGGGAAAATTTGGTTTCGCAAATTACAATGTGCGTCAGGCAAGAACGCTGGTAAAAATGAACCCGGATCTGGATCCCAGCGAGGCAGCTTTTCTGGAGCCTCTGGCAACTGTATGCAAGGGCGTCGATAAGCTGAGACTGCAGCCGTTTGAAACAGTGGTAGTCATTGGAGCGGGAACGATGGGGCTTGTAAATGCACAGGCTGCCAAGGCAAGAAACTGTAGGGTAATTGTAACAGAGCTTATGGAAAAGAAGATTCAGACGGCGCGGGCCATGGGCTTTGAGGTTGTGGATGTATCCGCTGGAGATCCGGTGGAACAGGTGAAAGAGCTTACAGACGGTAAGGGAGTAGATGCGGTCATTGTGGCAGTGGGAAATACAGGTGCCAATACGCAGGCGGTTCAGATGCTGAAGAAAGTAGACGGAAGAGTATTGCTTTTTGCAGCGGGCTATCCGGCACCGCGGATTGAAACGGATTCCAATGAACTTCATTATCGCCGAATAGAGCTTATCGGAACCTTTGGAGCAGACATGAAAGACTTTTTTGAGGCTGCCCGCCTTCTGAATACAGGAGCTGTGGATATGTCCAAGCTGGTGGAGCCGGAAAAGTTCCCTCTGGACAGAATACAGGATGCCTTTGCGGCAGCTTCTGTGCCGGGAAAATATCGGGTTAGTGTCCTTTTAAATGAATAGAAAATAGGAATCCAAATGACATAAAGATGGTTATGATTTTGCAACAGATAATCATGAGAAAATCTTATCACAATAAATGAAAACAGGATTCTGGCTATATTCCAGATAGTGGTATACTAAAGGTGCTGAGTAAGGTCGGAAGGGGATTGGTGCTTACAAGCCCGTGCAACAGACTTATATTCAGCTCCTTAGGTGTACCACTTTTTGTTTCTATCGGTTCTTGATGAGGACGCAGTACAGCCAACAATTAAGCAAAGAGCTGCATCGGCTTATGCGAAGGAGGTTTGTCTTATGGAAGGATTGTATAAGCGGTGTTGAGGAATTGACATTCATAAAAATATGATGGTAGCCTGTGTTGTTACGAGTGACAGAAAAAAGAAACCCGCCAGTCTTCAACTATGACGGAAGATATTATCCAATTAGTTTCGTGGTTGAAAGAAACGGATTGTGAGATGGTTGCTATGGAAAGTACAGGCTCTTATTGGAAACCTGTATATAACATATTTGAAGAATGATGTATTACGATAATGGTTGTAAATGCTCAGTATATTAAAGGTATTCCCGGACGTAAGACAGATGTAAAAGCTGCAGAGTGGATTGCCGATCTGGTACGTCATGGCTTAGTAGCCTCCTTGAAATGTTCGCCAAGCAGCAAAGCCAGCGTATTGATGATGCGACAATTTTTACTTCATGCATACGTCGCAATCCACTGGCTTTGCATGGAGCCATACTTCGTTGCGTTTTGCCATTCGACACCACTTCTTTCTGTTTCATTGCATCTTTATCATACTACGCAGCTTGAAATCGCTCAATGATTTTTCAAATTGTGGAGAAAAATTGGTCAATGTGAGTTATCTTAGCTGTTTCTCCATTGCCAAACCAATCAGCCGATCCGTTTGATCCGCCATAAACAGCGGGATATTCAGCACATCCTCATCCAGTTTCAGATTATTCAGTGAGAACCGGACACGGAGTTTGACCTGATCCGGGAACAATTCTTTGACTACCTTGTAGATAAACTTTTTGTTTTCCCGCGCCAGCTGGGACGGTATGGACTTCCAGATCATGGAAATCTTGGGAAACTCGCTGATATTGGGGTGCTTGGCAAAGTCACGCTCATAAGCGCCGATAATCCCGGAGAGGGCTTCCTGCATGGCCTCCACATCCCTTGCTTCCGTCCACATCTTGACGGGTTCCGGCATACCGACGGTCACGTAGTACATCTTCAGCTTTTCATACAGAGGATTAAAGAAGGCGTCAGGGATCGGCTCAATGGAGTTTACTGTATCCAGATAGTGCGCCAGGTTCTCATTCCCCGTTGGCCAATAGAAATTCGGTAAAAGTCATGGGATCAATCTGCATAAAATTGACCTTGCCCACCGGGAAAGAAGATGGCTTGGCTAAGGAAATCCCATATCTTAATGGTACCTGACACCCTTAACTTAAATACATTAAATAACCCTCATGTTTACTGGACTTATAGCCATTTTTTAATTTACCAACTTTCCCGAATGATTAGTTTTCTTATTCCTGCAACAGCCATTCTGCAATGTCGTGGATCGCAACACCCTCATAGCTGTACTTTGGATGTCTGGTTCTTGCGATAATCATTTTCGGATACGCATCTCGAATCTGCAACAGCGGAGAACACTCTCTTTTAAAGGTTTCCTGACCGGAAATATTGTCGCTGACCTGGATATAGATTTTCTCGCTGCCCTTTTGGGCTACAAAATCAATCTCTTTCTGATACAGCTTTCCGACGTAAACATCATAACCACGGCGCAAAAGCTCAATGCAAACCATATTTTCATAAACTCTGCCATAGTCCATGTTCCTGCTGCCCAGGATAGCATAGCGAATACCTGTATCGCACAGATAGAATTTTTCGGAGCTTTCCAAATACTTCTTGCCACGGATGTCGTATCGCTTAATATCATAGAAAACAAAGGCGTTGCACAGATATTTGATGTATTTTCCCACTGTTACATGGTTTGTGCATACATCATTGGCATTCAGAAGCTGGCTGACCTTGTTCGGAGAAGTCAGATTGCTGATATTATCCATCAGGAACTCACTCAGTCTTTGTAAGACGGTTGTATCAGGTAAAGCGTATTTCTGCACAAGATCTCTTGTAACAATGGTCTCATAGACTTCCTTGATATAGGTAGTTCTGTCCCTGTCATTTGGATAAGCGTAGGAACCAGCCAAACCACCTTTGAAGGAATATTCGTCAAAGAGCTTATCCTTATCGGTGACATCATCATAGTATTGGCAGTATTCCTTAAAGCTAAACGGGAAAACATGAATCTCGATATATCGACCGGTAAAGAGGGTTGCCAGATCAGCACTTAGCAGGAAAGCATTGGAACCAGTCACATAGATGTCATATTTGTCTTTAGAGTAAAGGCTGTTAATAGCCAACTCGAACTTAGGGCACATCTGAACTTCGTCAACAAAGAGGTAATTGGTTTTGCCTGCCACATAATGCTGCTCCACATAGGAATGGAGGGCATGATATTCCTTGATTTCTTCAAACTCCAAATCCATGAAGTCAATGACGATGATATTGATGTTTTCACAATTTGCTTTCAGGTATTCCATGTATGCCTGCATCAGCTTGGACTTACCAGAGCGACGGATGCCAGTAATGATTTTGATGTCAGGCGTACCATTCAACTCGATAATTCTATCGAGGTAATTTTTTCTCACTATCGTTTTCATAGCTACACCCACTTTCAAAAATTAAATTTTTATTGAGTTTTGAAACTGATTGTTGCTCTTATTATACAGTCTGAAAATAGTATATGCAAGGCGTCGCTTTCAAAAACATAATTTTTTTATTTTTTTGAAAGCGGGTATGTAAAGGCAATACGAAGATTATTCAGGTATCATCTTGAAATAAGTCGATTTTTTAATAAAAAGTCTTTTAAATCATCAGTCGCTTGTAATGGTACCTGACACCCTTAACTATAAACTCCCTTAACTATATAAGGGGAGGCAGACCGGATTCTTGCGACGGAATTAGTTGCCGAAAGAGCTGGGATTAGCCGCGCAACATTATGGGCTGTAGAAAAGGGTACTGCGACGGTGTCGATAGGAACGTATGCAGCTGTTTTACATGCGCTTGGTGGAATGGACAAAGATTTTGAATTGATTGCTAAAGATGATGAATTTGGAAGGAAATTACAGGATTTAAATATTCGGACGCGCGGCAGAGCAAAAAGAGGTAAATAAATATGGCAGATATTTGGTAAAACGATTTGACAGAGATGGGGAGAGGAGAATTCATTTTGCATCGGCAATGACGCTTCTGGGAAAGAATGATGGGGCGAATGCGGCCGATGGTTCCAGTTATCTGGAACTTGTATCATTGATAAGAAAGTATGGTGCCACTCCTAAAAAAGATTTATTAGAATTATGGAAGCGTATTGTATTTAATATGGCGGTTTCTAATACAGATGACCATTTGAGAAATCATGGTTTTGTTTTAGCAAAGGAAGGTTGGCGCTGGATGTTGCGCCAGCATTTGATATGGAATTTAAAGGCTAGATATTCGTACGCCTATACGATATCTAAGTTGAAGGAGATTTTATAAATAAGTGAACATCAGTTGTCCTGTATTTCAATTTTGAATACATTGATCACATCCACATCCGGGCAACAGAAAACAGCGCTGCCCTCCGGATGTCCCGGCAGTTTGCCGCCATACCGGAGGATATCAATATACGGGAACGCAACATGCATTGCCATGGGACACAGTTTTCCTCTTTCCGTATCAAAATCGAAGGTATCTCCGATTCGGTGACCGCGATGGCAGCCCAGGTGCCCTTTCTGGTCTATCAGCGTAATTTTAATTTCAGGTTTTTTCATCGTCAAATTCCTCTGCTTTTCCATAACCATACTTTTTCAGTCTTCGATATAGCAAAGTCTGCAGAGTTCTTTTCCCGCTTCTGTGCGGAAAATTTTATGAAAGACGGTATTTACAGCAGGTTTTGCTAAATGATCCTCAAAAAAGTTTACCAGAAAGTCTGCTTCCACAAGAATCTGATAGTCAATTCCTTCTATATTTGAATAAGTATGGTGGTGACCGACCAAATAGCAAACGCGTTCGATGTCTTCCGCTTCCATACCCAATTCTTCCAGCATGACACGGGCGTATGCAGGGCCTTCCTGTTCCTGAATCTTTCCGTCACTCCGGCCATACTTTTCTTCTGCCGGCCGTATTCCGATATCATGAACCAAAGCGGCGCACTCGGTGACAAACTGAGTATGCGCGTCCAGTTTTTCCATGCGGCCAATCATCTGAGCAAAACGATGTACTTTCATCAGGTGCTGGATACGCATGGGATCATGATGGTTAAACATCATCATTTTCTGTTCCAGGAGATCAATTTTTTCCGTGTACGTCATTATCACACATCCTTTCTGTTCATATCAATCCTATTTTTATCAGAATAACTCATCCAGGCAAAATTGTATGTTGCGATTGTCACATAAATAAGAAAATGATATACTGGTGCAAAGAGAGGTGGTTTCCTCATGAAGATTGAATTGCATAAACTTGTCTTACTTCCATTGTTTACCGGTATCCGGGAGGAAAATCTTTCAACCATGTTAGCCTGCATGGGAAGTTTCCAGAAGAGCTACAAAAGGGATGAAATTATTCTCCTGGAGAGCAATGAAGTGCGCACCGTAGGTGTTATACTGTCCGGCAAGGTCCACATGATCAAAGAAGACGCCGAAGGGGATCAGACTCTTCTGGTCACTATGAAAGAAAATGAGCTCTTTGGCGAATCTTTTTCCTGCGGGAGCAATCTGTTTGCGCAGGTCAGTTTTCGCGCGGCCACCGACTGCACGGTTCTGTTTCTCCCTTTTTATAAAATCATTCATTCCTGTGAAATGAGATGTCCCTTCCATCATCGGATGATTGAGAATATGGTACAATTGATTAGCGACAAAAATGTCCAGCTGATGCAGAAAATTGAGGTAATTTCCAAGAAGACACTGCGTGGCAAGATTTTGGCTTATTTGCGGAGTCAGGCGCCGGAAGATGACAGCCTCCGTTTTAGCATTCCTCTGGGGCGCCTGGAACTGGCAGATTATCTTTGCGCAGATCGAAGCGCCTTAACCCGGGAGCTTGCTCACATGAAATCAGATGGTCTGATATGGTACGAGAAGAATCAATTTCAACTTTTGTGATAATTTTAAATGATGCAGGATTTATGTTGCGTGCGCAACATGAGTCCTGCTGTTTTTATGCTATTTTCTCCGTAATGAGTATACATTAATTCTGTCATAAGGAGGAACATCCATGGGCTTTTGTGTTACCAGTATGCAGCTGAACGCACTGTTTCAGACATGGCAAAGCAATTATTATATCTATGCTCCCCGTATTTTTTCCGGCGGCGGTCGTTTTTCGGACACAGATTGTATCCGCTACGGAAAGATCGACTGTGTGGATGAGATCGTATTCGATAAGAAGTCGGAGTACTCCTTCAAAGAGATTCTGACTCCCGTTTCCCAGACCCTGTTTTTCTTTACGGAAGGGGAAACAAAAGAAGCGGACGCCCCGAAAAAAGGGGCGGTCATTTTCCTGCGCAGCTGCGATCTCCACGCGCTCAAACGGCTGGACGATATGTATCTGCACAATGGTCCCGCCGATTACTATTATCAGCGTCTGCGGGAAAATATCAAAATCGTGCTGATGGGATGTACACATTCTTTTGAAAACTGTTTTTGTGTCAGCATGGGTACCAATGTAAGCGCCAGCTACGACATGAGTATTGATTGCCAGCCCGACGGCACCTACCTGGTGGACTGCAGAGACGAAGCATGGGGGCAGCAGTTGGAGGCCGCAGGGGCATCACAGATGGCGGTTGTCCCGAGTCATGTGGAAGAAAACAGTGTCACCGTGCAGATTCCGGAAAATCTCACCGCAGAGGTGGCCAAAAGCAGTATGTGGAAGGAATATGACAGCCGCTGCATCAATTGCGGACGCTGCAATTTTGTCTGTCCTACCTGTACCTGCTTTACCATGCAGGATCTCTTTTACAGTGAGAACGGCAAGGCAGGTGAACGCCGCCGTGTATGGGCTTCCTGTATGGTGGACGGCTTTACCGATGTGGCTGGCGGCGGCAGTTACCGGAAGAAGAACGGTGAGCGTATGCGGTTCAAGGTGCTGCACAAGGTACTGGATTACAGGCAGCGCAACGGTTATCACATGTGCGTGGGCTGCGGCCGGTGTGACGATGTCTGTCCGGAGTACATCTCGTTCTCGGGCTGCATCAACAAATTGCAGAATGCTATGACGGAGGTGACTGAGCAATGATAAAAAATGATTATATTCCTTTCCCCTCCAGGATTTTGGAGGTCATCCGGCACACGGAAATTGAGTATACCTTTCGTATGGAATTTCACGGAACGGTCAGACCAGGCCAGTTTTTTGAAGTTTCCATTCCTAAGTACGGAGAGGCTCCTATCTCGGTCAGCGGCATTGGTGAAAACTTTGTGGATCTGACTATCCGGCGGGTGGGCAAGGTCACCAATGAAGTGTTTGAGCGCTACGTGGGTGATACGCTTTTGCTGCGCGGTCCTTATGGAAATGGGTTTGATGTATCCGACTACAGGGGCAGGGATATTATTGTTATGGCCGGCGGCACCGGACTGTCTCCTGTCCGCGGTGTGGTAGATTATTTTTCCGAACATCCGGAACAGAGGGGGCATATGACCTTGATTGCCGGCTTCAAAACGCCTCACGATATTCTTTTCCGTGATGATCTGAATCGATGGGAAAAGAACATGGATGTTATTCTTACGGTTGACTGCGCGGAAGAGGACGTGGCCTGTCATGTAGGACTGGTAACCCAGTATATCCCGCAGATTCAACTGGGAGATGTGCGGAATACAGTGGCTGTTGTAGTCGGTCCGCCTGCCATGATGCGTTTCTCTGTACAGGGACTGCTGGGCATTGGTCTGCCGGAGGCGAACATCTGGATCTCTCAGGAGCGGAAAATGTGCTGCGGTCTGGGCAAATGCGGACACTGTAAAATCGGCGATACGTATGTCTGCCTGGATGGGCCGGTGTTCAACTATACCAAAGGAAAATTTCTGGCAGATTAAGGAGGGATACCATGGATATCAACACAAAAGCACTGAAAAAGAACGCATTCCGTGTCACTAAGGAGCGTGGTATGACCGCCTCCCGAATCCGTGTGCCCGGCGGCCATCTGGATGCGAAATATCTCGGGGAGATTCAGAAAATTGCGGAAACCTACGGTAACGGCACTGTTCACATTACCTCCCGTCAGGGATTTGAGATTCCCGGCATTCCCTTTGAAAAAATGCCGGAGGTTAACGTGGCGCTTCAGAGCCTGATTGACGGGCTGGATATCAATCAGGATGAGGCAGGTCACGGTTATCCTGCCTCAGGTACCCGAAATATCACCGCCTGCGTGGGCAATCGTGTCTGTCCTTACGCCTGCTATGATACCACCGCCTTTGCTCAGCGTATCGAAAAGGCGGTATTCCCTAATGATCTCCACTTCAAGATTGCCCTGACCGGCTGTCCCAACGACTGTGCCAAGGTACGAATGCATGACTTTGGCATCATGGGCATGACAGTGCCTCAGTTTGAGGCGGACCGCTGTGTCAGCTGCGGAGCCTGCGTGAAAGCCTGCAAAAAGAAGTCTGTAGAAGCTCTGACGCCGGTAAATTTCCGTCCCCGGCGCGACGCGCGACGCTGCATTGGCTGCGGCGAGTGTGTGCTGGCATGTCCCAACGCGGCCTGGACCCGCAGTGATAAAAAATATTACCGGCTCACTCTGCTGGGCAGAACCGGCAAAAAGAATCCGCGCCTGGGTGAGGACTTTATCAAGTGGGTGGACGAGGACAGCATTATCAGGATCATTCTCAATACCTACGACTATGTAAAAGAGTACATTGATCCCAACGCTCCGGGCGGTAAAGAGCATATCGGCTATATCGTAGACCGCACTGGGTTTGAGGAGTTTAAGCGGTGGGCCCTGCGGGATGTCACCCTGCCGGATATCGCAGAAGTTATGACGCCCCTGTACTGGAAGGGTGTGAAGTATTGACATGCCCCCAAAAATTTGCATAGTAAATATTTATAGCCAGACAAAGAACATTTTCTTGACAACCGGCATAAAATATTATATAACTATTTAAACTCTTTGCACTGCATTACACCCTGTTTCATCAGGGTGCGAGATCAACAGTACAAACTGAGCAGGCGATGACCCGTTTGGGCATGGGGCCGGGCCGTAGATGCGGCAGCAGATTGTTTTCAAACATCTGTGGGACAGTTGTATGTTCCGCAGATGTTTTTTTATACTCATCTGAGGAACCGATCCTCTCAATAAGGTGCTCATAAGAGAAATAATACTGTCAAGTATATATAAGGTGTCAGGTACCCTTAAGGCTCAAGCAGAGGTCTTAATTCGCGGTCCGCCTCCTTGAGCTTATCACAAATGGGAATATTCTGTGGGCAATGTTTCTCGCACTTGCGGCATCCGACACACTGCGATGCAAAGCCGGGATCCTTTCGCAATCCCATATTCTGCACAAACCCAAACCTTGCGGACGATTTTTTCTCCATATACATCAGATTGTAGTAATAAAAGTTCCCTGGGATATCCACCCCTTTTGGACAAGGCATACAATATCTGCATCCCGTGCATCCAACCTTCTCGCGTTCACGAATAATCGTCTTGATTCGTTCAACAATGTTCTGATCTTCTTCCGTCAAATGTCCCGGCATGGCCTCTGATGCAATGCGGATATTCTCTTTGACCATTTCTTCTGAATTCATGCCGGAAAGTACGCAGGTCACTTCCGGCTGATCCCAAAGCCAGCGAAGTCCCAGTTCTGCCGGCGTATACCCTTTGCTCTCAGAGGCAAGCATTTTCTTTGCCTTTTCCGGCAGATTGACCAGTTTTCCACCGCGCAGCGGTTCCATGATGATTACAGGAATTCCCTTCTCTGCCGCCGCCTGAAGCCCTTTTCTTCCTGCCTGGGTGTGTTCGTCTAAATAATTATACTGGATCTGACAGAAATCCCAGTCGTAGGCATTCAGAATTTTCAAAAACATTTCTGTATCACCATGGTAAGAAAAGCCGATGTTACTAATGCGTCCTTCGTTCTTCTGGCGCAGGATCCATTCCTCAATCCCCAGGGATTTCAGGTGCTCCCATTCTGCATAATCTGTGAACATATGCATCAAATAGTAATCAATATGATCCGTTCGAAGACGCGACAACTCCTCTCGAAAAATTCTGTCGATCGCGGCGGAGGAACGAATGAGATATTGGGGAAACTTCGTGGCAATATAAACGTTTTCCCTGCACTTGTTTTCCTCCAGAATTCGTCCCAGACATTCTTCGCTGCCTGGATAAATATAGGCCGTGTCAAAGTAATTGACCCCGCCTTCAATTGCCAGGAGTACTTCCCTTTCCGCCTTTTCATAGTCGATTCCATTCCGCTTCCTGCTGAATCTCATGCATCCATAACCCAGCTGCGAGACAGCGTTCCCATACCGATCCAATCTGTATTGCATAACTCTCCCCCTACTGTATATTTTCACTGATATATAGCGTACCATATCTTACAGTGTCTGTCTTGTTTTATATCTCATTTTTGTTTGTGTTCATAAATGGCAGATATCAGACGGTTTTATATGATATTTTTAATAATATAGGAAGATTTTATCGTATGATGAAAATAAGTTTTATTTGTTACGACAGGAGTTACAGAGAGTTGCCTGGCGGCTTTTGGCGGCTAAAATGCGGAAAATCAGGGAAGAAAAGGCAGAAGGCAACTACGATTTTACTACTACTGAGGAAAGAACAGTGAATAATGTGAAAGTTTTGATCCGGGAGAGGCAATGGTATCTGCTGGATTTTTTGTATTGTTCCGATAAACACTAAATATTATTCCGATAGCGTTGCTATTATTCCGATAATGGGATATATTATTAATTAAGAGAGGTGAAATACTTATGTATATGTCAGTGAAACAAGCGGCAGAGAAATGGGGAATTTCAGATAGAAGAGTACGAATTTTATGCTCAGAAGGAAAAATCTCGGGAGTTATCCGTGTGGGGCGTAGTTGGAAGATTCCGGAAAAGGCAAAGAAACCGGAGGATGGTCGATATAGGTCTGCAGAAAGTCTGTTGGAGATGATTGACCGAAAGAAAGCAGAATTGGATACCAGGCGTCCATTGACGGAAGGAGAGGTTGAGCGTCTTACAGAAGAATTTGTGGTGGAGTATACCTATAATTCCAATGCGATTGAAGGTAATACGCTGACCTTGCG